>JBBIOQ010000220.1:0-2009 GCA_037443285.1 Sphingobacteriales bacterium | reverse complement strand
GATTACCTCAATGTCCATGTTTTCCGCATCCACCTTCATCAAACCAATATTGGATATTTTGTTTTCGGATATAAATCTTTCCAACGTGACAGTTTGCACACGTATTGATTCGGGTTTTGATTGTTGGTGATTCAAATAGTGAACCATGCTAAGGGTGGTGGAGTACAAGTTTCCCTTTTTAGGGGGTGGTGCATATAAATCAGCATACCCATTTGTATCTGATACGGCAACTGCAAGCAGATTAATATTGAAATTATTCATTCTATTATTCAACGCGAACATAGAAGCAAAATATGGAAATGGTTCAAAGGCAAAAACCTGTGCTTTAGGAGATACAAGGCTGGCAACAAGACTAAACAAACCTGTATTAGCACCTACATCTACGATGCAGGAACAACGACTGGCTATGGACATAAACACTTTTACTGTTCCTGGCTCATAGCCATCAATACCATTCCAAAACAAGGCATTTTCTATCCACTTTCCAGTTCCTTTCATTCGAAATGTGCCGGCATGAGTCAACACCTTGAAGACACCATTGAAAGGCCAACGATTCGTGAACTTATGAGGCAATCTTATATGCAGAAACCTGCACACCTTATAAAGAGCATTAACAACAATAGCCATGAAAATACTAACGTAAGACTTCTCTGAACATCGCCAGGTACTCATGTTTTAATGCCTGCCATGAAAACCTGTTGATGCAATACTGATGTGCAACCAGATTTGCCTGCGGTTGTACAGGCAAACTTTGAAAAAAATCTGCAAGTTCTCCAGCCCAGGCCTCTGGTTTTTTATTGTCAAGCCAAGTAGCATTATTCTGCAAAACAAATTCTACCTCTTCAAAGCGGGTGCATGCTACAGGAAGCCCGTGATACATAGCCTCGAGGAGCACAAGACCGAAGCTTTCCTTGGGTGAACAAAGCACAAATGCATCAGCTACCTGGTACCATGTACCCAATTCCTTCTTTGGCACTTTGGCCAGGATGTAACCACCTTTCCCAAAATGCATGGTTAGTTGAAGTTCGATGTCCTGATAGTCTGCAGTAGGCTCTCCCAACAATATGGGAAATACTCTGCATTTACTTTTAGCGAGTGATTGCACCAACAACCCCATTCGTTTACTGCTGTTTTCAATAGCCCCAACACTCAGAATAATTTTTTTACCGCCGGCCATTGTTCGAATGCTTGAAAACAACTCATTCTTTATTATAAAATCCGGATAAATGAAATGGGGTAACAAAGCCTGGCGGTTTGTTGGCAAATGCGCACAGGCATCCAGGTAATAATCTGTGATGTGGTGAACAAAATCCCTTTTGCTATCAAAAAGACCTGGAATAGCCTGGCCTCCGGTATATAAAACCAAAGAATACTTTAACCGAAGAAGGCGTCGTAAGTGAAACAACTGACAGTATAAACTGTACTCACCCAAATAGACAGCAGCAGGTCTGTCAAAAACAAACCTGACCATCATACCCCAAAAAAAACTGGTTCGCTCCAATGACAACCTTTTCGCTGAAGTACGGTACAAATATGCCAAGCGGCTTTGCCTGTGTATATTGAGAATGGTGTGGTATCGAAATCCGGGATTTGAAATTCTTCCCCCTCCATACACCACCACTTCAAAACCACGCATTCGCTCCCTTTCCAACAGGGTTGCCAGCTCAGCAATATAAGTTTCAAAACCCCGCAGCGTCCGCCCCAACCCGGTTGCTACCAACAATATCTTCTTATGGTTGGCCTTCATGGCAAATGGCGTAGCGATTTACAAGTTGCTGCAATTTCATTGCGTAGGCTTCAGCCGAAAACAAATGCTCGTATCTTTTTCTGAAATAGGCCCTTTTTACCGGCCATTTGATAGGCTCATCAAGAACTATCTGCAGTTTTTGAAGCAAATCATTTTTGCTTTTGGGTTCAAAAAGAAATTGATTGTTGCCGACGATTTCTGATGAAGGAAGTTGGTTCGGCGCCATCACCATCAGTCCCTTTGCCATTGCTTCTATCTGCAC
>JBBIOQ010000219.1:0-2097 GCA_037443285.1 Sphingobacteriales bacterium | reverse complement strand
ATGAATCCCTGCTGTTTGTGTGAACACATTTTCACCCACAATCGGCTTGTTTACGGGTATGCGGAAGCCCGAAAATGTTTCCACCAGTTTGCTCACATGATAGAGTGATTTTTCAACCACGGAAGTTTCAATCTCTGGCATAAAATCGTTCAGCACAGCCATGGCGCTTGCCAGCGGTGCATTACCCGCTCTTTCGCCCATGCCATTTATAGTCAGGTGCAAACCCTTTGCGCCAGCCTTTACGCCTTCGAGCACATTGGCAGTGCCAAGGTCGTAATCATTATGTGCATGAAAATCGAAATGGATATGCGGATAGCGCTGTACAATTTCAGAAACATAGTCATACACTTCCGAAGGAATGAGAATACCCAAAGTATCGGGAAGCATGATGCGCTTCACAGGTTGTGTCACCAGGAAGTCGAGGTACTGAAAAACATAATCACGGGAATGGCGCATGCCATTGCTCCAGTCTTCAAGATACACGTTGCACTCCAGGCCTTTCTCTTTTGCTAAGGCCATCACTGCTTTCACATCAGCAAAATGTTCTTCGGGCTTTTTCTTCAGCTGGTGTGTAAGGTGATTGAGTGAACCCTTTGTGAGCAGGTTCATCACTTTGGCGCCAGCTTCCAGCATCCATTTTACTGATACATCGCCATCAACAAAAGTGAGTACCTCCACCTTATCAAGAAGTCCTTTGGATTTGGCCCACCGGGTGATTTTTTTCACCGCATCAAACTCCCCTTCAGAAACCCTGGCCGAAGCCACTTCAATGCGATCAACCTTTACTTCGGTGAGCAGCAATTGCGCTATCGTTAGTTTTTCTGTGGCAGAAAAGGAAACTCCGCTGGTTTGTTCACCATCGCGGAGTGTGGTATCCATTATCTCAATGTATCGCCTGTTATTTGGCATGCTATTGTCTTCAAAAAAAATGCTTAATACAAACTCTTGGATGCAAACTCTTGGATATCCTGCTTCATGGACTGCAGGTAATCTATGTCATCAAAACCATTCATCATGTTATGCTTCTTATAACCATTGATATCGAATGATTCCGACTCCCCGGTAGCAAGAATGGTAATGGATTGTTCCGGCAAGTTCACCTCGAGTTGCGCATTGGGATCTGCCTCAATGGCTTTGAAAATCTTGTCGAGAAATTCGGCACTTACCTGCACCGGCAAGATTCCAATATTCAATGAGTTATTCTTGAAAATATCAGCAAAGAAACTTGAAACAACGCAGCGGAATCCATAATCGTAAATAGCCCAGGCTGCATGTTCGCGGCTGCTTCCACTGCCAAAATTTCTACCACCCACTAAAATTTTTCCGGAGTAAATAGGATTGTTCAAAACAAAGTCCTGTTTGGGTGTATCATCAGCATTGTAACGCCAGTCGCGGAAGAGATTGTCACCAAATCCTTTGCGCTCCGTGGCTTTCAGGAAACGCGCCGGAATTATCTGGTCGGTATCCACATTTTCAATGGGTAATGGAACAGCAGAACTGGTGAGTATTGTGAATTTATCGTAAGCCATTTGTTCGTTTGTTGTTTTTCGTTTGAAGTTTCTTATTCGGCGATTTGGGGAATTATTAGTTGATGAGTTCCCTTGGATCGGTAACCACGCCTGTTACTGCGGCAGCGGCAGCCACCAGCGGGCTGGCCAGCATAGTGCGGGCACCGGGTCCCTGCCTTCCTTCAAAGTTGCGGTTGCTTGTGCTCACAGCATATTTGCCGGCTGGAATCTTGTCATCGTTCATGGCGAGACAAGCACTGCAACCGGGCTGGCGAAGTTCAAAACCAGCATCGGTTAGAATTTCCAGTATGCCTTCGTCTTTAATTTGCTTTTCAACTATGTGCGAACCAGGCACTATCCATGCAGTTACATTCGGCGCTTTCTTACGTCCTTTCACAATGGATGCAAAAGCACGGAAGTCTTCTATGCGGCCATTGGTACAACTTCCGATGAACACATAGTCAACCGGCTTGCCGAGCATAGAATCCGCTTCGTGAAAACCCATGTAACTGAGCGATTTTTCATAAGAAGACTTGCCGCTGTTTGTTTCCTCTGCGGTAGGGATATGTTTACTGATACCAATGCCCAT
>JBBIOQ010000218.1:0-2136 GCA_037443285.1 Sphingobacteriales bacterium | reverse complement strand
ATCCCATTCGTGCAGGTGTACAGGTACATTACCGACAACATGTGCAAGGTCGAACCCAGCAACAGTACCGGCAGCATGCGCAGCAGCAGTAATGGCCTGCATGTCAAACATCTGCCCGGTATAGTAATTCATACCACTGAACATAACTAGTGCAAGGCTTTCACCATGCTCTTCAATAGCAGCAACGATATCATTTGTACGAAGCAGCTTTTCGCCTTGTCGTGGTGCTATTTCAATGATTGCGTCTTGTGGATCAAAGCCGTAATGCCTCACCTGTGTTTCTACGGCATATTGGTCACTTGGAAAAGCCCCTGCCTCCATCATGATTTTGTAACGCGTTACATCTGGCCGGTAAAAACTCAACATCATCAAATGCAGGTTTACGGTTAAGGCATTCATCACCGTTACCTCATGAGTAGCAGCACCTACAATTTTTGCCAGCGTCGGCTTACAATAATCCTGGTAGTACAGCCATGGGTTAGTGCCGGTCATGTAACCTGCCACACCCAAATTGCGCCAGCTTGCCAATTCTGTTTCAATGGCCTGCTGCACACGTTTGGGTTGAAGGCCCAGGCTATTGCCACAGAAATAAATGGCATTACCAGCCTTGTGGGGGGGGAAGTGAAACTGATTACGAAACTGGTTGAGCTTATCATCTGTATCCAGTTGTCTTGCAAATGCAAGTGTTGCTTCAAAATGGTTATTCAGCATATGGCAAGCTTTTTTTGCGGGGGATATCTTTCGGTCAATAATTGCAATAGCCGTTCAGTAAGCTGCGAATATCAGCAGATTTTAAGAATCCTTTTGCAGTACCAACCACAATACGACTATGCCAGTCTATAGAGAGTGTTAATTTGCCGGCAGTGGTTTTATTGCTCCGGTTTAAAAGTTCAATTTTGAGGTCGAAAATTCCTTGCTAATGAAGTATGTATGGATGTTGGGTATTGTTGCAGGATATATTGCACTGGAAGGATGCAACCAGCCCAATGTACAATCACAATCTTTAGGCGCTGAATTCCTACACAAAAACATGAATACCGATACTGCAACTTTTGGTTCCGGCTGTTTCTGGTGCAGCGAGGCCATTTTTCGTGAACTCGAAGGTGTATTGAAAGTAACGAGCGGCTTCAGTGGTGGCCATGTTACGAATCCCTCTTATGAGCAGGTGTGTACTAAAACCACCGGCCATGCAGAAGTAGTGCAGATAGTATTCGACCCCAAGGTAGTCTCCTATGATGAACTGCTCGAAGTATTCTGGAAAACACACGACCCAACAACCCTGAACAAACAAGGTGCCGATGAAGGACCTCAATACAGCAGCGTGATTTTTTACCATAATGCGGAACAGAAGGAAAAGGCTGATGAGTACAAGGTTGAATTGAACAAGAGCGGAGCGTTTGCATCACCCATTGTCACTGAAATTTCAGCATACAAAAATTTCTACCCGGCTGAAGATTACCACCAAAATTTCTACAGCAACAATCCCTCATACGGCTATTGTACTTTTGTTATCAAGCCTAAGCTGGATAAGTTCGAAAAAGTATTCAAGGATAAACTCCGCAAGAATAATCCGGGCCAATAACCCGGATTTTTTGTGCCATTCTGCTGCTCTTTCTTACATTTCAGTTTCGAAATTATTTTATGCGCTGTACTACACTGCTGCTGATTTTTGCTGCATTCTTATTTGCGACTAGCATCAATGCCCAGTTGCTTACTTCAAAAGAAGATTTTACCCATGCCGATTCATTGCGTGGCACCCTCAATGCCAACCGCACCTGGTGGGATGTGCTGAGGTATGAAGTGGAACCGGATTACAAATCGCAAACAATTATTGGCCGTAATACGATTCGTTTTCTATCGATGGGGGGCAGCACCATGCAGCTCGATTTGCAGCAACCCCTCATTTGCGACAGCATTCTGCTTGGCACTTCAGAGGTGAGCTTTGAACGAGATGGTAACATTATGCTGTTGCATTTTTCTCAGGCACTAAAATCAAAACAGGAATACAGCCTGGTAGTGTATTATCATGGAAAACCACGCAAAGCCATTCGACCACCCTGGGATGGCGGATGTATATGGACAAAGGATGCCAAAGGTAGGCCCTGGATGACAGTGGCATGCCAGGGGCTGGGCGCC
>JBBIOQ010000217.1:0-2309 GCA_037443285.1 Sphingobacteriales bacterium | reverse complement strand
ATAATTGCAGAAAGTGCTTCTGTAATTTTCATGTTCACATGTTTTGATTCAACGTGTATTTGAAAAGGTTCAATTCCACTGCTTACCTTTCATTTAATTCATGAAACTTGTAATAGCCATAGGAACCGGAAGTTTTATTGGGGGCATCTCCCGCTACCTGTTGTCGCAGTTCATCCAGTCGAAATTTCTTTCAACATTTCCTTTCGGTACACTAAGCGTAAATGTTCTTGGTTGCTTCCTGATTGGACTGGTATTTGGCCTTAGCGACAGGGGTGATATTAACCAGGAATGGCGTTTATTCCTTGCAACAGGTATTCTCGGTGGCTTCACTACATTTTCTGCCTTTTCCAACGAAACAGTGGGCATGCTGCGCGATGGACAGCACTGGCATGCCCTTTCCTATGTGGCCACCAGCGTTGTGCTGGGACTTATAGCAACATTTTTCGGCTTCGCCATCACTAAATCATTCTGACTATGGAAAACGACCCTAATGCCAAACTTCTGCGCATTTTCATTGGCGAAAACGACAAGCTTGGACAGCAACCGTTGTATGAAACCATCGTTTTTGAAGCAAAGAAACAAGGGCTTTCCGGTGCAACTGTTACTAGGGGCATCATGGGTTTTGGCGCCAATTCACGCATTCATACAACCAAGCTTTTCGAAATATCATCCGACCTGCCTCTGATAGTAGAAATTGTTGACACAGAAGAAAAAATCAGAGCCTTCACCGAAACAGTCGAACACCTGTTTGAAAAAACAAAATCAGGTGGGTTGATTACCCTGGAAAAAGCTGAAGTCATCCGATACAAAGCAGGCAGGTAGATATTCCGAATAAAGCATTACTGAATTTCAGTACATGAAAATACTGAGCACCATATTATTTGGCGTCACAATTGCTGCCTGCCAACAACCAACTTCAAACGAGTTGCAACTACAGGCACGAATCGATAGTCTCCAGCAACAATTGAATAATGCATATAAGCCAGGACTGGGAGAGTTTATGAGCAGTATACAGGTACACCATGCCAGGCTTTGGTTTTCAGGCATCAATGGCAACTGGCCATTGGCTGAATTTGAGATGAAAGAAATAAGCGAAGCGTTGGATGACATCAGGCAATACAACAGTGACCGGCCTGAAACTAAACACATACACCTGCTTTTGCCGGCTTTGGATAGTGTGGAAAATGCAATTTCCAATAAGAACATTGTTTCATTCAAAAGCAGCTTCACTTTGCTTACCAATGCATGCAACAATTGCCACAAAGAAACTGAGCATAGCTTCAACCAGATAACGATTCCCACTTCTCCCCCATTCAGCAACCAATCTTTCAAAGCATTTGCGCCAGCCAATTAGCGAGTGCACAATGGTGGTTTTAAAGGATTGCCTGCCGTGCTCAACCATTACAACAGCATCAACAACAACCCCGTACAAAATGCTAAACTTGACCAGCGACTAAAACCTGGTGGCATTGGCCAGAATCTCAACTTAACCGAGGATGAAATTGTTGCTGTCACACTCTTCCTGCAGACCTTGGGCGGCAAAAATGTATATACTGATTCAAAATGGTCAAACCCATTCAGGTAGTCACTCACTATATCGACAAGCCTGTCAAAATATGTAAACCTTTTCAACCCGGTTACAATCAATGGTCTATCCAAAAGACCAGGATGCAATTTTCATATGGCATAAAATTCTAACTTCAGATTTCAAACCCCAGTCCATATGAAATACATAAACACAGTAATGTTCAGCATCGTGGTAATGGCTATTGCATGTGCACCAAAAGTAACCAATACCAACCCGCCTGCACAGGTAAATCAGGACATGAACCAGGGAACATCGCTTGTCGGAATTTACTGGAAACTCATTGAATTGAATGGAAAGGCAATAACAGAAACTAATCCAAAACTTGCAGGTTTTATTTTGCTGAAATCCGATGGAACCATGGCAGCATCAGCAGGTTGTAACAGCCTGATGGGAAAGTATGAACTGAAAAATGTGTTGGGTATTAGTTTCGATCCGAACATGGCATCCACCTTAATGGCATGCCCCGATCAAAAGAAAGAAGACAACTTCAAAAAAATGCTAGCCTCGGTGGACAATTATGCCATTGCCGGCGACACATTGAGTTTTTCCAAAGCAAAGATGGCCCCGTTGGCAAGGTTTCGGAAATCTGTTGAAACGAAGTAGACGTTCAACGCTGCTCCTTGCAAGAAAAGAAAATGATGCAGCTGAAATATCAGCTGCTTTTCTTGTAATCATAATTTATCCCAGCCATATTTTTCAGCATATGCAATTAGCCATGCTG
>JBBIOQ010000216.1:0-2349 GCA_037443285.1 Sphingobacteriales bacterium | reverse complement strand
AAGCTACCCAAAACATTGAATACCAAACCGCAACAGGTAGCCAGCAGGTTCAGGACAAACCTTCCGTTGGATGATTGGTAATAACTGTTCAGAAGATACAGTCCATAAAAAACAGCACCTGCACCCAACACCAACAACATTTGTTTAACTTGAAGGAAACCTGGCCCAAAAAGCCAGGGATAGAACGATGCCGGAAGGATGCAGATGACAACGTATCCAAAGAGAAGTATCGCAAAATTTACGGCCTGCATCTTTTTGAAATAGGCAAGCCTGGCTTCAGAAGGCGCACTGCCTGCCATAGATGAATAATATACCTGGCCTATGCTGCCCGGCACCAGCAACATCGCTTCGGCAAGCGAAAGTGAATTAGAAAAAACCCCCAATGCGGTGGCTGGCAAAAGATAAAAAACCAGCCTGTTATTGAGCATTCCAGCTATATGCCCTGCCTGGTTAACTCCACCGCTGCTGAATGCTTTCGTAATGATTTGTTTGTAAGTCATTGGCGGCCTTGCTTCGTATGCAAAGTGCCTCACTGCAACCATACCTACTAACAAACTGAGGCCCCATGAGGTAACCAATGCAATAAGGTAACCATTTGTACTTCTGAATCCTGCATGAAAAAGTGGGAAAATGAATACGAGGATGCCCAGTGCCGGAAAGACAATCAGCAGGTTGTATGCTTTCAGGTGCCTGAACCCAAGAAGAATTTGTGTATGCAAGTTGATGCCGCTGTTTAACACGCAGGCCAACCATAAAATGAGCACTACATTGAGGCTTGCTTTTCCCAATAACCAAATGATACCACAGACCAATCCCGAAGCAATAAAACTCCAACTAAAGCCAATTATCCGGAGTTGCTTCCATGACATAGTCTTCATCAACCATGCCATCGTGGCTCCACCGGCCATATCGCTAAACACCAGCGCAATCGCAATGACCACTGCATAAAATGCGCAAACTCCACGGTCGGGTGCCCCCAGCCCCCGCGACAATACAATCACTGTTCCAAAATTCAGGATAGCAGTAACCATCCTTGCCACCCATGTTTGAGCTGCCAGCCTAAGCATGCCACGAATTTGATGTTTTTGACTGATGTCGCCCATTTTTTGAAAACCTAAACGATTAATTAAAAAAAATTACCAAAAGAATTCTTCGGGTAAATTGCGACCAAATCAATATCAAAAAATTATGTGCGGTATAGTAGGTTATGTTGGACCCAGGCAGGCATATCCAATTGTTGTAAAAGGCTTGAAAAGACTGGAATACCGGGGCTATGATAGCGCCGGAGTTGCGTTGCTGAATCATGGATTGAAAGTATACAAGAAGAAAGGCAAGGTAGCCGACCTTGAGGATGCAGTAGTGGGCGAAGACCTCAGTGGCCACATTGGCATAGGCCATACACGTTGGGCAACGCATGGTGAGCCAAGCGACCGAAATGCACATCCTCATTCATCAGCTTCGGGCAATTTGGCAATGATACACAACGGCATCATTGAGAACTACCATTTTATTAAGGAAGAATTGCTGCAGAAAGGATACACTTTTTCAAGTGATACTGATACAGAAGTCCTTCTCAATTTTATTGAAGACATCAGGCTCAACAACCACTGTAGCCTGGAAGAGGCCCTGCGGATAGCTTTGAAGCGAATTGTTGGCGCCTACTGCATTCTGCTCATTGACAAAGATGACCCCGACACAATTATTGCGGCCCGAAAAGGTTCGCCGCTTGTTATTGGTATTGGCAAAGGCGAACATTTTCTCGCCAGTGACGCTACTCCTATTATAGAATACACCCAGGAAGTGGTTTATGTAAATGATTACCAGGTAGCCATCGTAAAGCCGGATGAATTGATTTTGAAGAACCTGGGCAATGAAAAACAAACACCCTTCATTACCAAACTCGATATGGAGCTGGCAGCCATCGAAAAAGGTGGCTATGAGCATTTCATGCTGAAGGAAATTTTCGAACAGCCCCAAACGATTTACGATTGTTTGCGAGGCAGGCTTCATCCCGAATCGGGTACCATAACCATGGGTGGTATAGAAAACAACCTGGATGCACTGGTAAATGCACAACGATATATCATTGTTGCCTGCGGCACCAGTTGGCACGCCGGTTTGGTGGCCGAATACCTGATTGAGGAATTGTGTCGCATTCCTGTCGAGGTTGAATATGCTTCCGAATTCAGGTACCGAAATCCCATCATCAACAAGGGCGATGTGATTATTGCCATTTCTCAAAGTGGCGAAACAGCGGACACGTTAGTGGCGCTGGAAAATGCCAAAGAAAAAGGGGCATTTATTTTTGGCGTCGTAAATGCAGTAGGTAGCAGCATTGCCCGCCTAAGC
>JBBIOQ010000215.1:0-2437 GCA_037443285.1 Sphingobacteriales bacterium | reverse complement strand
GGCCCGATTGGTTTTTGTCATCCTGCTCCGCATTGTCAATGGTTACCTGCACTTTCTTGCGCCGCTTTTGGAAAAAGAAAAAAGCAAAGGGTATGAAGACGGAAATAATGCTGAGCAGGAACAATACAAGCACGGTTGTAGTGGCTGTTTTAACCAGCAGGTTGAGCAGGGTGCCCGAAAACGAAGGGGAAGGCGGGGCCTGAAAATGAATCCACCAAAGCCCTGCAGCAGAGGCAAACAGGAACAGCAACCAATAAAACCTGAATGGAAGGAAAAGTGATATGTAGGTGAGGCGTTGTTGCCAGGTGGGTTTGTCCATCATTTTTTTGCAGTGCAAATATGAAGATAGGAATTGAAGGAATATCCATAAACCAATGAATTGTGAAAGGAAATGTGGATAGCCTGAGAAGTACAACAGATTGTAAGGTCAGCTTTTCAAACAATGCCAAACCCTACTTTTGTGCCCCATGTCCATTTCGGTTGTTTATTATATTAATTGCCCGGTTTGCCAGGGCCGCGAAATTTCGCCTGTTCTTTCCTGCAAGGATTTCACAGTGAGCGGCGAAAAATTTGAAATATGGGAATGTGCACATTGCCATACCCGCTTCACGCAAAATGTGCCGGATGCAGAAAGTATTGGCCGCTATTACCAGGCAGAGAGTTACATATCGCATTCCGATACTGACAAAGGCCTGATGGCCCGCATGTATAAGATAGTGCGCAGGTACACGCTTACTTCCAAAAAGAAATTGGTATGCAAAACCACTGGCCTGAAAAACGGCCATCTGCTGGATGTGGGCTGTGGTACCGGTGCATTTCTCAATACCATGAAACACTCAGGCTGGCAGGTTACAGGTATTGAACCTGATGCCGGCGCCCGAAAAAAGGCATGGGATTTATACGGGCTGGATGCGCTGCCCCCGGTGCATTTGCACCGGCTTCGCGAAAAGCACTACGACGCTATCACGCTTTGGCATGTGCTGGAGCATATTCATGCATTGCCCGAAAACCTGTACCGCTTTGCAAGCCTGCTGAAACCCGGTGGCTCTCTCATTATTGCAGTGCCCAACTTTGAGTCGGCGGATGCAAAGCATTACAAAGAACATTGGGCTGCCTACGATGTTCCCCGTCATTTGTATCATTTTACGCCACAGTCCATCCGCCAATTGGCCACTATGTATGGCTTTAAAGTGGAGGCTGTGAAACCTATGTGGTTCGATGCCTTCTATATTGCCATGCTTAGCGAGCAGTACCGCCGTGGCAAGTCAAATTTGATAGGCGCCTTTTTCGAGGGACTACGTAGTGTGCTGCATACAATTTTTAACCACGAACAGGCAAGTTCCCAGGTTTATGTATTAAAGTGCAGGTAGTCAGGTATCCGGAGAAAGTCCGAAAGTTTGATACCGTTTCAGTTCCTTTCATTTGTTCTCTGTGACCTGTTCTATGTTCACTAAAAGAATGTCACCGTTCTGACTAATATTTTTAGCATTACCTTCGTTTCAGATGTATGCAATTGTCGACATAGAAACCACCGGGGGGAGTGCTGCGGGCAGCGGCATTACAGAAATTGCCATCATCCTGCACGATGGTGAAAAGGTGGAAGGCAAATTTTCAACACTCATCAACCCGCTGCAAAAAATTCCACGGCACATCACTGCACTTACAGGCATCAGCGATTACATGGTGGCCGATGCGCCCGTTTTTGCCGAAGTGGCGCAAACGATTTTTGACCTGCTCGGTAATCGCATTTTTGTAGCGCACAATGTAAACTTCGATTACTCATTTATCTACCATCACCTCAGGGAAGCGGGCTACGAATGGAATGCAAAAAAAGTTTGTACAGTGCGCTATGCCCGAAAAGTGTTGCCAGGCAAACGTTCGTACAGCCTGGGAAACATTTGCCGGGATCTAGACATTCATATTGAACAAAGGCACCGGGCGGAGGGCGATGTGGAAGCCACAGTTGCGCTGTGGGAACAGTTGCTTCGCCTTGATGTTGACAGGAAGCACCTGGCAGGATTTACGAAAGGGAAAACTCCTGAATCGTACCTGCCCATTCATGTGCCGTCCGAACAAATGGAAAGGTTGCCGTATTGTCCCGGCGTGTACTATTTCAAAGATGCAAGCGGGAAAATTGTTTACGTGGGCAAAGCCAAAAACCTGAAGTTCCGTGTACGCAGCCATTTCTCCAACAATAGCAACAGCAAGCGCAAGCAGGATTTCCTGCGCAACATATTCAGCATTGAATACAAGCCCTGCGCAACCGAACTGATGGCCCTGGTATTTGAAGAACTCGAAATTAAAAGATTGTGGCCCTTGTATAACCGCAGCCAGAAAAGGTTTGAGCAGCAGTTTGGCATGTATGCGCTGGAGGACCAGCGTGGCCTGCTTCGGCTGGCTATAGAAAAGCGCAGGAAGCATCTGCCAGCATTGTACA
>JBBIOQ010000214.1:0-2448 GCA_037443285.1 Sphingobacteriales bacterium | reverse complement strand
GTCAAAGTATTCAGGTGAAGAACTCAATGGCAGTTGGTACTTGCCGCTTGAATCCCTTGTCATGATGCGGGACAGAAATCTTCCAGCATCGTCAAACCAGGGCAGGCATTCTTTAAGCAAGAAATTTTTATCCATGGAGTATTTCCACTGCCAGTAAAAATGTTGCGAAAGCCAGGCCGCAGTGGTAGGACTCATGGAATACTGAATCCAGCCGCCCATGGCTTTACCGCTGATAGTGGTTACGCCCGGCACATTCAATCCATCCACTCCAAAATACTGCTTCGTCCATTTTTTGTTTTCGTCCTTCACATGCAACAGCCAGTTGGTGTAACCCGCAGTCAAGTCAAGATGATTGGAAGCATATCCCGGCCAATAGCTGAGCTGTGTATTGAGGTCATGATGAAAATCGCCTTTCCATGGTGGCAGATTGCCATTGTCGGCAGTCCATACTGCCTGCAATGAAATGGGCGGCGTATTGCTGCGAGCCACACAACCAAACTTGTACATTTCGAGGTAGTACTGCCTTTCCAGCAGGCTATCCGGAACATGAACTGCAGAGCGACTCCAGAAATCCTTCCACCACGCTGCATGTGTGTTCCAGCCGGTTGGCTCTTTTGCCTTCACATCCATGGGCGCAAGCGTTGCAGGCCGGTTGTTGGTAATAGTCCATTGGCCAATAATTCTATTATCATTCACCTGCTGCCAAACAACCAGCACTTCATAATAACTGCCATTCCAGGTAGGTTGATGATAGCGAATGCTGTTGGCCGTTTTTGTAATGGTGCCCTTTTTGTATCCAAGCCTTGCCAGGCCCTGGCCCTCTACACTGCTGCCGGTATTGGTGGCAGTAATCGACACATAAGGAGGAATGATCATTTCGGGCGAAATGCTTTGTGCAGTATTCTCAATGCCAAAATATCCCTGTTGCTTTGTTGCGTGTACATAATTGTTGAACACAGTGCCGTTATCAAACTTCACCACACTCAGCCCATTCGAAATATCCAATTCGTTGGAAATTACATTGCCCAATTTTTTCAGGTTGAACTCAAGCGCAGCACCTGGAATTTTTGTAGGCGCAGCATTGCTTTCGTAAGGCACATCACCTATTCTCTGAACCGAATCGTATTGATTCAGTTTTGCTTTTTGCACTACCCAGTTAAAATGCAGTTTGTCAATTTCCGCCATCGGCCGGTCGTCCCACAGGTCCACCCGGTCAATAGAAATGCGCAACTTATCATCCTTGCGCCAGATGAGTGCACCCAGCCAACCGTTTCCCAAAGGCATAGCTTCATCCCATCGGGTAGCCAGTGTGTCGAAGTGGAGATTGTGCCAACGTTGTGGCTGCGCAATAACCGTGCTGCAAAAAAGAACAGGCAGCAGCCAGGCAAGACATATTTTTCTCATTGCAAAACTTATTACCGGGATTTCATTGAACAGCCTCGCGGCGCCATTCGATTTTGGTACCAAAGCCCAGGCTGTTGTCGGTCATTTTCATGTAGTTGATTTGGATGGCAAACACAGTGCCCGACATGGCCAAGGCATATGGAAATTTCATATGGTATTTTCCTGCCGCACCTTCGGCAGCTTCAGCATTTTGTGCCAGCAATTCGCCTTCAAACTGAATGCCCTTCACCGAAAGCTTGTTGAGTTTGTCGGGCAAAATAGTACCCGCCAATGAAGGAATTTCGGCCAGCATTTTCATGTGCATGGTTTCCGGCGAAGTCTTAAACAAAAGCAATGTAGATTTTTCATTGAAGGCGTAATAGCAATTGAAGCAATGCGGCCGGCCATCGCGGCTGGTGCAGCAAACAGTGGCTACCGTTTGTGCGCCAATAAATTTGCTGATGTGGTGATAAATGTCCATATAGGCTAACACTTTTGTAAATGCAGGTCAAATGTAACTCAGTTAGGATAGCTTTGCCCCGCCGAATAATGCCGATGCCTGCATTGACATTTACTCTCATTGAAAATTGCAAGTGAATATGCTTCGTGTAACAAAAATTTTCCGCTTCGAAACTGCTCATGCCATTTATGGCTATGCCGGTAGTTGTAAAAATATTCATGGACACAGCTATGTACTGCACGTAACTGTGCAGCCGGCCGACCACGACGATGACTTTCTACCAGCTCCGGGTTTTGTAATTGATTTTAAAGAATTGAAAAAACTTGTAAACACCTACGTGGTGGATCGCTTCGATCATCGTATCATTTTGTCAGAACAATATCTTTCTGAGCATCCCCATCTGGCGGAACTGGAGAACATGGAAATATGGCCCATGGAGCCAACTGCTGAAAACATTTTACTGGATGTAAAAAATAATTTGGCCAGTAAGTTGCCTCCATCCGTAAAACTGAGCAACCTGAAATTGTATGAAACGGCTGATTCTTATGCGGAGTGGATGCCCGGTGAATGACAATTTTCAGCAGCTAAGATTCTCTAAATAGCAA
>JBBIOQ010000213.1:0-2455 GCA_037443285.1 Sphingobacteriales bacterium | reverse complement strand
GAACAATCGTTTTTAGCGGAGCAATTTCATTACAGCAGACAATTTAGTTCTTCTGCTGCTTTCATTTGAATATTCAACTTCTTTTCTCAGACTGAAATTGAGTGCATGCATATCGCTGGTAAATTTATGCGGAGCATTTCCTTCATCATTATAGCTTCAGGAAAGAAAGCACTGCCAGGCAAGTGTCGCCTTGCATGGTTCATCGAAAGAAACAGCAAGCTGAAATGCTTTCATTTGCGTTTCAGACAATGGCATTATTCTATTTTCCTTTCGTAATTCCATTCTCATTGAAGGCATCAATGCGGAAAAAGTAGGGAACGTCTTTGTTAAGTCCCGGAAGGTCAAGAGAATGACTGCCATAAACCATGATAGCATGAAAGAGTTTAGCTTTTTCATTACCAAAATTCACAATATACCCTGTGGCTCCGGCAACCGGCTGCCATTCAACAGTGGCTCTGCGTGTATCAACGCTATCGCGTATTACAGTGAATGATGACACTGCTTTGGGCGCACTACCACTTCCCTTTCCAAAAACCCTTAAGCCTGAAATAGAAAAATTTCCATCAGGTACCTGTAGGTTGGAAATTCTTACATAACGGGCATTCACTTTTTCGGGCAATACAATGTAATCATGCGACACATCTGCTGTATTTGTCGATTTGTCTGCAATAGTTTTCCATCTGACACCATCTGAGGATGCAGAGATTGTGTATAGGTAAGGCTTCACTTGTTTCCCCGCTTTGAGTGTGGATGCTTCATCTGCAAAATTTACCTGCAAGGCATTAATGCCTGATAACTGTTGAAGGTCTACCTGCAACCACTCGCTACTCTTTCCACTTTCGGCACTCCACCATGTACGCACATCTTCATCGCAGGCAAATGAAGCGTCATGGCCGGCTAACGTTGATGATACGGTAACAGGTTTTTGATAGGATAGCAGCATCCATCCTGTAAACAGGCTTTCCTTTTCATAATTCATTTTTCGTGCAGGCATCCGCAAGGGATAATCGCCAAAACTTGTTATAGTATGCAACTGGCCTTCCCCATCGAAGAATGCAGGAAACAAACCCAGTCTTCGCTCAAACATATGTCTCACCGAAATAGTCATGGTAGCAATATGCCAGTAGTTGCCATATTTATCCTGGAAAGTGCAGCCATGCCCTGCCCCATTTATAAATCCTCCGGGCTTGTAGGAAAACGGACTGTTCGGCATGTAAGAAAAAGGCCCCAGCGGCTTATCAGATACATACACTCCGTCTCCATACACCTTAAACTCAGTACCAGGAGCCGCATATTGCAGGTAGTATTTTCCATGATGCTTTGTCATCCAGGCGCCTTCATTCCATCCATCTTTGCCGGCACGGTGTTCTTCACCGCTTTCCTCCCATCCGTAGTCCTTGTAATGGTGTTCAATAAGCACAGTGGGAGAACCAATGGTATCGAACCTGCGTGAAGGATTGAGTTCAACGCCACTTATTGGAGCCTTATTTGAGCAGCCGTAATAAAAATATACACGACCATCATCATCTTTGAACAATGCCGGATCTGTCATGTAAATTGGAAAAGCGGAATTGTAAACCTTCCAATTATCCTCTAATGGATTTGTATTGTAGTATAGTTTCCGCCCTCCTTTCGATGCAATGAAAAAGACAGTATCGTGTATGGTTTCTACAGCAGGCGCATAATCTTCTACCGGCAGTGTTACAGAAGGTCTGAAGGTCCACTGCAGCAAATCATCGGAATGCCAATAGCCACCCGATTTTGAAGCATACAAATAATATTTTCCCTTGTATAAATGCACTACCGGGTCAGCTGCCTCACGGTAGGAAGGTGAGTCATAACTGAAACGGTAATTCAGGTTTAGCGGATTGCAGTAGGTACGAAAATTATTTTGTGCTTGCAGTTGCCCTGCAGTGAAAAAACACAAACCGCAAAACACGGTGAAACATTTTTTGAAGCATTTCATGTTGTTCTATTCACTTAATTTCTGATTACGTTCTTGATTGAACCAAAGCTACCTAAAGAATCATTTTTCATATGCTATTTGCAGTTCGTTGCCTGGCAGTTTTACATTCATTGGCTAAGAAAATCACTTAGATGATGTGACTAATTTTACTTCTCCATTTACACGAACTTTTACCTGCCGGGGACTAGCCGAACTAATTTTGTAACTCGTCACTTTTCCATTCTTCCAGGTGCAATCCACGATGAAGTTTCCTCTTGCCTTCAATCCTTTAAATGAGCCTTCGGAGGCCCAACGTTCTGGAATAGCAGGCAACAAACTGATCTCGCCGAGATGGCTTTGCAGCAACATCTCAGCTATTGCAGCACTAATACCAAAGTTTCCATCCATTTGAAAAGGAGGGTGACTTGCAAATTTTATCACTTGGGGCCACATAACCCCTGCCCAAGACAAATCGTGGTACGATAAAAAAACCGCTGGCAAGCGCAGTGG
>JBBIOQ010000212.1:0-2470 GCA_037443285.1 Sphingobacteriales bacterium | reverse complement strand
CCAGCGTCTTTGCATCGGTGTAGTTATTGGTCCTGAAAGTCAGCAGCGAGTTGTTCATGGGAATTTCTACGGTATAGCCGGTTTCGCCATCTTTCTGCAACCTGCCTTTGTAGCCCTGGACTTTCACAATCTTGGAAGTGCCGTCACTCATCATACCACCCATCAAAGGTGAGTTGAGAATGGTGTTCAGGGTAGCCACCATGGGTGAATTGCTGTTGATGGTTAATGTTGCTGAATTGCTGGTGCCGTACACCCGGGTAATCGTAGTTCCAATGATTCCGGCACTTGCACTCACCTGGTCCGATTTAGCCACAGCAGCGACAGTATCCATTTTGAGAGGCAGGAGTTTCAGCACCTCCTGTCCAATGATGATGTCCACTTCCTGCATGGCCTGTAGCAAGGCAAAATGCGCATCGCCCAAATTGTTGGATGAGTAAGCCGCTTTGGCATTTTTCATGTCGGTGGCAAAATCCTGGCCAATTACTACACCCATTATGAGCACGGCGGCGAAAAGGAGAATTGTCTTTTTCATAATCAATGTTTCAGGTGTTATTGTTCGCCAATCGTTTTTTTGATTCCGTCAATGTCGAACTGGTTGGCAGCATTCATCACTTCGTCCTCGCTGGCAAAATTGACACATTCCCAAACGATGAGCGATGACTGGCCAAGCGGCATCATGAGTGTGTAGCCCTTACTGTCGTCGTATTGGATGATAGCCTTGTTGTTTTTGACCCGTGTTTGCTTAATGTTCTTATCCTGGTTGTTTGCCATGTATCCGGTATTGGCAAAGTACAATTGTGCGATGCCAGAGTAAACGCTGTTGTTGCCAATTGAAATGGTCATTTCCTTGTCGGGTGCCTTGGCATACACGGTTTGAATAGTGAGGTTGTTCCAGCCCCACTGTGTACTGGAAACGGTGTTGCGGGTCGTGTCTTTGGTCATGTCGTTTATTTGGGATGGAAGCGAAGCCAGCACCTGGTATCCCAGTTGTATTTCAACCCCCACCAAAGCTTGCTGTAAAGAGTAGCGGGCATCGGAATAGCTTGCAGCGGAATGTGACTTTTCTGCATCAGCCATCATCGCCAAAACATCTGGAGGGGTAGTGCTTTTGAGGCCTCCTCCGCCTTTGTTCCTGGCACCGCTTTGAGAACTGGTTGAGGTGTTGGTATTGGTGTTTGATTGGTTATTGCTGTTGGTATTATTGGTTCCGCCAACTGCATTTTCAATTTTTTCATTCACCTTTTCCTTGAATTTCTTCATGAGTTGTGAATGGCCGGAATTTGAGCAGAAAAAAAAGAACACAAGCAATGCGCAGGGTTGCAACGCCCGGTTATGTAGTTTCATAAGATTAAAGGCTTTAGCTGATGAAAAGATAATTTTATTTTTTCAGGTATTGAAAGTGCCTCGGGTAAATTTTCAAAATGATTAGAATCGTGAAAGATTTGGATGTCGGTCTTGTTTGCTTGTGTTGATTGTTTTGAATCGAACAATTCAAATCAAAGGCTTACCACCATTCCATTAATTTGCAGTATGCCAAAAAATAGAAACAGGTTTGGTTCGGTTGTACTCTTATTGTTGTTGTTGTCTGCATGGCTCATCGTAAGGACTTGCGGTTCCGGCATCAGGAGATCCGTACGAAACGAAAATCAAACTGAACAAACTGGCCGTGGACTTAATCGTCACCCTGCTGCCATCAACTACAGCAAGCATGCCAAATGCAGGATGCAGTGCCGGCACATCAGCCAATCGGAGGTGGAAGATATTTTGCATAATGGCAGCATCAACTATGGCAAAAGTGAAATTGGCGACAACCCCGATTGCAGCAGGAAATACGCAGTAGAGGGCACTACGAACGATGGTCAAAGAGTGCGGATCATTTTCGCTCCATGCGCCTCAGAGGTCACGGTAGTTACGGTAATCGACCTTGGTCAGGAATGGCAGTGTGATTGTGAATAGATTTTGGGGTTGAGGAAGTAACAATTGTTTGCAGGGGAATTGTTCAGCATGGCATTGCATATTGAAGTTTTTTAAAGTCGGCAATTAAGTGGAAAAGAGAAAAAAGAGTTTGGTAGTAGTCGGCGGAGGTGCCGCTGGCTTTTTTTGTGCCGTAAATGCTGCAAGGCTTGCCCCGGGACTACAGGTAACCATTGTCGAGAAATCATCGAAAGTGCTGCAAAAAGTGAAAGTGAGCGGCGGCAGCCGGTGCAACCTTACACATGACTGCAGTTCCATTGTAGATATGTCAAAGCATTACCCGCGAGGCGAGAAATTTGTCAAGAAAGCATTCTATCATTTTTTTGTAAAAGACACAATTTCCTGGTTTGCCGAACGTGGTGTGGAGGTGAAAGCCGAGGCCGATGGACGGATGTTTCCAATTTCAAATATTTCGCAAACCATCATGGATTGCCTGTTGGCGGAAGCCAATAAATACAAGGTGGAATTGCTGCTGAATTTCCAGGTAGCAACCATT
>JBBIOQ010000211.1:0-2489 GCA_037443285.1 Sphingobacteriales bacterium | reverse complement strand
AGGGCATTTTAAATTAACCTTTGTACGACAGAAATGTATTAATTCTTAACAATCATACGATTTTAAGGGCGATCGAGCAAGGCAAATCGGTACGATCCCCATCACCTCAGTCATTTCAGTTATCAGTCAACAGTCAACGGTCAACGGTCAACGGTTCAAGTGAACTTCCGAATCACGTATGCAGGCACATTGCGCAGCAGCCACCCTATGAACATCCAGCGTTTGCTGATGTAGGCACGTTTCTTTTTGTGAAGGATAGCATCAATAATTTGTGCGGCGCATTTCTTCACCGGCACCACCCAAAACAAATTGCCCTGTGCCATTTTGGTAGCCACATACCCGGGTTGAATATCAGTAACACTGATGGGCATTTTCATTTTGAATGCTTTGAAATGTAACGCTTCCAGGTAATTACTCATGAAGGCTTTGGTAGCGCTGTAGGCAGGTGCAGCCTGCAATCCGCGGTTGGCGGCAATGGAAGAAATACCGGCAATTTGTCCGGGCTGGTTGTTTGCAACAAAATAATTGAAAGCAAACATGGTGAGGTTGATGAAGCCGGTGGCATTGGTATGAAAGCTGTTCCATTCATTGGTTTCATCGAGCAAACGTGATGGTGTGCCAATGCCACTGCAGTAAATAAAAATGTCCATGCCTCCCAATGCCTCAATCATTTGTTGCAGGTGCTGGCGGCTGTCATCTTTGGTAACATCAAAACATGCGGTGGCAACGGTGTGTTGCAGGTGCTGTGTTTTGAATGATTCCAGGGCAGATGCTGTTCTTCCGCTGATGCCCACGGCATAGCCTTTTGCAAGAAATTGTTCGGCCATTTCCCGCCCGATTCCTGTAGTGCCGCCGATGATGATTACTTTTTTCAATTTCTTTTTATTTCAACAACAGGCTGTTGCCTTTGCAGGTTCGCAATCACCAAACCTACAAGCACAATAGTCATGCTGGCATAGTGTATCCACGAAATTTTTTCGCCGAGAATGAGTACCGCTTCTATGCTGCTGAAAATGGGAATGAGGTTTCCAAAAATAGATGCACGTGCAGCACCGAGGCTGGTGATAGAAATATTCCAGAAAAAGAAGGCAAGCACGGATGTGCCGGCTCCGAGGTAAAGCACGATGCCTGCCAAAGTGGGTGTCCAATGCCAGGTCGCTGCATGCGCATATTCGATTGCTGCAAATGGAATGAGCAACAATGTACCCAAAGTGAAAGTGGTAAAAAGATAATTGATGGGTGCAATGTTTTTATCCTTTTTTCTTGCGGCAATATTGTATAGCGCAAATGAAAATGCAGCACCTAAAATCCACCAGTCGCCTTGCGTAAAACGCAGGTGCGACAACACTTCCCAGCTTCCCCTGCTCAGCAACAGGAGTATGCCGCTGATGCATACCAGCAAACCAAGAAGCCTCAAGGGTGGAATTTTTTCTTTCAGGAAAATGCGTGCAAGTATGAAAGAAAAAACAGGAGAAGACGTAGTGCCGATGAGTGCAAGATTGATGGCTGCTGTGTAATGTCCTGCAACATACACCAACGTGTTGAATACACTTACACCGGCTATTGCCGACAACAGTATATTCTTCCAATTTGCCTTAACAATTTGCCATTCATTTCGAAATGTTCTGAATGCAATGGGCAGCATAATAAGGGAAGCGCAGGCCCAGCGCAGCAATGCCAGCATAACAGGCGGCACCATGTTGCTTGCTCCACGTGCAATGATGAAATTGCCACTCCAGATAAGTGTGGCCACTATGGCCAGCAGGATACCTGAAAGCGTTTTGTTTTGCATGTGCCGTATAACTTATCCTGTGAAAATATCTTAACCCTTTCAAATGAAAGCAGGAATGGTTCAATGCTTGAAAAATATATCCCACGCAAAACGCAGGATAGTTCCGGAAACTACCAACAGGAAAAAAACACGAATGAATTTATTGCCGCGCAGCAGGGCTAGTTTGGTTCCTGTCCAACCACCCATCATATTGCAGATGGCCATGGGTATAGCAAGGTGAAAAATGATATGACCAGTGCTGCCAAAATAAATGATGGAGGCAATATTGGTGGCAAGGTTTATCATTTTTGCATGTGCACTTGCATGCATGAAATCGTGGCCGATAACGGTAATGAAAAATAGCACCAAAAAGCTGCCTGTGCCCGGGCCAATGAATCCATCGTAGAAACCAATGAGCAATCCTGCAACAATGCCTTTTGCCAGTGCATCGTTGAAAGGAATTTCGGCATGCTGTTGACCAAGGCCTTTACGGGTGTAGGTAAACACTGCCACAAAAATGAGCACACAAAGTATTACAGGCTTCAGCACCGTGTTGTGAATCACCGTCACCAGGTAGGAGCCAAACATAGCGGCAGCAAATGCAGCCAGCGCTATCCAAAGCACCAGGCGCCAACTGATATCAACGCGTTTGTTGTATTGGTAGGCGGCCACGGCTGTTCCGCAGAAGGAGGGAATTTTAGTGGTGCCCAGCAAACTT
>JBBIOQ010000210.1:0-2492 GCA_037443285.1 Sphingobacteriales bacterium | reverse complement strand
TGCCACTGTTACTTCCAGCAGATTTTCTTTGCCGTATTTCAGCAGTTTGGAAACATCATATTTAAAAGCATAGAAAGCGCCCTGGTGAATGGGTCCGGCTGGCTTGCCATTCACTTTCACTATTGCATCTGTCATCACGCCTTCAAAAACAATATTCAACACCTTGCCTTTCCATGAAGATGGCACGGCAAAATGATATTTATAAAGTCCTTGTTCTTTCCCACGCAAACTATCTTTGGCAAATCCGTAGTCGAATTTGCCAAAGCCCTGCAATTCCCAGCAGGATGGCACTTGTATGGTAGCCCATTTACCGGCATTCATTCCTTCAGTACAATAGAACTCCCATGCCACTGTATTGTCGCTACCTGTGCCTGAGAGGTACATTCTTTCGGATAGTTGTGCAGTTGCCGTAGCACAGCACAACAAACTCATCAACACAAAATTGGCAATATGGCTTGCTTTCCATTTCATCTTTTATAATAATCCGCTCACCCTTTCGAGTTTTGAAGATGAGGCAACTTTCTTTCCATTTACCCACACACTTAACCCATTACCCTTGTGATATTTTTCGCCATCCTGATCCCAAATAATGGTGATGATTTTGCCGTGGTACAAAACGTTGTCGAGACAAAACCATTTCCATTTTCCGGCAGGCAGTAAAGGATTTACTTCAACCACATTATCAGGCCTTGGCCGAAGTCCTACAAGGCCGGTAATCACCAAATCATTGAAGGTGGAATGATTGTAATAACGGCTGCGTTCTTCATCGCCTTTCAACCAGTAACCAGTTTTTTCATCGAGGTATTCTCCCACATAGGGACGGCCACGATAGTACTGCGACTCAACAAAAGTCTGCAGCAATTTGAAGTAGTTAGTATCGGCCACAAACGGCTGATGATAATTGTTCAACACGTTAGCCATGGCAGTAAGTGTTTGCGAAGTGGCGAAGGGCCACACAGCACCATCCCACTCACACTTGCAACAGCCATGTGTTCTGAACAATGGATGACTGCGGTCGGCAGTCGTAATACCGAATGGTGCGCAAAAGGTGTTTTCCACTGCCACGTGTTTCCATGCAATACTGTAATTGCTGTCGGGCATGTTGAAATACCATGGAATAAAACCAATTTCTTCACGCACATTGGCCAGCGTATCCCCCTGTTCTTTTCTCACTTCGAAAAAATCATCCTTAGTACTCCACAATTTTAGCTGTGCAATTGTTCGAATGCTGTCAGCCTTTGCGTTGTAAAATTTTTCTGTAGTTACATCGCCAGCAAGCCCACCAATGGCGGCAAGCGCCCTGGCATTGCCATACATATACCCATTGATGCTAGGCCTGGCATTTTTTTCCTTCCTGCCACCGCTGATTGTTTCTTCCATGGCATCTCTAACGTCATATTGCCAGTAAAGGCTCGAAGGCAAACGCTTCTCCTGTTCCCATGCAGTGTAGTCTGCTTTGAGGTCAGGAAGCATTTGCTTTACAAAACCAGCGTTGCCATCTACCAGGTACCTGTTGTATATGGCATCAATATTCCAACTGCTGTAAAAGCGAAGTTTCTTCAGAGGTTTCCCTTCATTTCCCCGATACCATAACACCAGGTTTTCATCCATGTACTTCCTGTTGTGCAACCAACGCGATTCATAAATATGATGACCAAGTGCACTACTGATGAGATTGTATTTGTCGGCATAAGTACGCTGCACCAGGAATTCAGTGAACGCAAACCCCTGCGGCGTCTTCTTGATATGTTTGCGCAAGGTCCACCAGCGGAAGTAAAATATTTCTTCGAAATTCTGTTGCGGGCATTCGAACAAGGGAATATTACTTTTCATCCAAGCCCATGCACTGTCGTTTGGAATGGCCTGAACAATATTCTCATCCTCCATTTTGTTGAAATAGTCAACATAATGCCTGAAGTTGTCAGCCTTTAAAACAAATGGTTTTGATTTTGTTTGTGCGCTCATTTGCAAACCGAGCGAACAACACAATATCGATATGTAAAATATTTTGTTCACAGCAAATGTTGATGAATACAAGAATTCTATTCGGCGTTGGTTTTTAAGTAATGAATGAGGTACCCTGCGTCTTTGTTCTTCGCACTGGCCTCCGGCAAATCAAAATCCTGGTCAGTAGGTGTATCCGCATCGGGGAAGCGGCGCACACTACCTGTTCTGAAAACAATTCGTTCAACTGATGCCACCGGTGCAAAGCAGAGGTTGTTGGATGGATTGCCATCATTGATGCTTACAGAATAGAACCTGGTTGAAGTATTCAGGGTGATTTTGAATTCGAGCAATTGATTGGGCTGGTATTTCCCCAGCGACTTATTCCTGTATCCCTGTTTGGTTAATACAGCACCAGTGCTATCAAGTAAAATTCGCAGGCAAGGAGTCCCCTTGGCATCCTGTATCTCGATTTCCAATTCGCCGAAACTATTTTGCAATGGGGTAATGGAAAATGTAGTGGCAATATTCTTTGAAACAGGTATTAC
>JBBIOQ010000209.1:0-2544 GCA_037443285.1 Sphingobacteriales bacterium | reverse complement strand
AAAAAAGTGCTGGAATTCTACAGCGACAGGATTGGTCCGTTTGCCTATGAAAAGCTGGCCAATATCCAATCAAACAGCGTGAGCGGTGGCATGGAAGCAGCATCTGCCATTCTGTACAGCGAAAGTTCTGTAGTGGGCGATCGCAATGAACGATGGCGCAATGTGGTCATTCACGAAATTGCGCATCAGTGGTTTGGTGATGCAGTCACCGAAAACGACTGGGATGATGTATGGCTCAGCGAAGGTTTTGCCACTTATTTCACCCTACTGTTTATTGAACATCAATACGGAAGAGATGCCTTTTTACAAGGGCTGGCCAACAGCAAAAAAACCGTGGATGCTTTTTACCTGAAAAATCCCGGTTACCGCATCGTGCACGATAACCTTGAGGACATGAGCCAGGTGACGAGTTCGCATACTTACCAGAAAGGAAGCTGGACATTGCATATGCTCCGCGGCATGTTGGGCGATGATGTTTTCTGGCAGGGCATCCGTGCTTACTACGCCAAATTCATGAACGGAAATGCCACCACGGCTGATTTCCGTACAGCCATGGAGGAAGCATCAGGCAAAAACTTGAAAGATTTTTTTGACCAATGGCTTTACAAGCCGGGTACGCTTCGCATAAAAGGAAACTGGCGGTACGATTCGGTAAAAAAAATAATTACCATTCAACTGGAGCAGGTGCAGCATGACGGAAGCCTCTTTAAGATGCCGCTGCAAATTGGCATTAAGCAACCGGGTAAAAGTGTAGCGTTGAAAAAAACGGTAGTCCTTTCAGCGAAATCGAATGTGTATTCAATACCAGTGGATGCGGCGCCAACGGAGGTGCTGATTGATCCTGACAAATGGGTGCTAATGGATGCTGATTGGGAGCAGAGAAACTGAACCAAAATTCGTAGGAATGTTTACCATGCACAGTCAGCCTTGGGAGAAATTCAGCCGGGCCGTTGATCAATCAATATTCAATGGGTTGTAATTGCAGAGAACCGGGAGACATTAGAAACAAAACAATAACTGCCTTTTTGGGATGTCAGGGATTAATCATGATATGAGCTGCGTGTGTTCCCGGGTACATGATCCAGGGCATGCCATCGGCTGATGGCTTTTCCGGTAAGCCGATGCCGGCTTTGGTAGCATAGGGGATATAGATGACATAGCGCATGTATCCATTCTTTACTTCACCGGTAGTAGTGTTTACCTCTTCGTCTTTGGCAGAATATACATATAGTGCCGCAGGTTGTTTGGGCATTTGCAATGTGCCTGCTTTTACTTCTTTCTCCCGTTCGTCAAACAACTGCTGGTCCCTGATGCCTTGCTTGCGCAATTCACGGCCCCTTTGCATAAACGGCTCCAGGTCTTTCACATAACAGGCCACTTCAAAAGCTGGTTCATCGGGATTGTCGGCCAGGCAAATCATTTCATTAGTTCCCTGTTTCAATACTACCAGTTGCTTGTCCGGAGTATAACCCAAAACAGTACAGCTATCCCTTTTTTCTGCGGGAGCAGCCAGCAGGGCTGTCTTGATTTGAATATCTGCTGACGGCAATACCTTCCCTGCAGCAGGTGTAGAATCATTTTTCTTAGGACTGCAAGCGGCTATGAGCATGGCAGTCAACAATAAAAACTTTTGCATAAACAATCGTTGGGGCTGATGAATAATAAAAAAAAATCAAAGTCTTTGGAAGATAATAATTCCTGTACTAATGCACCTGATTTTTTGTCGGTACTATGTACTGCCGCCAAATACAGATTCACCAGCCACTCTTCGATATTCTATTGAACCAGGGGGAGTCCTTCCCATAGGAAAACACACCTGACTGATATCCTAGCTGTATCTCCGCCATTGCGGGACGCGGCGTTTGTATAAGTAAATTCATGCAACTTCATTTGAACCTAACATGACTCAGTCATGGAGCGAGAAACAACCTACACCTATTGCATGCCCTGCATTTGCAGTGCATCGCTTCAGCCCAAAAATTCGGTAGCTTTAATAAAACTCCCTTTATGCGATCTTATATCCCCGCCATTGTTGTAGCCATCACAGTCATCGCAGCAGCACTTATCCTCGCCAATGCGTGGAAATACAAATTCAAAGGTGATGAAACTATTGTGGTGACAGGTCTCGCCGAAAAAGATTTCATCAGCGATCAGATTGTTTGGCGTGGCAATTTTGCCCAATCGAGCACTGTACTCCGCAGTGCCTACCAGGCCATTAAGGAAAATGAAAAAGCCGTGAGGGATTATCTCAAAAGCAAAGGCATCCCCGATTCATCGGTTACCTTCTCTTCTGTTGACCTTCAAAAACAATTCGACAACAAATTCGATAGCTACGGCCGTAACATCGGCAGTGAATTCCGGGGATTTGAACTCACCGAAACGGTGGTAGTGCAATCCGGCAACCTTGCTTTGGTGGAAAAGGTTTCCCGCGAAGTGACTGAATTATTGGAGAAGGGCATTGAGTTCAACTCCCAGTCGCCGCAGTACTATTACACCCGGCTGAATGAATTGAAACTCGACCTGCTGGCCAAGGCCAGTGAAGAC
>JBBIOQ010000208.1:0-2743 GCA_037443285.1 Sphingobacteriales bacterium | reverse complement strand
GGTTTATGCATTCAACAGTTTCATAAAACTCGGTGCAAGCGGCAGTGGCGATAACAGTGTTATTTACAGCGCCCCCTATTCATCTATGGCTTATGCCACCGGCACTTTGGGCAAAACCAACCAGGCTTTCAGTGTGAGCGGCGCCGTGCCTGATGGCGAAACTGCGCTGCTGGAAGCATTGATGAATTACCTGGCAAAAAAAGGCATTAAAATTTCAGGAAAACCATTGCCTTCCCTGTATTTCGCCATCAACGCCAAACCAGTTCCCGTTGCCACACAGGAACTCACCACATTTCAATCAGTGGGGCTCGATTCGGTAGTGTATTGGTTCCTGCAAAAAAGCATCAACCTCTATGGTGAAGCTTTGGCAAAATCACTGGCATTCAATGCAGGGAAAACAGGAGAGACCGAAGCAGGCACCGATATCATCCGGGAATTCTGGGCATCAAAAGGAATTGACAAGGATGCGGTGCGCATAAAAGACGGTTGCGGACTTTCGCCCCAGAACAGGGTGACGGCAAAATCGCTGGTGCAAGTGTTGCAATATGCCCGAAGGCAGTCGTGGTTCTATGCCTTCTATGATGGGCTACCACTCATTCATGATATCAAAATGAAAAGCGGCACCATTGGCGGGGTCAAAAGCTATGCGGGCTATCTTACCAACAGAAATGGTAAGACTTATGCATTCTCACTAATCGTAAACAACTTCACCGGAACAGCCAATAGCGTAATGCAGAAAATGTGGAGCCTGCTGGATGTGGTTGTCAATTCAAAGTAAACAAATACAAGATTGGCTGGCACTTAGATTTTCTTCGTTAGATTTAGCGCCAAACATCAAAATAAAATTTCATGGAACAGAACTACGCCAACCATACACGCATGGTGCCAATGTATCATTATGTCACTTCCGCCTTATGGCTTGTTGCCTTCATTGGCGCCTGTATCAACGTATTTCACAGCATGGGCACCGACAGTTTTTATTCAGCCACACTAATAGTGGTCATCCTGCTGATACTGGCAAGCTTATTCTGGTTTGCGAGGGCATTTGCATTGAAGGCGCAGGACAGGGCTATCAGGGCCGAGGAAAATTTCAGGCATTACGTTCTCACAGGAAAAACATTGCCGGCATCGCTACGTATTGGACAGATTGTGGCACTGCGCTTTGCCAGTGATACAGAGTTCCCTGCATTGGCACAACAAGCCGCAGCAGAAAAAATGAAAGGGAAAGAAATAAAACAAGCCATCAAACAATGGCGCCCAGACTATCACAGGGCTTGACATTTAAAAATCATTACACATAAATTGAATATTCCAGAAGGTGGGTCAAAGACTCACCTTTTTACTGTATTGATTGGCGTGGTAAATATTTCAGTATTTTCAAACTACATCATTCCGAAACAATTGCTTATGCCCTTTACCATTGCTATTTCGCCTACAAGAACACCCTTCCAAAAGAATTACTGGCTCTGGCTTTTCATCATTTCTTTTGCAGCCATCTGGATAAGTACGTTTATTGGCACTACCAACCTGAGCAACTGGCTACTTGAGAATACACTAACATTCCTGTTTCTTATTTTCATGGTTGTAAGTTTCAGAAAGTACCAGTTCAGCGATGTTTCCTACATGCTTATATGCATTTATTTGTCGCTGCATGTGTATGGCTCCAAATACACTTATGCCGAAAACCCATTTGGCTACTGGTTGAAAGATTTCTTCCATACCGAAAGAAATTTTTACGACCGCATCGTGCATTTCAGTTTCGGATTCCTGCTGGCATATCCCATGCGTGAAATGTTTCTGAAATGGCTGCATTATCCCAAGTGGGTTTCGTGGGCGTTACCCATAGAAATCACGCTGTCAATAAGCGCCTTTTATGAATTGATTGAATGGTCTGTAGCTGATATTTTTTTCAAGGCACAAGGAGATGCCTATCTCGGCACTCAGGGTGATATATGGGATGCACAGAAAGACATTTTCAGTGCCTTCGCCGGCGCAATTATTGCTACCACCATTGTTTCCTTGGTGAAAAAGATTTTCAATATTTATGAAAAGGAAAATTTGCAGTTGAATTAAAATGCGGGAGTCTGCAGCTCCTGCCATGCCTGCGGCAAATATTTTGCCACATCCATAGCCGTCATTGCCTCAGTTGTCAAATCCTTGGCGGCCAAATCGCCGGCGAAGCCATGAAGCCACACCGCCAGCAGGCTAGCATCACGCCGGCAATAGCCCTGAGCCAGCAGGCCTGTGAGCAAGCCCAGCAACACATCTCCGTTACCTCCTTTGGCCATACCCATGTTGCCGGTATTGTTGAAGAAAACATTTCCATCGGGCAGCACTATTCTTGAATATGCTCCTTTCAGCACAATACAAATTCCATAAGCTGCCGATTTAATAATGGCCTTTTGAAGCCTTTCAAAATGATTGGTTGATTTTCCAAAAAGCCGGTCGAATTCTCCTACATGCGGTGTGATGGTCAGTTCCGGGAATGGCTTTTTGCTTTCCAAAAACTCCCTTGATTGCGCCAACAAGGTGATGGCCGTTGCATCTGCAACAGTCATCCCCTCTTTGATCAATAGCAAATTTTTCAACAGCGTTATATGTTTTTCATCCACCGGCCAACCCGGACCTACACCTATTGCAGTAATGCGTTTGGCTGCAATTAACCTTTCATCATTCATCATTTCGAGCGGTGCACACATGGCTTCGGGAACTGTTTGTTGCAAAACAGGCCATCCTTCTTTTT
>JBBIOQ010000207.1:0-2809 GCA_037443285.1 Sphingobacteriales bacterium | reverse complement strand
CAAAGGTAAAGGGTGGGCATTAGAAATGATAGGTTAATAAAACGTATCCCGAATAAGAAAGCCGGCAATATAATTTGCCGGCTTCACGCCTATTTTATTGCCTTGAGGGCAGTTTATATCAATTCACTTCTTTTAAGCATCGGGCTTGTTAGCACAGCAACTTTTGATTCACTGTATTCCCTGGAAGCCTTCACGAAATTTACAAAAAGCGGTGCCGGACTTTCAACAGTACTTTTCAACTCGGGGTGATACTGAACACCGATGAAATAAGGATGCGAAGGAAGTTCAACAATTTCCACCAAACCCGTTTCGGGGTTGCGGCCACTGAGTACCATGCCAGCTTTTTCAAATGCTTCGGCGTACTTGTTGTTGAACTCCCAACGGTGGCGATGCCTTTCGCTGATGTGCACTGAGCCATAGATTCGGTGGGCAAGTGTGCCCTCCTGAATATCGCATGGATATGCTCCCAAACGCATGGTTCCGCCCATTTCTGTAATCTTTTTCTGTTCTTCCATCATATCAATTACAGGGTCGGCAGTTTCCGGGTCCATTTCGGTGCTGTGGGCATTTTTGAGGCCCAAAACGTTGCGTGCAAATTCAATAACCGACATCTGCATTCCCAGGCAAATGCCAAAGAATGGAAGACCGGTTTCGCGGGCATACTGAATGGCTACAATCTTGCCCTCTATGCCCCGCAAACCAAATCCTGGTGCCACCAGCAATCCATCGAGATGGCTAAGTTTTTCATGGGCATTTGATGTGGTGATATGTTCACTGTGGAGGTTCACCACATTCACTTTGCATTCATTTACGGCACCTGCATGAACAAATGCTTCAAGAATGGATTTGTAAGCATCCTGAAGTTCTACATACTTTCCAATCAGGCCAATGGATACACTTGTTTTGGGATATTTCAGCTTGTTGAGAAACTCCATCCATTTTTCCAACTCTGGCTGGGCAAACTCTGTTATCTGCAATTTTTTTAGGCAAATCAAATCGAGCTTTTCTCGCATCATAGCCAACGGCACTTCGTAAATGGTGGGTGCATCAGCCGCTTCAATAACGGCTTCTGTTTTCACATTGCAGAACAGCGCAATCTTGCGACGCAGTTCAAAGCTTAATGGTTTTTCGGTGCGGCATACAATGATATCAGGGTGCACACCCTCCTGGCTTAGCAATTTTACGCTGTGCTGCGTAGGCTTTGTTTTCAGTTCCTTAGCTGCACGCAGGTATGGTATTAGTGTAAGGTGCACCACCACACAATCTTCTTCAGGCAGTTCCCATTGCAATTGTCGCACAGCTTCAATAAATGGAAGGCTCTCTATATCACCTACTGTGCCCCCAATTTCCGTGATGACAATATCATACTTGCTATCATTGCCCAAGAGCACCATACGCCGCTTGATTTCATCGGTGATATGCGGAATAACCTGGACTGTTTTTCCCAGGTAGTCTCCGGCTCTTTCTTTATTGATTACTGTTTGGTAAATGCGGCCTGTGGTCACATTGTTTGCCTGGCTGGTGGGTAAGTTTAAGAATCTTTCATAATGCCCAAGGTCGAGGTCGGTTTCAGCACCATCGTCTGTCACGTAGCATTCGCCATGTTCGTATGGGTTCAGCGTGCCTGGGTCCACATTGATGTACGGGTCAAATTTCTGAATCGTCACTTTCAAACCCCTCGCCTGCAACAACTTGGCAAGGCTGGCAGCAATAATTCCTTTACCTAAAGAAGACGTAACACCTCCTGTTACAAAAATGAATTTAGCCATAACAAAATATTTTACCCGCCACCGGACAACCTTTTATGCATGAGCATATTTAGCGATATACGGTGTGGGTTTCGCCTTAAAAAATGAGTTCAATCTTGACCTTGGAAAATTGGAGAGGTCATGCAAACATACAGCATTCACCTGCCTGCTCAAAAAGAAGTGCGATTGCTAATTGGATGGTTGTGAGAAAATTGTGTGTTTCATAATTGCGACATAATGTGTCGTGCTTTCAGATAAAAATTTCGACCTTCCCAAAAATTACTACACATGGTACATTATGGAGATTTGGAATCCGGTGGTTATTACCTGATTCGGGAAAATGAAAATGGAAGTATAGAACTTGCTTATATCGCAATGGTGACAGAAAAAGCTGTCCTGGTTGAATATGAAGATTCCGAAAAAACAAGGCTCTGGCACCTGAAAACGGACACCTTTTTTGAAGTGATTGAAAAATTTTCCCCGGAAGCACAGGCCGCCTATGAAAAAGTGTCGAGCATTATTACACCCGGCGGTGCAGGAGATGACGAATTTGATTGGGACGAAGACGATGATGACATGGACGATAATGATGGAATATGGATTAAAAAGGAAGATGAAGACAAGGCAGATGATGGACTAGGATTTCCTTACAAGAATTAGTTCCAAACAATTTTTGCTATCAGAGGTTTTGTTTGAAATATCATTTCATTGCACCAACAAAGGAATCAACCATGAAGAAGTTTGTATTGTTGTTTGTCGGCATTGCCGGCATAAGCCTTGCATTTGTCCAGGCCAAAAAACAGAATAAAATTGAAGCAGATATTGATTCTGCAAGATTGTCCGAAACCATTTCATGCTGCCCTGCCACAGACGATGTAAAAGATGGCAACACTGATGCCAATTTTATGGCTGTAGCCTCCACCAAAGAATTTGGCAACCTGCACGAAGAACCATTGCCCTTTGATCTGGAAGAACAACTGGGGTCAATGACAATGTTTAACTGCAAAGACGGCAATCCATGGCAGGCATATTCCATCCAGGCAAAACCAAAATCAACCAAA
>JBBIOQ010000206.1:0-2829 GCA_037443285.1 Sphingobacteriales bacterium | reverse complement strand
ACTCCTCAAATACCTTACGTTCTGATGCTACAATTTTTGGCAAAAGAATTTTATGCTGCTTACCCATTACCTCGCCGAGGTAGATGAAAGAAGGCTTGTATTGCATGAGCCTGAAGTGAGTGAAATCTATAAAGCGCAAAACGAATCACGACATGAAGACTGCATAAGATTACCGGTCACTCATCATCCTTCACTGCTGCACGATTTTCTGCTGTCATTTAAAGTTCAGCTTAGCAACAGAAGTGCAGGAAGAATCGGAATGTCATGGGGAAACACCATCGGTGGAAATGAGATGAACATCATCACCATTACTCCGGATACCGGTATTTGGCAGGTGGCCCGGGTGATGCAGGAAAGAAGCCTGGTGTTGTTTGAAAAGCGTGGCAGGGTTAGTATGGATGAGATAGATACAATCAGGCTATCCTTACTTAAATTATCGGGAACGTATTATGTGTATGTACAGGCGATGGATCAGCCGGTATTTCAATGTCCTGTTGCGGAACTGCCCATTTGCGGAAATGAACTGAGTTACTATGTGGAAGGAGAAAATGTTTCGCTCATTCAGGATTTACGGCTATGGCAGTTGGAAACCACACCGTTTCAGTACATGAGTATTGAAGAACTGTTGAAGGATTGAGTAGCACTATTGATTGGCCTCCATCAATTTTTGCGCCTCGGCTTTTATCTTGTCCCTGAGTGATTTTGGCTTGAGAACCTGGAGGTGGCTGCCAAAAGAAAGTAATTGCCCCAGCAGCTCTGGACTGTCGATGGCTTTCATGCTTACTCTTATTCCTTCAGGCGTTTCTTTCACTAATTTCTGCGTGGCATTCATGGGATGCAACTGAAGAAGTTTGCTCAACGGGTCTTTTACCTCCAGCAGAATATCAATTGTTTTGTCCTTACCACCCATGATGCCGGTGGAATATTTAAAAATCAAGTCTGCATCAAAATCGGTGCGCTTCCGAATCTGTTCTTCATTCACCACCAGGTTGCAGATTCTGTCAAGCGCAAAAGTGAGATAGTTATCGTGCTTGGCGTAGTAGCCGAGTACATACCATTTCTTCCGGTTCTCCTTCAGCAGGTATGGGTGCATGGTAAATGATTTGTGTTCATGCTTGTAAACATTGTCGTATTCAAACGATATAGTATGGGCATTTACAATAGCGTGAAACACCGGCTGCAGCCATTCGAGCCCGGCAACGCCATTTGTTTTTTCAAACTGCACCAGCTTGTCTATCTGTGGGTCATTTATATTCCTTGCCAGTGACAGCCTAGCGTAAATCTTGTCGATAGCTTCCCTGAAATGTTCAAAAATGGGAATGTCCCTGTATTGATACAGTGTTATTGATGCAAACCGGATGGCATCTTCCTCCTGTACGCTCAGCGGTAGCTTCTCAATAGAATAACTGGGTTCTGAATAGTAGTACCCCTTTTTGACTTTGTGGTATTTGATGGGTGCGAAATAGCCGAGGCCGGCATCATTGCGCATGGCATCGAGGTCCTTTTCAATGGTGGAAACAGATACTTTTCCCGAGCCTTCGCCAAACAATTCAAACTCGCATTTATCCCTGATGGACTCCTTGGAAGGGTAGGGCCGCATGTTATTTCTGAGGCATCGGTCAATCACCCTGTACCTTGAAAGTGCGGATTTATTATCAGGCATAACGCTGTTTAGTTTGTTGTTATGCTGAAAATTAAGCATCCCTCCAATTTGAAAAGCTTGTTTAGGTCATTTTTTCAGAAAGATTCCGCAAGGGCTAAGGAGGAAAATAATTATTCAGGTTGCAAATAGGCTGCAAACTGGTCAGGCAATTTTACAATCTGAACATAGTAGATAAAACAAATAGCACCCTAAACCCACTCCCGGCAAGTGCCTGCTCGCAAGATGCAGGCACTTCCTTTCACTTTGAAACCGGTATTCTTTCATTTTAAAACTCAATCACCATGTCACAGTCATCAAACGCCACCCAGAAAGTTTATAACGTTATCATCCTCGACGAAAGCGGCTCGATGGAATCCATCCGCTCAAGCATTATCAGAAGTTTCAATGAACTGGTGCAAACTATGCTTGGTGCGGAGGAGAAAAGCAAGTCCGAAGACAAACTCCAGCTTCATTTTATTTCGCTCTATGCCTTTAATGGCAATGGGTTAAGGGAGTTGTTTTTCCAGGCAACCGTTTCAAGTATTTTGCCGCTCACAACAGATAACTACCGGCCCGATGCAAGTACTCCATTGTACGATGCTATGGGATATTCGCTCCTGAAGCATGAAAAGTACATAGATGGAATGGAAGGTGCAGTTACCTTGGTGACCATTTTGACAGATGGAGAGGAAAACGCCAGCAGGGAATACAACCGTGAAGCCATTAAGGCGCTGGTTGATCGATTAAAGGCGGCGAACTGGGTATTTACTTACATCGGAACCGACCATGATGTTTCTAAGGCTAGTTCATCCATTTCCATCACTGCAAACATTTCCTATCAAAAAGATGCGCCCGGTGTTGACGATATGCTATCTATTGAAACACGTTCCCGCAAAATGTTCTACGCTAAAATCATGGATAAGGATTTTGATATTTCAACTGCCAATGAGGATTTCTATAAGGATGATGAAAAATCCGAAGAGCAGAAAAAACCATAAAGGAAGATTTTCAAATTTCAAAAATGCAACGTTATGTTTTGTGTAGGACAGAAGGTGGTTTGTATTAATGACCATTTCACACCCAGGAAACTCAGCCAGATACATAAAAATCGTATGAGTACGCCAAAAGAGGGAGAAATATATACCATTCGCAATATTGTTGCCTGGCCTGATGGCCTTGGGTTTCGG
>JBBIOQ010000205.1:243-2845 GCA_037443285.1 Sphingobacteriales bacterium | reverse complement strand
GGCACAGATACTTCATCAACTGAAGTTGCTGCAGGCATTGCTCAACTATTCAACCATCGCAGGAAAATAAATGCTATGAAAAAAACATTAAAACAATTCCTCTTTCTCTCAGGCACTGCCTTGTTGTATGTTTCTTGCAGCAACAAAGGCATTAAGTACGATGCATCGGGCGTGTTTGAAACTGACGAAGTAATTGTATCGGCTGAAGTGGCTGGAAAAATCATCAGCATGCCCATAGAAGAAGGGGACCTGATAAAAAAAGACAGCCTTACAGTTGTGATTGACGCCGGCAACCTGGCTTTGCAAAAAGAACAGGTTCAGGCCAGCATTGATGCCCTGCACGAGAAAACCGCCGATGTGCAACCAACACTTCAGTTGCTGCAGGATCAGCTATCTGTACAACAGGCACAAATGGACAACTTGGTGATGGAACGCAAACGCTTCACCAACCTGGTAAAGGCAGATGCTGCCACACCCAAACAACTCGATGATATCAATGCACAAATAGACATGCTGAAACGCCAGATGGACGTAACACGCCAGCAAATGAAAGTGCAGGAAACAAATACCGGAACACAAAACAGAGGTGTGCTGAGTGAGCAGGAACCGCTTGCAAAAAAAGCGGAAGTGATAGCCGACCAAATAAACCGTTCGCAGGTGTTAAATCCCATCAATGGCACCATTCTGACTAAGTATGCGCACCAGGGTGAAATCACCGGCGCCGGCAAGGCGCTCTACAAAATTGCAGATCTTTCAACGCTCATTTTGCGTGCTTACCTGACGGGCGACCAATTGCCGCAGGTAAAATTGCGACAGCAAGTCACAGTGTACATTGACAAGGATAAAGGCAGCTACAAACCGTACAAAGGGGAAATCACCTGGATAGCCGACAAGGCAGAGTTTACCCCAAAAACAATCCAGACAAAAGATGAGAGAGCAAACCTTGTGTATGCAATAAAAATAAAAGTGCCCAATGATGGCTATTTGAAAATTGGCATGTATGGTGAAGTACAATTCAAATAATCCCCCGTTCAACTCATCTTCATGCAAGGCATTGTAACCGAAAATATTTCCAAGTCTTACCCGGTTGGCAAAACACAAACAACTGCACTGGAAAGCATTTCGTTTGCTGTGAACAAAGGCGAAATATTCGGCCTTATTGGGCCTGATGGTGCAGGTAAAACATCACTCATCCGCATACTTACTACATTGCTCTTTCCCGATGCGGGCAATGCTTTTGTCGATGGCCATAATGTGTTGAAAGAATTCAAAACTATTCGCAACCTGATTGGTTACATGCCGGGAAGGTTTTCATTGTACCAGGATTTATCGGTGGAAGAAAACCTTCAATTCTTCGCTTCCATTTTCAATACAACCATCAGGCAGAATTATCACCTCATCAAATACATTTACGAACAGATTGAACCCTTTAAACACCGGAAGGCAGGCAAACTGAGCGGTGGCATGAAACAAAAGCTGGCACTGAGTTGTGCGCTTATTCACAAGCCATCAGTATTGTTTTTAGATGAACCAACAACTGGTGTTGATGCTGTGTCAAGAAAAGAGTTCTGGCAGATGTTGAAAAAACTGCAGCAACAGGGTCTAACGATTTTAGTAGCTACCCCATATATGGACGAAGCTTCGCTTTGCGACCGCGTGGCACTCATGCAACAAGGCCGAATGCTGGAGATTGATACACCGCAGGGCGTTGTGCAAAAACACTATCAGCCGGTGTGGGCCATCAAATCGGGCAACATGCACACACTGCTGCATGCACTACGCGAAATGCCAGGTGCCGCATCAGTTTATCCCTTCGGTGAGTATCATCACCTCACTACCATTCAACCGATTCCTGATGTGCAACAATTGACCGCCTACCTGCAAAGCCGGCAGCAGCTCGATGTTTCCATCAAACTTATTTCACCCGGTATTGAAGATGTATTCATGCAACTGATGAATCAACCTTATGCAGCCTGACAACAACCATATCATCACCGCCGACAAACTCACCAAACGCTTTGGCGATTTCATAGCTGTGAATGCCATCAGCTTTGAAGTAAAAAAGGGAGAAATCTTCGGTTTTCTTGGCGCTAACGGTGCCGGAAAAACTACAGCTATGCGCATGCTGTGTGGCTTGAGCAAACCAACAGAAGGCAAAGCAACAGTTGCAGGTTTCGATGTGTATACACAATCAGAAAAAATAAAACAAAACATCGGCTACATGAGCCAGCGCTTTTCGCTGTACGAAGACCTGACGGTGAAGGAGAATATGCGTTTGTATGGCGGCATCTATGGTATGAGCATCAAAGCCATTAAGGAAAAAACAGTCACTATTCTTGCTGGATTGCACCTTGAAAAAGAACAAAATGTGCTGGTAGGTTCGTTGCCGCTTGGATGGAAACAGAAACTTGCCTTTTCAGTAGCCATGTTTCACAACCCACCAATTGTTTTCCTGGATGAACCCACCGGTGGTGTTGACCCGATTACCCGCCGCGAATTCTGGGAAATGATATATGCAGCAGCTTCAGGCGGAACCACTGTTTTTGTAACCACTCACTACATGGATGAAGCGGAATACTGCGACCGTGTATGCATTATGGTG
>JBBIOQ010000205.1:0-224 GCA_037443285.1 Sphingobacteriales bacterium | reverse complement strand
CAAACCATCGGCACTCAAAACACAATTCAACACCTCCAATATGGAAGGCGTTTTTCTTAAACTGGCACGAAAAGCCACAAGGAATGCGGACTAAAATTTGTATTGTCAAAAAGACGCGAAGCCTGAAGTAAAAATTGATAAATGATGCATGTTGATTTGAAAAACCAGTAGCAAAAAACTACAAACAAAAAAAAACAACAACCACTCCCATCATGCTCAGCCAA
>JBBIOQ010000204.1:0-2847 GCA_037443285.1 Sphingobacteriales bacterium | reverse complement strand
AATGCGTTTCCTCCATCAAAGAACTTCTTGTGTGGGTAAGTGTCAGGTTATCAAAATACACAATTTCACCACTCATGTTGCTGATGTAAAAATGGTAATAGCTGCTCTTTTGCCAATAGGGCTTTTGGAGTTGCATGTGATAACACCTGCAATGGCGGCACCGTAAGAACACCAACAAAGGCTAAAGCAAATGAACTCTACGGATAGCGGTGAGGAAAAAGGTTTGTGTTTGTTTTACCTAATCCTGTACTATTTAATGAATGCAAATATTGTAAGTTTTTTCTTTGCTGTTATCCCCAATAACGATTCAAGTGTAGTCTGGATACTATTAACCATTAAGCATGTAATGACAACTTCAACATCGTCGTTAAAATTAAGCTTGCAAAACCTATAATCTCCAAAAGAATAATAGCCTGTATTTTTCCCGCCACCATACGATGCAACACATTGTAAGGCTACAACATCATCAAAACTATAAATAAAACTTTTGCTTGGGCTTCTATAAGAAATTATTCTGGTTTGCTTATCTATTATTAATTCAGCTTTTGAGTTCTTTGCCAAATATTGAATGTGAAGGATTATTGCCGGAAGCAAATCAATAACAAACAAAACGAGGAAGGCATATAAATATATGGGAGTAGGCAAACTAAACCCCAAAAAAAAGAGATAAAGGGCTCCCAAAAAGCTATAAATCACAAAAGCTGGTGTTAGTAACAACAGTTGCTGCTTTGATGTAATTCTGTAAACGTTATCCATAAGTTATTAATAGGGAAGACCTAAGCCCCAATGCCCTAAAGAGTTTTCGATGTTGTCAATATGATTAATATAATTTATTGTTCCTTCTTTCACTGCAGGATATTGATCGTATAAATATTCGCCTGCGCCAAATGCTGCGCCAACCGCTATCCCAATTACAGTACCCGCAATTGGAACCTCAGAACCAACAATTGCTCCATATACAATTGGTGCTAGTGCTAAAGCTGCAGTTCCAGTAAGCCTGTAAGATAATCTAGCGCCGCTAATTTCTCCTTGTGAATATTGATAGATATTTACTCCAGCGTCGAGAAGTGTTGCAGCTTTTGAAACAACGTTAAGTCCCCTTATAAACTTGTCATATTCTGCTGCTGTAGTTGCAACATTTAGCACTCCTTTTTTTGTTTTTACCACCATTGTACCAGCGGTAGAAACTAAAATTTTGCCGTATTCAAATTCAAGGCTTAGATATTCAGCCGAAGCCAAAATGGTTTGTATTTGCGCAAGTTCATTATTACCGATGCCTTTACTGATACTGCCGCCACTACTGCTCTTCTTTTTCTTTTTCCCTCCATCATCACCACCTGCCCAATTGCCTCTATCAAAATTATAGAAACGGTCGTCTTCCTGATGACGCCTTTCATCAGGGCTAAAAAGATCATCAACACCGCCTTTGGGATCAATATGCCAGGGATTATCATCCTTCCTTCCACCACCTTCTTCATCCTCTTTTGATCTCTTCCTATCAATAGCATCTGCATTTAGCATTCCATCTGGATCAATGTATCTAAGGGGATTATTAAAAGCATACGTATACGGAGACCATCTTCTACTTAAATCACTCAATGGATCAGGATTGTGCCACATACCTATTTGTGGATCATAGTTCCTTGCGCCATAATCATACCAGTCAAGTCCGCTGCCATCGGCAAACTCCTGCTGTTGTTCTTCCTTGCTGTTGTACTTGAATTTATTCTCCAGTTTACCCGCAGCTTTCGAACTGATGCCTGCCATCGTCAACCCGAACGGATAATAATGCGTTTCTTCCATCAAAGAACTTCTTGTGTGGGTAAGTGTCAGGTTGTCAAAGTACACCAGTTCATCACTCTCGTTGCTGATGTAAATATAGCAATAGCCGCTATTTTGCCAATAGGGCTTTTGGAGTTGCAGGTGATAACACCTGCATGGGCGGCTCTGTAAGAACACCAACAAAGGCGAAAAACCGCCAATAACCCATTCGCCATTACAAATGGCGAACAGCGAACTTCTCGAACTGCGGGATCAATTATTTGGAATATCCAAATTTACAACTGGACTAAAGTCAGCTTTCCAAATATCAACTTCAAACAGCCTTCCTTTGCTATCAACATTTAGACTAACAATCACAGGGACATTGTCATCATCTTTGTAATGATATTCACTTATTTGAGAACCAAATGTCCTTATTTCATTGAATACGTTCTGATTCTCGAATATCAAAAAACTACCCATACCCCCATCTTCCATTGGCAGAACTTTTAGTAGATCAGTCTTTTTTGCCGAAGGATAATTAGCAAGCCTCAGCAAATAGTCCAAGACCTTCATTTCAATTTCATTGATGTTCCTAATTTGCTGCATGAATTCTTCCAACATTTATTGTGCCATCTGGTAATTTAAATGCAGAATACTGAATTTTTCGACCTGCCGCTTCAACCACTTCGTTCAATGGTTTATCATTCTGCATTTTTGAAATAACACTTGGCAAATGTTCCTCAATAGCTTTTTGAACAGCAGTACGCGATAAACCCATTTCATCAGTGTGCCTAAATACGTGATGGACTTGATTAATGTTATTTCCGAATCTAATTTTTATTTCTTCGACAGCTTTTTCAACCTGTCGAAACTTCGCGGTATTTATAGCAATCGTACCACTTCTTATTATTGGTGCTGGTAGCAAAAGGCCTAAATATGTGAGTGCTGAATTTCCCGCTGCTGCCGGAAAATCATACATCTCATACATGGACCTTTCACTATTCTTCCATATATCCATTCTGACCTCTTCATCCCTAGCAAGAGCTTCCCGTGCATTCGAATACATATCCCTTCCTTTCCCAT
>JBBIOQ010000203.1:0-2908 GCA_037443285.1 Sphingobacteriales bacterium | reverse complement strand
CCCAATCAGTTCATATACTTTCATCATCTTCGGGTCAAGGCGGTGACGGATGGAATATGAATCGGGCATTACCATTACATCCGGCAATATGCCGCTGCCATCATGCGGCAGGTTCTTATTGACCACCATTCGGTACAAAGGCAAACGAATGCGTTCACCTGTTGCTGGTAGCGTTACATCGGGAATATTCACCGAACTGTTTCCATAAGCTCCGCCACCGGTTTCCTCACCAACAATCACCACATTTTGCTGGCCCTTGAGGGGTGAAATAAACAAAGTAGAAGCAGAAAAGGTTTGTCCTCCGGTAATGATAAACACCCTGCCATCAAAATGATTGCCTGACCTGGGGTTGAATATCTTTTTTTCGTAGTGCGTGTAGTGAATTCTTCCATCGGCTTTCTTGCTGCCTGTAAAAAACCTTTGCACTTTGTAGGCAAATCCCCATTTCACTTTCACCTCTTTGGGGTAATGAAGGCTCTTTGCAGCAATAGTGTCGGCCACCCTGAAACTGTGATTGGAAATGTAACGTGCAAGGCGGGTGCTGTTGATGACACTGCCACCACCGTTGGATCGTAAATCGATGGCAAGATTCTGAATGTTGTTTTCACGAATGGTTTTGAAGCTCTTCCTGTAAAACCGCTTGAGTGCCGAAGGCGAAAAGGTGTTGATATCCATGATAGCCAGGCTGTGTGCTGTGTCAATTGTCATGTGACGATCTGAATAATGCGGAGGCAAAGATTGCCGCTGGCGAAATGCAGAATCGGCAGTACGTGAGGGTCTTGCACGAGTGCTGGAATCCTTTTCCCGATCGTAATTGTAGAGTGTTGTTGTATGGCGGGTTCCCGCACTGTCCATACACACAACCCTGTACGAATCGCTTAAACCAAACACAGATTTGTAGTAAGCAGGAAAATTGTTGCTGATGAGTTGCAGCCTGAAACTGTTGTGATATCCATCGGCAGGAATGCAGGGCAACATGGCTGCAAGCATTTCACCTGTGCTGCGGCCATTAATGCTGAGCAAAACCGAGCCCCGTTGCAGGATGCTGTCGTTGCGATAAGCATTGGACAATACTACCATGCTGTCGGTTCCCCAGCATTTTACCTGTAATGGAAAATAGGGTCCACGGAAATTCCCATTTGCATGCTCTGCTTTTTTAGAAGGCCTCACAGCAGTGTGTCCGCACCGGATAGATGCAATGGCTTTGCCCAAGGCAAACCTGAACTGCTGTTCGGTGAGTGAATCAGTGATACCATTTTGGAGTTGCTGAAAAGCCAGTTTGACGGAATCGTAAGGTGTGTACCATGTAAGACTGGGATGGCATTCATCATATACTTTCCATGCAAGGCTTGCATCGCGTTTAAGGTCATCGGGTGAATATTTTGTAGCGGTGTTGAAGGAAGCAGTAGTGCTGCATGCCGAAATAAGCAACACCATCCACAGTCCAAATATTGTTTCACCGCTCTTCCTCACGCTGATGCCTTGACGTTGTTTCAGATTTCTATTGAATAATTGCCTGGATATCGGGGTCAGTTTCCAGGTTGCTCATTTGCCGTAGCACCCATCCGCTGCGGCGGCTTACAAAACTGCTCAAAGGTTTTACCGAATACTTCACGGGGTTGGGCAGGCTTGCAGCCATTTGTGCTGCTTCCATTCTGCTGATGCCGGACGCATGCTTGCCAAAATATTTCATGGATGCTGCCTCAAAACCAAACACACCATCACCAGTTTGAGCCACATTCAGGTACAGTTCTATGATGCGCCTTTTGCTGTACAGTGTTTCAATCATGAAGGTGAAGTACACTTCGAGGCCTTTGCGAAACCAACTGCGGCCCTGCCACAGAAAAACATTCTTCGCCACCTGCTGACTGATGGTGCTGGCACCGCGAACACGCCCGGGTTTGCGTTTGTTGTAGGCCATTGCCTTTTCGATACTGCGCCAGTCGAAGCCGTTGTGGTCGGGGAAAAGCTGGTCTTCGGCTGCCATTACCGCCAGTGGCGCATTAGAACTTGTGGCCGACAATGAGGTCCATGATTTGTGCAGCCCATGGCCGGTAACCAAACTACTGAGCTGGGTAAGCGTAATGGGTGGTGGTAAAATCCATATGTAAAGAATATATACAAACTGGAGCAGCAGCAAGGCGATAAACGTACGCTTAAGAATCCGGAAAAATTTCTTCATGCAATGATTTGATCGGCGGCAAATTAGCAAACACATGAATGCCACCCATTATTGTACAACCTGCACTTTGTATTTGGTGCCCACCACATACGAAGATGGCTGCAATGCTTTAATGAGATACCCCGTAACTGCTGTGGCAACTCCTGCCAGCAGCAGCGGCAGGTTATCCTTGCCAAATGGCGGGTCGCCTTCGCGGATGGTATTGAAAAGGTTGACGCCAACGAACGCAGTGCCACCCACCATGAGCAGTGACGAAAGAAAACGGGCCTTTTTCTGCCTGGGAAAACTGCCAATGTTTTTTATTGAAAAAGCCAAGGGAAAACGCCCAGTGGTATCGGTGACAATGCCGCCATACATATTGGGCGCCTGCATGGTTTGATAGTACATGAGCATAAGGGAATCCTGGGTGAGGAGTTTTAGCTGGCCTGAAACAGGCATGCCATCAACTGTAGTGAAGGCCATGGTTTGGCCCGGATAATAACGCAGCAGGGTGCGTCCGTTTTTCTTTTTCACCAGCAACGCAGTTGCCTGTGCACCCGCAAATACGTGCAGTGCCATGAAGGCGAGAATGGTGAACATTTTTTTCACCGTTCAAACATAACAAGCCAGAAACCCGCAGCAGGCAATTTGTTGTTAAGGCATTGGGAATATCAGGAAATGCCTGGTGGATGCAAGCGGTTGAACGGTGCCAACGCCAAAGGAGATGGATAGCAGCACTCATGCCGG
>JBBIOQ010000202.1:0-2926 GCA_037443285.1 Sphingobacteriales bacterium | reverse complement strand
ATGTTCATGGTGAATGGATGGAACAAACGCCGGCGCCACAGGCAACAACAAACTCAATTGCTTCAGCAACAACTTGAAAGTGAAAGGCAGCGCATCAGTCGCGACCTACACGACAATATTGGTGCGTACACCACAGCGCTCATGAACAATGTGCAACAAATAAAACAACAGCGGGGCAACAGCCGCGAACTGGAAAGTGTAGAGCACAATGCAGAACAAATATTGAGCAGCCTTCGCGAAACTATTTGGGTACTGAAGCATGAATCTGTTTCGCTGTCCGATTTTTCGGATGCATTCAAAAATTATTGCGTTAAGGTGCTTGAACATTTTGATGACATCCGGCTTGTTGCAGAAGAAAATATCCTGTCAAACAAGTTGCTGCCTGCTCCACGTGCCATTCATTTGAATCATATCATGCAGGAATGCGTGCAGAATATTTTGAAACATGCAGGTGCTACCGAAATAAAATACAAGATTCAATGCGATGACGCCTTCCGGATAGAGATTGCCGACAATGGAGCAGGCTTTGACGTAGAGAAGGCGACCAAAGGAAACGGGCTCGAAAACATGTTGTGGAGAGCGGCAGAAGCCCAGGTGAAAGTAGAAGTGCAATCGGTCCTGGGAAAAATGGGTACCATTGTTGTGATAACGGGTACATGACCATCGGGTAATCATTTGGGAGTATTGCAAGTGTGTCAAATACCGTAGATTTTTGAACCATGCCAATAACTGTAGCCATCGTAGACGACAAACCCATCAACCGGCAAACGGTGAAGGATAAACTGTTTGCCTACAAGGAAGTGGAAGTGATGATGGAAGCCAGGAACGGCCTCGATTTTCTGGAACAATTGAAGGCTGCAAATCCTAAGCCTGAGTTGGTATTGATGGACCTTGAAATGCCCGAGATGAATGGCATTGAAGCCATCCGCATTGCCACGGCTGCCTATCCCAATATCAAGTTTATTGTCCTTACCATTTTTGAAGACAACGATAAAATTTTTGAAGCCATTCAGGCCGGTGCAGGTGGCTACCTGCTGAAAGAAGATACTGCTGTCAACATCATTGATGCCATCACCAATGTGGTGGAATACAACGGCATACCTATGAGCCCGGTGATTGCACGCAAGGCCATGGAAATGCTGAAGGCGATGCCTGCCAATGCAGGCAAAACTGCGCCTGAGGAAAATGCTTTGTTGAGCGATAGAGAAATGGAAATACTTAAAGAACTGGTAAGTGGTAAGAACTACAAAGCCATTGGCGAAACGCTGTTTATTTCACCACTTACCGTGCGCAAACATGTTGCCAATATTTACGACAAGTTGCATGTAAACTCACGGGCGCAGGTACTCAATATTGCGCATAAGAAAAAGTGGATATGAAATGTTTTCTAAGGGAGGAATCAGCTATATGAAAAAAAGTATTGTAGCGTTATTGTTGTTAGCATTTGTTGATGCAGGAAAAGCGCAACTTTCAGGTGAACAGGAAACCATCAGGCAAACATTTTTTTCATTCCTGAAATTCTATCAGAAAAACGAAAAGGCCTTCAACACTTTTAAATTGTACATAGGAAAGGGAAAGGATAATGCACCGCCTTACCATGTGCAATGGAATGAGGTTGAAAAATATTTTGCTTACCTGCGCAAAAGCGTGCCATATGTTGGGGAAGCCTACATCGATGCAGAACGGGAACACTTCAGGTATTCTGACAGTTGTTTTAATGCAGACCCATTGGAGGAAATGCCAGCAGGTTTCGATTATGATCGCTGGGCTGGCGGACAGGAAGATATTGATTATACGATAGGATGGTACACTTCGCCAAAGAACAAATACAAAGTGACGATAACCGGTGATAAGGCTGAGTTGCGAATTGGCGGGGAGTTGTGGAAAGGTGCAACAGAAAAGGATCGTTCATGGTCAGTGATTCCATTCACAAAAGAAAAGGGTAAATGGAAAATGGCAGACAATGTGTATCCTGAAGATTGAGGACCGAATGGCTATTTTCTAATTCACGAATATTTCATCGGCAAACACCCAACCCTTTTCTCCTTTGCCCTGGTGCCATGAAGGAAGTTTGTGTAAAGGTTCGGCAATCAGTTTTACTATTTTCAAAGCCTGGGTTGGAAAAGCGCAGTTGTAACCCTGCAAATAAACCGGCGCCATCTTATCCGGTTGAGTTGGGTTTATACGACTCAGCAGTTTCAGGTGCGCTGCATCGTTGCCTCCCCATACTTCTATTTTCAATGGCGGCATTATGTAGCTTGCTATATCTACCAGCCCGCTAAGTGTAACGCTTGAAATAGCCTGCGGCTGTTTGAAATGCAGCAGTAATTCCAGGTTATTTTCTTTGTAGCCCAGCCATTTGCCGCTTCTGAAATTTGTTTCGCCCTTAATGTTGTCATTCAGCGTAAGTACGCCATTGCCTTTATAGGCATCATCAGGTTTGGCCAATGCAGTTACAGAATCTGCCTTGAATTTATTTTTGAAGAAGTAAAGCTGCACCACATCGCTGCTTATCCAGCCTTCCTTGAAAGCTCTTGCCTTCATCATGGCTTGCTGATTTATCATGATTCCTTTTTTGTAAACCGGCGATTGCAGGCTGTCCGGATCATTGCCGTCCAATGTATAGCGAATGGTTACACCCGGCATATAATGCTTCAGCCGGAGTTCAATGGGGTCAGTAATGATTTGTGCATCGTTTTCAATGATGGGTGTGTTCAGTTTCATCACAATTGTATCGCCGCTGAAGCCCCATTCAATCCTTGTTTTGCCCAGCACTTTTTGCGTAGCGCTTCTTTCTGATTCCGGCACTTTTGTTTCCCACGCATATACTACAGACAAACCGGGAAATGATTTTAGCACAGACATTTCTTTTGCAGAAACATGCGTGCCTGAAATGGATATCTGCTGCAGATGCTGAAGTGATTTC
>JBBIOQ010000201.1:0-2961 GCA_037443285.1 Sphingobacteriales bacterium | reverse complement strand
AATGCAGCATAGGGTTTCATTGGCATTGGCTTTGGTGATTCAAACAAGGATTTCAACCCGAAATTTCCCATATAGCTGCTAAATGAGACATCAGAAGTGCCGAGTATTCCATTGAAAATCATGTAGTCTTGCGATTGCTCATTGTAGGCGTACATGCTGAAAGAACCTTCCACGCCTAATTTCATTACAGGCCATGATTTGAGCGTGAACAGCATATCAGCTTCAAGCCCGTGTGAGGATGACCATCCAGTTTTCATATCACCCATGGGAAGCATCATGTTGTAGCCCATTCCTATTTGTCCATCTTTTTGTGCCTTTGCTTCAATCGTTGAAAGGCATGTTATACTTGCTACAAGCCATACTATTTTTTTCACGGCGTTTAGTTTTGAAGTAATCAAAACGATTCAAGGCAGGCAGCATAACTTGGCCGGCATCTGCCCGCCAACTTTATTAAGTTACGAAAAAGAATGGTGAAAAAGACTGCGCAATGGCAGTAAAGAAATATTGAATTGTGAGGGATGATTAATGAAAAATTCATTATCAGCCTATTTGGTTAGCACAATTGTCTGGCGTTTAATGTGTTTCACTGGTGATACCGTTTCAGTGGGCTTTTTTCGTTAAAAGAAGAAGGTAATGCTGAAAAAAAGCTATGCTCTTTTCCTGTAATTAATAACGGCCCAGGTATTGAGCACCACAGCAAAAATACCCATTACCCCAAGGTTACGGCTGATGTCCGAAAGTGTGCTGCCTTTCATCACCACCATGCGCATCACTTCAATGAAATAGGACACGGGATTGAATTTGGTGATCATCTTGGCCCATGGCGGCATACTATCGATGGAAGTGTAAAGCCCGCTCAGCAAAATAAAAACCATGGTAAAGAAAAACGTAATGAGCATAGCTTGCTGTTGCGTATTGGCATAGGTAGAAACGAGCAGACCTAATCCCAACACGGCCAGCATGTACACCGATGCAAAAAGATACAGCAAACCGATATTGCCTTCAGGCACAATGCCATAACCTATGCGTGCAATGAGCAGCCCCAAGGTGAGTACAATTTGCCCCATCACCCAAAACGGAATTAACTTGGCAATGATGAAATGGTATTTCTTGACCGGCGTTACGTTTATCTGTTCAATAGTGCCGAGTTCTTTTTCCTTCACAATATTCATGGAAGCCAGAAAGCCCCCAATCATTGTGATGAGTATCACTAATATGCCGGGCACCATAAAGAGCTCGTATTTCATGTGAGGATTAAACCAATTGGTATAAGTGGTTTCAATTTGTGGTTCGGGATTAAATCGAGGAAACTGTATCCATTGCTGGCGTATGTCATTGTTGTAGTTGCGGATGATGCTTGCTAAGTATGCAGCTCCAATATTGGCCTTGGTGCCATTGATGGCATTCACTGCAATGAACAAAGGTGCTTCATCTTCACGCACCAGCTTCTTTTCAAACTGTGGTGGAATTTCCAGAATAATGTCTGCTGCATCCGACTCTATCTGTTTCATAGCATGGGCATACGAATTGCCATAACCCACCAGTTTGAAATAGCCCGATGAAGTAATTGTGTGCACAAACTTTTGCGAGTAGGTGCTGTGGTCGTGGTCTACTACGGCGAGTAAAACATTCTTCACTTCATAATTGGCTGCCAGCGGAATAAGAATCAACTGAATTACCGGCATAATAAACATCATGCGCAGCATCGTCCTGTCGCGAAACACGTGGCGAAATTCTTTCTCCAACAAGAAGCGAATGGTTTTCATGTGCCGGTTATTGAAGACGTGTTTTGAATTTTTTTACAGCCAGTATGCCGAGAAAAAGTGTCATGCCTGCAAGGATGGCTGTTTCCTTCCACACCGCCTGCAGTCCGAGTCCTTTGAGCATCACTGCTTTTATAATTACAAAAAACCAGCGTGCCGGTATTGCATGTGAAATCACCTGTAGCAAAAGTGGCATGTTCTCGATGGGGAACATGAAGCCGCTGAACATAAGCGTTGGCAGGAACATGCCGACCAGTGAAATCATCATGGCTATCTGCTGCGATGCCGTGATGTTGCTGATAAGCAATCCCAGTGTAAGTGCAGTGATGGTGAACAATAAACTTTCGCCTACCAGCAGACCAAGGCTGCCACGAATGGGGAGGCCAAGCACGTAAACACTCAGGGTAAGAATGCTGGCAATGTTGATGGAGGAAAGCAGGAGGTAAGGAACCATTTTAGCACCTACTACCATACTTGGTTTGAGCGGCGAGGCCAGCAGCACTTCCATGGTGCCGTTTTCTTTTTCACGCACAATGGAAATGGAAGTCATCATGGTACAAACCAGCAGTAGTATCATGGCCATCACACCCGGCACAAAATTGTAAGCGCCTATCAACTGCGGGTTGTACAGCATGCGTACCTCCGGTTTGATGCTGTAAGGCAATTGCTGACCCTGCATCAGTTCGCTCTGGAAATCGCTGATGATGGCATTGGCATAATTGGTGAGTGTGGTTGCCACATTGGGGTCGCTGGCATCGGCAATGAACTGCACTTGCGCATGATGTGTGTGGGTGAGTTCGTTTTCGAAGTTGGTGGGGAAGATGAGTGCCAATTTTATTTTTCCTTCCCTGAAAGCCTTTTGGATTTCACCAGGAGTGTGCAGTGCTTTTTCTGTTTCAAAATATTGGCTTGCCTCAATTCTGTCTGCAATGCGCCTGGTATATGCATCGTTCGAAGGGTCGAGTATGGCAATCTTTGCATTCTTCACTTCGTTGGTCAATGCAAAACCAAAGATGGTGATTTGCACCAGCGGCATGCCTATCAGGATGAATAGCGTTCGCTTGTCGCGCCAGATGTGGAGCGTTTCCTTTTTTACGAATACGAAGAATTGGCTGAGCATGAGGGGAGTGGTTGTAGGTTTTTTGTTTGTTGTTTTTTGTTACTGGTTTTTCAAATCAACATACATCGTTTATCAATA
>JBBIOQ010000200.1:0-3240 GCA_037443285.1 Sphingobacteriales bacterium | reverse complement strand
ATAAAATCCGTTTGTTGGCCAGGTGTTGGTTTCACCGCCAGCAACAAATACCAAATTACTAGCCACGCAGGCACTGGCATTGGTAGTAGCCACCGGCAATTTCGGGTATTGCAGTAGGTCAACTTTTGATGTATGGGTATTGTAACGCAACAGCATCACCTGGTCTGAAATACCTTTTTCATTTTCGCCGCCCATACAAATGATACCACTATCAGTGCTCACGTTTGCAGTATAAGCCAATGCTTCAGTCAGCATTTCAGTGGATGAAGTCAAATGCATTTTCCCGTTTTCCTTTTCAAAAACGTATATGTTTTTGCAGTAAATTTTCTTGCCTCCATCCCATGGCATTCCTTCGGGAAAATTACTGCCACCGGCAATCACCAACTTATCCGCATGGATCCCTGCCAGAGGGCCTGCAATTCCGGGAGATAATTTCGCTGATGCATTTGGCGGCAATTCGCATGCCAGTTTCCATTGTAACACTGGTGGCTGCTTCTGGCCTGCACAAGTGTTATAGCCTGCAAACATTATGAATAGTATAAAAAATTGTACGGGGTATTTCATTCAATTGGTCATGCACTGATGGTGCCGGGCTTTTTGGAACAAAAACTTGCAAAATCAAGCTGCTCAACTTCCTCGCTGAATTTTTCAAATTGTGCGGCACTCATGTTGCGCACCGGCAGCCTGAATGCACCGCAATCGATACCCAACAACTTCATATACGCCTTGCCTGTGGCAATGCCGCCATATTTTCCAAGCAGCCTAATCATGTCAATTGATTGTTGCTGCAAGTCACGTGCCTGTTCGAGATCGCCATTTTCAAAAGCAGCGATGAGCCTGTAATACAAAGGTGCTGCATAATTGAAAGTACTTCCGACTGATCCTTTTGCTCCGAGTGCAAGTGCTGCAAGCATATTTTCATCGCGACCCCAAAGCAAGTCGTATTTGCCATTGGCAAAATGAATGCAGGACAGGTAGTCCATAAAATCCTCGTGAGTGTATTTGATGCCTGCCAGGTTCGGCAGAGTGCCATGCAATTCCTGCAGCAGGTCAATCATGTTGAAGTACACACCGTTGAGTACTGGTATGTGGTAATAGTAAAATGGCATATGCGGCACACTGGCAGCTACCGCCCTGCACGAATCGGCCAGTAATTCAACGGTGGCCGGCTTGAAGTAATGTGGCGAAGTGAAAGCAATACCATACAAACCGGTTTCAGCTGCATGCTGCGCCAGGTCAATACATTCTGCGATACTGTTACCACCTACAAGTGTTATCACAAGAAAATCATTATCACTTTTTGTAGCAGTGGCCCATGCTTCAGCAACTATCTTTTTTTCCGCCGAACTTAAAAGCACGCCTTCTCCCGTGGAGCCGTTTATAAACGCCCCTTTTATGCCATTAGCCTTTAGCAATGCATAATAAGCAGGAATAAGAGCTGTATTAAGTGAACCATCTTCGTGAAACGGCGTAAACGGAGCAGCAATCAATCCTTGTAAATGAGGAATATTCATAACAACATTTCTGTTTTAAAGTTCATGAAAGTCAGTCAAAGTCAGCAAACATTCTGACATAGCAAGTTTGGAAACCAGGAGTAGAAACTCCCGGTGCTTTTATACACCAAGTTCTTGCTTATAATAGATTTCAGAATTTCGGGTATCCTGGCGTTTGTTCCAACGCACGGTTGTTGGTAAGCGTTGCCCTGTCAACCGGCCACAACAGTTTATACGACTCGGTAGGGAGAATGTTCGTATTAGCATACACATAACTGTCTCCCATCCTGCGCAAATCCAACCAACGCTTGCCTTCGAAAATAAATTCGAAAAACCGCTCACGAAGGATAGCATCTTTAGGTGTGGCATCAATGGCCTGGTTGGGATAACCATGCACTGCCGCATTGTAATTTGCACCAAAGGCCCTGGCCCTAACCAGGTTGATTTCTGCAGCAGGACTTTCACCCAAAATTACTTTGGCTTCAGCCAGCATCAACAACAGGTCAGCATAGCGATAAATGGGGTAATCATTCGTATATGCCCGACTACCTGCATTTTGTTCGCCCTGGAATTTACTTACAAAACAGCCTGCAGCAATGTAGTTGGACCCGCTCTTGGTGTAGGCTGCGGTTATACTTGCCCATTTCCTTGCGTCTTTGTCGTCAAACTTTCTGAAGGTCGCAAGCTTTATCGGAGCACGCAGCAAGCCACCCCAGTTGTCGGTTGTTACATTAAACTGCCTTGCATTTACTGAATCATGAAAATTTGCAATCAGCCCTGTTTGCGGAAAGAAGGTGTTTGGAAAAGGGAGAGCGGCTTCGTTCAGCAGGTCTCTGCATGCAAAAATAATTTCAGCATTACCACGATTGGTGGTGGTGAAAATGCTTGCATAGTTCGACAGCAATGCAAGCGAAGGAATGTTTGTTTGTATTTCTGTTAATGCAGCCTTAGCAGTAGTGGCATCGGTGGCGCCGCCGCCGCGATAGCTGTTCCACAAATTCACTTCTGCTTTTAGCATGAGTGTTGCAGCCCTGCTCCAGTATGATTTGGTATTTCTGAAAGTATAATTAGCACCGTAACCTGTCAGAGATGCTTCAATATCATCTTTAATGAGCTTCATTACATCGGCTTCGGAAGATGCAGCTTTTGCGAGGTTGCTGATATCAATAGAAGTAGTAGGTTCAGTTTGAATGACAACCTTACCCCATGCACGATACAACTGTAAGTAGTAATAAGCACGCATGCCATAGGCAATACCGAGGTAATAACTCTTGTTGGCAGCAGTTACAATATTGGTGGTGTTGAGTTTGCTGATGAGCAGGTTCAACTGGTTAATGTTTGAATAGAAACCACCATAGTTGCCTACACCCGGATTGTCAAGGTCAAGGTTGTTCATCCATAAGCGTTCAACACCCTGGGTAGCTTCGCCGGTAAATGTGGAACTGGATCCAGGCTCAGTGCCAAATGCATCGGCACGCATTTCACCAAGATATTGAATGGATGATATGTGGCTTCGGAACCTGATGTGGAGGCCAGATACAAAGGCATCAAATTGTTCCGGTGTTTTCCAATAGTTGGCATCACTTATGCTGCTTATGGGTGCAAGATCAAGGCTCTTGCTGCACGAACTATTCAGTACCGCTATTAGTGCTCCCGCGATTATTAATAAAGAAGTGCGTTTCATCTTTGAAAATTTTTATTGATTTAGAAGGTCACCTGCAAGCCGGCAACAAATGATTTTGGAGTG
>JBBIOQ010000199.1:0-3257 GCA_037443285.1 Sphingobacteriales bacterium | reverse complement strand
GGGGAGGTATTTACAACAAGGCAAAAGACAAGGTGGAGCAATGGGCGGGAACGACAATCGAAAACTGCATCATCAAAGTAAAGGGTGGCGCTGCCGTTTCCATTTTTTCGCAGGATGGCCCATGCAAATACCTCCACCTGCGCAATGTGCAGATAAGCACCGATGTATCGCACAACCTGTATATACACCCCACGGTGAGCATGGATTTTGACAGCGTGGTTAGCCTCGCCAGCGGTAAGCTTGCCATGCACAATTACAGTGGTGATAATGAATGGATGTATGGCACGGCACGATACATGAAATTCAAAAGGCTTCAAAGCCTGCATCCTGCATCCATGTGGGAAATGGTTACACCCAAAACCGACACTGTTTATTTAGAAGATTGTGACATTGCTCCCTACACCACCATGGGTGTTTCCGCGCCAAATGTTTATGCAACCAATTCAAGATTTTACAATGGTGGCAACGGCGCAGAATTTTCAGGAACGTTGGTGAATTGTCGTGGCGAGGTATGGACCTGCAAAGAAAGAGCCCTCAAGATTGAAGGCGGCAATTTTGATGTGGGAATTAGTTTTAAGCGTGGTGGAACAGCCACAGTGAACAATGCAACTATAAGCTATATCTGGCTCGGAGAATGGGATAATGATTTCAATGGAACGTTTGACAATTGCACAATAGAAAATTCTTACGATGGCGGAAAAGGAAAGGGAAGCATTACGCTGAACAAATCAAAAATGAAGAGTGGGAATATAAGGCCAGGTGCACTGAAACAAAATTGACAGTAGGAATTGTCAGGTTACAAACCTGTAACCAATCCCTTTGATAGTAAGGATTTCAAGCGATGGATCTGCTTTCAGGTAACCACGCAGTTTTGTAATATACACGTCAAGGTTGCGGCTGTTGAAAAAACTGTCGTTGCCCCAAATGGCGTTGAGCAACTCCCGTCGATCAATAAGGTTGTTGCGATTATTGAACAGGTATATCAGCAATTCACTTTCACGATATGAAAGTTTACGGTCTTCCCCTCTTGATGAAGTGAGTACCTGCCTTGGCAGGTTGTAACTGAATGAACCAATTTTTAAATTGTCGGCATCACTTGTTTGTTTCGTATGATTGCCATCGCCCACCATGGACAGCAGGTTGTTGATGCGCACTATCAACTCCTCCATGCTGAAGGGTTTTCTGATATAATCGTTTCCACCCTCCGCAAAGCCCTTCACCACGTCTTCGGTTTGCGTTTTTGCTGTTAGAAAAAGAATGGGCACCGATTGATTGATCTGCCTGATTTCTTTTGCAACGGTGAAGCCATCCTTATTGGGCAGCATTACATCGAGCACGCAGATATCAGGATTAGATTTTTTGAATAATGGAAGCACCTTGTTTCCATCGTCCTCCATGTATACCACAAAGCCACGCGATTCCAGGCTTTCCTTCACAATTTTTCCAAGGAACAATTCATCTTCCACGTACAGAATAGTAGCCATGAGGTTTGAAAAAGGTTTATGCCGATGACATTGGTAAAGTAACGACAAATTCACTGCCGGTTGGCGCAACTGCATTCACCTGTATTGTGCCGCCGTGCTTGCGAACTACTTCAGCTACATAACTCAAACCCAGGCCGTAGCCCTTTATGTTGTGTATGTCGCCATGTGGTACTCTGAAAAATTTGTCAAATACTTTGTTGCGATATGCGACAGGTATACCCATACCGTTATCGCGAACAGAGAGTTTTATGTTATTTCCTTCATTGCTGAGAGCTACATGAATTGCAGGATTTTCAACGCTATACTTTAGTGCATTATCGAGCAGGTTGTACAATACGCTCAGCAGGTGCAGCCTGTCGCCTTTTACCGTAAAATTGCCTGCACTTTTTTCTAACTGCACATTGGCTCCGGCCTTTTCAAATTGAAGTTTCATGGATGCCAAAACTTCATCGGCAAGAGCGGCCATATCCAATTGTTCATTTCGGATTTCCATTTGGTCCTGCTCAAACATGGAGAGCTTGAGCACCTTGTCAACCAGCAGGCCCAGCCTGTGCAATTCGTTCGATGAAATGTCGAGGTATTCCCCGGTGCGCTGTGGGTCGTTCATGGCATTGAAATTCTTCAGGGCTTCAATGGCCACGCCAACTGTTGCAATAGGCGTCTTTAGTTCATGCGTTACGTTGCTGATAAAATTGTTTTTCAGTTCAGCCAGTTTGTATTGATTCTTCAGGCTGCGGTACATGAAAACAAAGGCGCTGATAGTGATGAGCATCATCATGAAAGAAAAAAACAAAGGCCAGCCCATTTTTGGCACCACCGTCCAGAATGGATTTTCAAAATGTATTTCAACAAAATCGAGGTTATTAAATTGCATTCTTCGCCTGCCGGAAAAGTCGAACCGAACCGTATCACGAGCAGCAGCACTGTCCGGTTTATTACGTTCCTGTTTGCGCATTGAATAATGTAGGTCGAATCCATTTTCAGCAAGTGCTCTTGCATAGGCCGTGTCAATATTGTGCAGGTTTTTGGCATCGCCAAACATGGGCGCCACCACTACCAGTTCCTTAAAATCATCCTGTTGGTCCCCCCGCCTGTCAGGGTCAAACGCAAACATGCGTGGAGGTTGCCGCATCTTTCCCGAATCGGCCTTGATAGTAATCTGAAATTGCTGCTGCTTGCCATGATAACGCTTTGCACTGTCGGGATCTGAATGCTGCTCGATTACTGTTAATGATTTTTGTTCGGCAACATCGCCGCGGTTGGTGTACCTGAATGATGAATCATTCAGCATCTGCTGCATCTGGCTGCGGATGCTGGTTTCACGAAACAAAACGCTCAGTTCACGCCGAAGTCCCATGAATTCGTTGCGGTAGGTTTTGCGCAGCCAATATGCCTGAAACAGTACCAGCAATGCAATGCTCAGCACCATCATCCAGCCTGCCGTTCTTATTTTTCTACATGTAGTCAATTTCTTTCGCTTATGTTTTCAAATCAAAATTATCCTTCATCTGTTGACCAGGATTGTTACCATTAACCTTAATTAACCACGCTTCCATCACTCTTAACAACGGAAAACGGCAAGAGCGGGTAGCTTTGGTAAAAATTAATGAAGAATATGAAGCGGTTGTTTTTACCTGCAGTAATGCTTACCATTTCCATAGCCTCGTTTGCTCAGATGAAGGAGGGCAAAGTGGTGTATGAAAGAAAGATAAACATGCACAAACGCCTTCCACCCGAAGCAGAACAAATGAAAAGCATGATACCCGAATTCCA
>JBBIOQ010000198.1:0-3326 GCA_037443285.1 Sphingobacteriales bacterium | reverse complement strand
GTTCGGTTACAAGAATGGTATTTACGTTTTGTTTTTTGAAATCGGTAATCATCCTCTGTGGGTTGGGCCATTTTGACTTGTTCATCCAGTCTAGGTTGCCCAGCGTGCCTTTAATGCTGTCGCCAAACCAAAAGATGTCGATAATAACGGCATCAACCGGAAAACTGTCGGTTTTCATTTTGGCAACAACGTCTTCGGTTTGCTGCTGGCTGCGATAGCCGAATCGGCTTACAAAATTTCCCAGTGCCCAGCGAGGTGGCAGCGGTTGTTTGCCGGTGAGATTTGCGTAATTGCGTATGATTTCGTCCGGAGTATTTCCGGGGATGATGAATACGTCAAGTTTGCCACTTACAAATGCTGCTTCCAGGATGCCGGCAGTGGTTTTACCGAAATCAAGGTATCCTTTGGCGGGATTATTGAACAGCAAACCGTAGCCGTTGGTACAAAAAACGAAGGGCACCGAATAGTTCAATTCATCGGCATCGAGTTCGTAGCCGTAATGAGCATTGTTGTACAAGGGAATGCGTTGACCCATGCGATTCATTGCAAGGGTTCGCTCACCACCGCCAAACCAGGCATCGTTTTTGGGAAGCCTTATTTTGAATCCCCGTATATGGCCACTGTCAAATGCATCGGCAATGGTAGCCTGCATTTTACCGAATCCAACCGTCACACTTTGTCCGCTTTTGAAGAGGGTGATGCCATCTTTTGTTTCTACCGGGTTCATTAGGGGAACCGGAAGCGTTTTTGTTGGTACTGCCACTGCATCGCCCACAGCTTCGTTGCGTGGCATGCCTTTGTAGCTCCAGTTGAGTTGCACAATATGTCCCGGATAAATCCTGTATGTCCAGTCACCTTTCGTTGCTACCTGGCAAGCAGCCAATAAAGACGCGAAAAGAATGAACAGAAGTGAAGCTTGTTTTTTCATTTGCATGAATGCGGTTGTTATGGCTAATCGGTTTTCAATACAGTGAATGCGATTGCTTGTATAATGAAACGTTGAACCGGCCTGTTGAGTTCAATAGCTGGCTGCCACCTGGGTGAGCGTTTCATGATACGAATGGCTTCGACTGAAAATGCTTCGCCGGGTGATTCCAGGATCCTGAAATTGCTCAATGAGCCATTCACATTTACAGCAAACTTCACTCTTACTATTCCTTGTATTTTCTTGTCCATGGCTTCATCAGGATAGTGCATGTTCTGCTTCAGGAAGTTTACCCATCCATCTACACCACCCGGAAAAGCTGCTTCGCGGAAGAAGATGCAATCGCCTGTTGATGCTTTGCCCTTTTCGCTGAAGCAATTGGCTTCAAGCGGAATGCCATTGTCGAATTCAATTTGCATAGCGGGGCGTCCCAACTCATCAAAATAGTTCCAGCTTCCGTTTTTTTCTCCTCGCTTCACACTGCCACTCCCTTTTGTAACGCCGTTGTTGTGATACTCGGTCATTGTGCCGTTGCCCTGCTTGTCACAAACCATTTGCGTTGCAATGCTTCCGTCCTCAAACCACTCTGTGCAGGTGTCCACCGGCATGTCGTTGAGGTAGTGATACACCGATTGAATTTTGCCATAATCATACCAACGATAGTAATCACCACTCTTCATATCGTTTGCGTAGTAGCCAGAATCGGACATCACCTCGTTGCTGTAAAAAGCCACATAGCGGCCATTTTTCATTTTCCTGATTTTGTCCTTATAATAATAATCGCAGACGATTTTGTTCTCAAGAGCGTTTTTTAATTGAACATGCCATGCATTGTTTTCGGGCCACATGGTTTCAATAAAACTGTAATTCGGGCTACCGGCCTGAACTGGTGTCCTCAGGTAATTGAGATAGGTGACAATGGTGTCACCGTTGGTTTGGCAAACAGCATCCAGGCTAAGGACCAAAAGTACTGCAGTTGCTACTTTTTGCATGCATTGCAGAAGTTTGCCAAACAACTGGAGTTTCATAGAAATTGCCTGTCGGGTTAATGGCCTAAGTTACCAGTATTTTCAACAGGTGTGGTTTATGTGTTATTCAATTCGGAACACAGGGTAGCGCATGTGCCCAGGCTCGTAGTAAGGCGAGTGCTTGTATACCCAATTGAGAATGGCGCCGCTGTTTTTTGCAAACTCAGGTTCGGCTTTCTTCTTTGTATCGAGTTCCGTTTTAAGTGCCGGGTTCTTTTGTAGCCAATCGGCAGCTACCTGGTCCCAACGGTAATCGCTGTAGCCTTCTTTTTGCTGCAGGATGGCATCAAAATAGCTCCAACTGAAAAAGCTGTCATCGCCAGTGGGTTCCAGCATCTCCACCAGGTAGCGCCTTGCTGGCTGGTCAGTAGAAACAAAATAATCGCCCTTCAACAGCTTCACAGTTTGCTGCTCCGTATGCACTTTAGTGTCCGAGTGGCGGTAATGTTTTTCGTATGCCCGAGGTGATGTTTTGTAATCATCGATTTTGTAAACCGTCACTGTCAGCGTCGTGTCGTGCTTCATTTGAAGCATTTGCACGTTGTTTTCCTGCAGCCTATCAGTTACATCGTGCCAGCCTTGCGGAACAACATAGTAAGAAGGTATGTGTACAGTTTTTTCGCCATTGAAATAGCTGAAATATTTTACAGGACCTGTGAATGGTTTGTTCCTGTTGTATTGCATGGAGGGCAGACCTGTTACCTGGCTGATTATAGTATCCCGCTCATAACCAAGAAAGGTGAGGCTGTCGTTTTTCGTTTTATCTACGTTCCATGCCAACGGCCATTCCTTTGCCTGCATCATTTCCTGCATAGCCTGTTGCCTTTGTGCTTTCAATTCCTTTGCTGCCGCACTGCTTTTTGTAATAACAGTTGTCATAAAATCGTAGGTGCTTTTCACCCGTAGGTAATAAGGCTTGAGCATATGTGTTTCGGGCACGAAGCCAATGGTTTGAAAAAGGGCGGCATACCCGCTGCTGTAGCGTGGCGGATCGTAAAATTGGGTCATGCCACTGCTGAGGTCGTAACTGTCGAAGTTGACGTAAGGAAAAATCTTCCAGCCTTTTTCGTCCATGCCTTTGTAAAGCGCAGGCTCAAAACTGCTGCGCAGCCACTGTCCCAAAGGTTGGCTTAGTTTGTTGTATTGAGTTGTGAGCAGGGTAAATACATGCTGAAAATCGGCACCATCACTCACATGATTGTCAATTAGGATGTCGGGTTGGAGGTAATGAAAAATTTGAGCAAAGGCTATGGCTTCGCCGATCGCGAGAAGAAAATCCCTAACACCGCGCAGACCAAATTCCGCATCGCCTCGATCACCAAGCAATTCACGGCGATGGCGATCATGATGCTGCAGGAGCAAGGCAAACTAAA
>JBBIOQ010000197.1:0-3362 GCA_037443285.1 Sphingobacteriales bacterium | reverse complement strand
AACAGACTTATGATTGAATTAGCGAACGAAATAACCATGGGACATCTTGATCCTGAAGGCAGTATAGCCTCACTCATAAAGGGAGTAGAAAAACCAGTACACTACCTCATTTGACCGATATCAGATTGCTGTTCTAATATCTTATTTTATACTCACAGCCGCTCCACCGCCCGGTGCCAGTTTCACTTTCAGCACATCGCCCGGCTTAACGGTTTTGGTTTCAATCACATACTGCATGGGATTGCTTTGCCAATGTGCCTGTTCGCCATCGCGGTAAATGGTGGCCTGGTAAGATTTTCCCGCAGGCAGAAAAGATAAATCGATGATAGCCATTCTTGCATTTTCATCGGTAATGGCGCCCACATACCATTCATTTTTTCCTTTTGCCTTGCGTGCAATGGTGAGATAATCGCCAGGCTCAGCTTCGAGATAATAAGATGCATCCCAATCAACAGCAACATCTTCAATAAACTTAAAAGCATCCGGCTTCTGCTCATAGTTTTCCGGTATGTCGGCTGCCATTTGCAGCGGGCTGTACATGGTTACATACAAGGCCAGTTGTTTAGCCAGGGTGGTGTGCACCTGCTCTTTGGCGCCGGGCTTGTAATAATCTACTTTGATTTGAAAAATGCCCGGCGTGTAATCCATGGGGCCACCCATTAACCTTGTAAATGGCAGAATGGTTTCATGCTCGGGCGGGTTGCCCACGCTCCATGCGTTGAACTCATTGCCGCGGGCAGCTTCGCAGGCCAGCCAGTTGGGATAGGTGCGGTGTAACCCTGTTGGCCGTACCGGCTCATGCGCATCGAGCATAATTCTGTATTGCGCTGTCTTCCTGGCTACACGGTTGTAGTGATTTACCATCCATTGTCCATCGTGGTGTTCACCCCGCGGAATAATCTTACCAACGTACCCCGTTTTGACGGCATCGTAACCGAAGTTCTTCATCAGGCGGTAGGCAGTGTCCATGTTACGTTCGTAATTGGTAACACTTCCACTTGTTTCGTGGTGCATAATCATTTTCACACCTTTCGAAGCTGCATAGCTGTTCACTTCTTTCAAATCAAAATCAGGATAGGGCGTCACAAAGTCAAACACATCTTCTTTCCACTTGCCACTCCAGTCTTCCCATCCAATATTCCAACCCTCCACCAGCACGCCGCTCATGCCGTGTTTGGCAGCAAAATCAATATACTGTTTCACCCGCTGGGTGGTAGCGCCATGATGTCCGCTTGGTTTGGCGCTGCCAATATTTTCAGCAGTATAATTATCCTGAACAGCAGCATAATCCCATGTGCTTTTTCCCACATGCATCTCCCACCACAGGCCCACAAATTTTGAAGGTTTAATGAAGGAAGGGTCTTTAATCACTGATGGCTCATTGAGGTTGAGAATAGTACGCGAAGAAAGTAAATCGGTGGCTTTGTTGCTTACCAGGATTGTGCGCCACGGAGTTTTTGCCGGGGCCTGCAGGTAAGCAGCATTGCCCACAGCATCGGGTACCAATACACTGGTGAGTGTCAGTTTCTTCCTGTCAACATCTAGTTGCATTGCAGGGTAATTCACTAATGCAGCTTCATGAATATTGATGTAAAGCCCATCCTGGCTTTTCATCATCAAAGGCGTTTGCACGCCCGATTCGGAAAACGGAACCCTTAAACCAATCTCTGTAAATCCTTTCGATTTGGTGGCATCGACAGTGGATATGGTGGACTGTAAATAACTGTATTCATTGGTATCAAAATCACCGGGAATCCACCACACTTTATGATCACCGGCAAGGGCAAATCCGGTTAACTCTTTGTTCACTACAAAATGATTGAGGTTGTGCTGCCTTGGCCACATATAGCGGAAGCCCATACCATCATTGAACACCCTGAATTCAAGTTGCATGATAACCAACCGGCCTGTTTGTGTTTGCAGCGTTACCACCAAACCATTGTAATGATTGTGGATGGTTTTTTCTTCGCCCCAAACAGGCGCCCAGTCTTCGTTTGCCTGGGTGGCACTGTCCTTCACGACTTTCAGGCCGTTGCCCATGTTAATATCTTCAGCAAGTTGAAGCCCCATGCTGCTTTGCAATATCACGGGCTTCGTTGCATAGGTCATTGAATAAGTTGGCTTGCCATCTTGTAGCAAGAATGTCAATGCAATTTTTCCATCGGGCGAATGGACTGAAAATGTTTGCGCATGCAAAGCGATAGCAGCAATCAGTGCCAAAACAAATGCACATCTGTACTTGAAGTATTTCATGTCCGGGCATTTAAAAGTGATGCAATAAGTGCAGCAATCTGTCAGCCATTACCCGAAGAAATATGGCCAATTCCTTTTATGAAACTTTTTGTTTCGGTTTTCTTTTTTGGCCTGTAAAAATAGTGCTTGTTATTTGTGGCAAGGCTACATCAAACTGCTTCCAGCAAATGAAAATCATACGGTTCAATCATCAAATGATCCCTGTCATTTCCAACCTCCATTGTCCGGCCTGTATAGTGGTCGAAGACCTGTTTGGTTTGAAGTCCTCTTTCGGTAAAGGCCTTCCAACTCAATGTGGTACTGGCTGGCGAAAAATTGAAGATGCAGAACAGCTGTTTGTTTCCGGCATACCTGATGAATCCGGCTACATGAATGTTGTATGTTGTCATCCACACCAGGTTGCTGTGGTCGGCAATAATATCCAGTTTTTTCCGCAGAGCAGTAAGTTGCCTGGTGGCGCTGAATACTTTGCTTGATATACTGTTTGCATCCTCCAAATTCAAATTCTTCCAGTTGATGACCGGCCGGTGCATCCAGCGATTATCGTAGTATTTTCCTTCCTCCTCCAAATACGAATAGTCATTCGTCGTGCCACATTCATCTCCATAGAAAATCATGGGAAGGCCACCGAGAAAAAAGCTATGCGCCTGCATGAGCACAATTTTTTTTATGGATGTTTCGATTGCTACAGGGTCATTATCAATCATTGCCTTTTCGAGGCCGCACAATGATGCCAAAGAACCGCTAATGCGTGCATCCTGATTTTTGGGGTTAACTGCAAATAATGCGCCTTTTGCCGGTGAACTTTCGTAGACCCCCGAAAAATAGTCCTTAATGAAACGCCTGTGTTCATAAGGTTGGTAGCCCGCCGATTGTATCATGTAATCATCATAGCCTAACCCAATATCATCATGGCAGCGGGTATAGGTAATCCAGGATGTTCCGATTGGCTTTTTGAGCAATTCGTGTTGGGCAGCCATCATTACTCTTGTATCGCCTGTTGCAAGTGCATCCCATTGCAAAGCCATGTGTGTGGCATTGTATGCAAAGTCGCATTCGTAGGTTACGTATTCATCAGTACCAAAATATTTCATGATTTCGGCCGGCGC
>JBBIOQ010000196.1:0-3585 GCA_037443285.1 Sphingobacteriales bacterium | reverse complement strand
ATGTGCCCGCCAAAGCTGAAATGCGCATTTTTTATTTCTGGCCCAAAAATGCAGCACGGCCTTTTGCGGTCCAAAACCTTGCACGCTTAAGCAAAGGGAAAATGATTGGTGTTCGTTATAATGCAGACAAGGAATGGGTAGGCGGATCGCAGGTGTTTTTTGAGAAATGATGTTTACTCTTCTTCGGCATCAAACCATACTGGTTTCCTTTCATTCCATGTAGCACTGTAATTGATGGTAAGTTCCTCATTGGCACCTATGTCACACATGGCGATGATAGTAATGGTTTGCATTTCATAGTCAAGTACATACTCGCAGTTGCTGGGCGAAGCATGATTGTAAATACTGCTGTAACCCAACCCCACTGCGGCTTGATCTTCTTTGCTACCCCAGGTGAAAATGTAATCGTGCAGGATGGTTTTTTCCAACAAAACTCTTTCTGCAGGCGAAACAACAATAACTGGAGCTACTTCTACTACCGTACTTGCCGGAATGGCTTCACTTGTAAACACGCCCCTTCCTTTGTTTGCTGTTAGTGCTACAAAAACCTGCGGAAGCAACATGGTGTTGAATTAGTGCTTGAAAAAGAAATACGAAATGATAACAGCAGCTATAACACCAATAAAATCTGCAAGCAGTCCGGCCCAGATGGCATAGCGCACCTTTTTAATTCCTACACTCCCAAAGTACAAAGCAAGAATGTAAAAGGTGGTATCAGCACTTCCCTGGAAGGTGCTGGAGAGTTGGCCAATGAAGCTATCCGGACCATGAGTTTTGAACAAATCAAGCATGAGTCCCCGGGCGCCACTACCACTGAATGGTTTCATAATAGCCACGGGCAAAGCTGGCACAAATTCATTGCCAAATCCTAGCGATGTAAATACCCATGAAAACCCACTGATGATAAAGTCAAGAGCGCCGCTTTCCCTGAAAACCCTGATACCCACAAGCATTCCCACGAGGTATGGAATGATTTTTACGATCACTTCCCAACCGCCTTTGGCACCATCTATAAATGCATCAAATACATTGATGCGCTTCCACAATCCTCAAAGGATGAGTGCCGAAATAATGAGGAACAAAATGAAGTTGCCAAAAACCTTGCTGAAATTTTCTTTTGTCAGCAAGGAAGGTTCAGGAAGTGATTGCTGCGAAGGAAGGTTGGCAACAAAAAAAAGGAAACCAATGACTGAAGCAAGAATTACGATAAGCCATCCACCAAGCACAAGGTCAAATTTCAGGCGTTGCCAAATGCCGGTGATAACAATGCTGGCCATAGTAGCAACAACAGTTGCCAAAACACATGGAATAAACACACTCGTGGGGTCGGCGGAGCCGGCTCCGGCCCTGTAAGCAAAAATGCTCAGCGGCAATATTGTTAACCCGCTGGTGTGCAGCACGAGGAACATGATTTGTGCATTGGTAGCTGTGTCTTTTTTAGGATTGATGGATTGCAGGCTTTCCATTGCTTTCAGTCCAAATGGTGTGGCTGCATTGTCAAGCCCCAGCATATTTGCGCTGAAGTTCATTACCATTTCACCCATTGCAGGGTGTTTGGCTGGAACTTCCGGAAAAAGCCTGCGCATAAATGGGCTGAGGATTCTTGCAAGAAAATTGACAGCACCTGCCTTTTCACCAATCTTCATAAGGCCCATAAAAAATACCATCACGCCCGTTAAGGGCAGGGCAACATCCATAACAGATGATTTCGATGCATCAAAAATGCCATCGACCAGTTTCTTGAAAATCTCGTAGTCCTGTAAAAAAATGAGCTTGAAAAGTGCAACTATCAAGCCAATAATGAAAAAGGCAATCCAGACATAATTCAGCGCCATAAAACCCAATGGTATTAAGGAAGCCAATATCCTTAATCCGCGCCAAATTGTCTCAACTTTTTATCCGCCGTTGGCCGTGCGGCTGCTATTAAAGGAGATGATGAATTCTTTTCATCATGAAATTCCAGATGTAGCTGAACATGGATAGAGGTTTTGCCTTGAAGACAACGCATTCAGCCAGAGTGCTGCAAAAATCACCCTGATTTTCGATTGATTTTTACACAAACGTTTGCACACTTCCGGCAGGCCGAATTTCTGACCAGCTGTTGGTTTAACATTCAGGCTGAATCTGAATGCAGGCTGCCCCCTACTTTTGCAGCCTTAAAAATGCCCTCCTGAAGGGCAATTCAATACAAAGCAATATAATCATGGCATTACAGGCAGGTATCGTTGGGCTTCCGAATGTTGGCAAATCAACTCTTTTCAATGCAGTTAGCAACAGTGCCAAGGCACAGGCAAGCAACTACAGGTTCTGCACCATTGACCCCAATATTGGTCTTGTAGATGTACCGGACCCACGCCTCGACAAACTGCGTGAACTAGTGAATCCCCAACGTGTGGTGCCTACCCAAATTGAATTTGTGGATATTGCCGGACTGGTGCGTGGTGCCAGCAAAGGCGAAGGACTGGGCAATAAATTTCTGGCTAACATTCGCGAAGTGGATGCTATTGTGCATGTAGTGCGCTGTTTTGAAGATGAAAATGTTTTGCGTGAAGAAGGGGCCATCAACCCGATAAGTGACAAGGAAATTATTGATACAGAACTACAATTGAAAGACCTTGAAAGTGTAGAGAAAAAGATTGCCCGTATTGAAAAACAGGCAAAGTCAGGTGACGCAAAACTGAAATCAGAATTGGATGTACTCGTGAGTTGCAAGGCACACCTGGAGCAAGGAAAAAACATCAGGGAACTTGACCTTTCTGCCAATGAAAAACCTGCCATTGCCGATTTGTTTCTGCTTACAGAAAAACCGGTTTTGTATGTTGCCAATGTTGATGAGCCTTCCATGCACACAGGCAATAAATACAGTGGCCAGCTAAAAGGCATGGCGGAAAAGGAAGGAGCATCCATTATTATCATGAACAATTCCATTGAAGCACAGATTACTGAAATGGATGAACCAGAAGATAAGCAAATGTTCATGGATGAATATCACATGGATGAACCCGCATTGCACAGGCTTATCAGGTTGGCATACAAATTATTGAAATTGGAAACCTATTTCACCGCCGGCGAAAAGGAAGTACGTGCCTGGACTATTCACCAGGGATGGAAAGCACCACAAGCAGCCAGTGTTATACACACCGATTTCGAAAAAGGATTTATCCGTGCCGAAGTAATAGCGTACAATGATTTTGTAACGTATGGTTCAGAAGCAGCTTGCCGCGACAATGGAAAACTTCGAATTGAAGGAAAGGAATATGTAGTAAAAGACGGCGACATTATGCACTTCAGGTTCAACGTATAACCTTACTGCAATTCACGGTTTCGAAGGTTCGTGATTTTGTCCAGCCATCGCAGCGCATTTTTATCATTGGCTAGTCTTTGCAATGCCTGCAAATGACGCTCATGGTGCAGATCGGTACCCACCCATGATATCAGGTTATTGGCTATCAGTTTTTCTGCAATCTTCTGCGCAGGTTTTCCATAGTATCCCCCCAACGACAAAATATTCACCTGCAAATCGGCGCCTGCATCAAAGAGTGTTTCATACTCATCAAACCTTGAATAGTAATAAGGGTATCTTTC
>JBBIOQ010000195.1:0-3640 GCA_037443285.1 Sphingobacteriales bacterium | reverse complement strand
GGTCCTGGTCGGCAAAAGTTCTTTTTTGTATACCTGCCAGCGGATAAAAAACGGGGAGGTATTGCAGCAACTGCGGCAGGGTAAAAGCTGTTTCCTGCCCCTCTGCATCATATACCTTAAAGTGGTAAAAGTCGCTCACCATAATGAGCTCCGGCAGTTCGTGCTCTTTCAGTCCGTGGCAATATTCTTTGGCCTGTGTGTAGGCTTTGCTCAGGTCTTTGCCCTTGCTTTTCATTTCTACCAGCAGGCGGCCTTTCCATAGCAGGTCTATGTATCCATCGGCCTCGCTTAGCTTTTTTACTTTGTGCTCAAACGTGGCTACCCGCTTGCGGCTGATGCCAAAAATGTTGAGGAAGTCAATCAGAAATTCTTTGGCGTCTGCTTCTTCTCGTCCTTCGGTTTCTTCCCAGTCTTTGGCAAAGGCGGTGGCCCTTGTCTTCATTTCATTCAGCGATAGGTTCATCATGTGTGTTGCGTTGGGGCATGAAAATAAAGAAAATGGAAAGTCGGGTATTTTGTTTCTTTTACATTTCACTCGGTATCCTCACCGACCTAAACAACGGCGCGGTCTTCCGGCGAGTTCGTACACCTGCCGGTAAGGCACGCACCTTTTGCCTCCACCTGTCTTTTCCGGTTTCAGCGTCTTATCTTTCAAACACAATCTGAAGTTTATGAAAGCCAAACAACTGCTGCTGTCGGGCTGTTTCGCCCTGATGGCATGGGCTGGCACCGCACAGGACAATATTCAATACCAGCAACCGCCAAAAATCATTGCTGATATTCTCCTTGCACCACCTACACCCAGTGTAAGCATCGACGACAAGGGCATGTATATGCTAATTGCTGAAAGAAGCTCATACCCGAAAATTGAAGAGTTGGCACAGCCTGAACTGCGCATTGCAGGCCTTCGCATTAATCCCAACAATTTTGGACCGAGCCGTGGCAATTACATCCTCAATTTTAAAGTGAAGAATCTGCAGTCGGGAAAGGAAACGCAGGTAGCCGGTTTGCCCATTGGCCTCAAAGCCGGCAATCCCGAATGGAATATTTCTCAAACAAAATTTGCGTTCAGCAACACCACTTCGCATGGGATTGATTTGTATGAAGTGGATGTGAAAACCGGTGTGGCATACAAGGTTAACAAACGCTACCTAAACCTTGTGCTGAGTGATTACAGCTATGCCGATGACGCAACGCTTGCATATTTTGCAACCACCGCACCGGCTGCCAAAGCACCTGCCAAACCATTGGCACCCAAAGGCCCCGTTATTCAGCAAAACATAGGTAAGGCTGCACCCAGCCGCACTTACCAGGACCTGATTAAAAGTCCGTATGATGAACAACTTTTTGAGTTTTATGCCACCAGCCAGCTGGTTGAAAACAAGGCTGGCATTGAAACAAATATTGGAGCTCCGGGCATATACAGCAGGGCTTCCATCAGTCCCGACAGAAAGTATTACATGGTGGAAGTCATCAAAAAACCATTCAGCTACCTGGTTCCTGCCAATGGCTTTCCCAGCACAGTAAAAATCATTGACCGCAAAGGTGGCACTGTGAAAATTTTAGCCGAATTACCATCGGCTGAAAGTTCACCCACTGGATTTGATAACGTGCAAAACGTGCCACGCAACTTCAACTGGCGTGCCGATGAGCCTGCCTCGGCTTATTGGATACAACCGCTCGACAGCGGTATTATTTCCAACAAAATGCCATCCCACGATGCTTTGTACCTTTTGAAAGAACCATTTAATACACCCAAAGAACTCTTCAAAACTGAAATGCGCCTCAGAGGAATTGTTTGGGGCGATGCAAGCCTGGCCATCTTTAATGAAGGTCTGATGGGCAAACAAAAAACCCGCAGTTGGAAATTGAATCCTTCGACAGGTGCTGTGGAAATGCTGTTTGATAGAAGTACAAATGACCGTTACAACGACCCGGGAACGCCTGTATTGAAACGCAATGCATCAGGAATGAATGTGCTGCAAACAGTGAATAACGGAAATGCGATTCCCATGCTGGCGCCTGGCGCTTCACCCGATGGCGACCTGCCCTTTTTTGCATTGTTCGATTTGAAGGAAAAGAAAAACAACATCACCTGGCGTTGTGAAAAAGGCTATTATGAAAATGTGGCGGATGTGCTCGATGCTGAAAAAGGAATGATCATCACCTCGAGGCAAAGTACCACAGAAGCACCTAATTATTTTCTGCGCAATCTTTCGGATAATTCAGTGAAACAACTCACAGCATTTGCCGATCCTCAACCTGCTTTGCGCAAACTATCCAAACAAAAAATTAACTACAAACGCCGCGATGGTGTGGACCTTACAGCAACAGTGTACCTGCCCGAAGGTTATGACCCTATAAAAGATGGCAGGCTTCCCATTCTAATGTGGGCCTACCCCCGCGAGTTCAAGAGTGCCAGCGATGCAGCGCAGGTGCGTGGCAGCAAATACACCTTCACCCGCATCAACTACGGCTCGCCTGTTTTTTATGCCACACAAGGTTATGCGGTGATGGATGAAGCAGAGTTTCCGATTGTGGGCGAAGGTGACAAACAACCCAACGACAATTTTGTAGATCAACTCACCTGGAATGCAGAGGCTGCGCTGAAAGCCGCATGGGACTTGGGTTTTGGCGATACCAGCCGTGCAGCGGTGGGCGGCCACAGTTATGGCGCCTTCATGACGGCCAACCTGCTGGCGCATACCCGTTTGTTTAAAGCAGGCATTGCACGCAGCGGCGCCTACATGCGCACCTTAACGCCATTTGGTTTCCAGAATGAAGAACGCACTTACTGGCAAGCCCCCGACCTGTATTACCAAATGAGCCCGTTCAGTTTTGCCAATAACATCAAGGATGCACTGCTGCTTATTCATGGTGATGCTGACAACAACACCGGCACCTTCCCCATCAACAGTGAGCGGCTGTACAACGCCATTAAAGGACATGGCGGCACGGTGCGTTTTGTTCTGTTGCCATTTGAAAGTCATGGCTATGCCGCTGAAGAAAACCTGCTACACCTTTTGTGGGAACAAAATACCTGGTTGGAGAAGTATGTGAAGAAGGCAGGCAAATAATGGAATCAATTTTATATAGAAGGAAAAGCCTTTGCAGAACGCAAAGGCTTTTCCATTTAACAATAGCTATTTGCCCAAAGGACATCAATTCTCATTTTTTTATCAATTTCTTCAATTCATCTATTTGCACTTGTTGCTGCAAAAGGTACAGCGTGAGTTCCTCAATTTTTGCAAGTAGTTTGGCATTCATTTCACCCAATTCAATGCCATCCTGTTTTACATCTGCTCCAGATGGAATTTCCGGCAAATGTTTGTTACTCCTGATGTATGAGCCCAGCTCGTCAAGGGGTCTCAGTTGGTAACCATCCGCAAACACATAGTCTGACCAGTTGGCATTCAGCGCTACCCTAACACTGTCGGCAATGACGCCGCCGAGCACATTCAATTTGCGGTTGCCTTTGAAAACATAACCGCTGGGATTAGCATTGCCAATAAGTACCTGTCCGCTGGAAAAATCGCCGTAGAGCAGGTTATGATCAACATCATTGCCAATATACATTTTGTTGCTGCCCGTTTCGTTTGATCCTGAATTATGGCCTATAAAAACATTGCCATCGCCATAA
>JBBIOQ010000194.1:0-3649 GCA_037443285.1 Sphingobacteriales bacterium | reverse complement strand
CTTACAAAATCTACATAATCAAGGTCAACCGGTCGTTTTACAATACCACTTGTGATCAGCAGGTCTTTGTTACCATCGTTGTCAAAATCGGCAAACAAGGGGCACCAACTCCAGTCTGTTGCAGGCACACCGCTTATCAAAGCAGTTTCGCTGAAACTCATGCCACTGCCATTGTTGCGCTGCAGGCAGTTGCGTGAATACTGGTTCTGGTATCCGTGCATCGTGAGTTTTACGTTGTACACGTTCGGATTTTCATCACTGCCATAGGTCTTCAATGTCTTTTCATCAGGAGGAAGCATGTCCACAGTCACCACGTCAAGTTGCCCGTCGTTGTTGAAGTCTCCTGCATCATTTCCCATGCTAAAGCGGCTGTAATGCCTAAAGTGGTCGCGGCCACTTTCGGTAAAAGTTCCATTTCCGTTGTTGAGGTAGTAATAATCATTTTCATGGAAATCGTTGCCAATGTAAATATCCTCCCAACCGTCGTTGTTGAAATCGGCTACCGAAACACCAAGGCCGTAACCCAGGTTGCTTTGAAATATACCTGCTTGTGCGGCCACATCGGTAAATTTTACTTGCCCGTTTAACTTGTCATTACGGTAAAGCCTGTCGCCTAAATAAGGATCGTACTTACGGCGGGCGCTGGTGTCTACGATATTCGAGTGCGGCTTTTTGCTATGGTTCAGCAGGTAGCAGTCGAGGTCACCATCGTGATCGTAATCGAAGAATGCTGCCTGGGTTGACAGCCCACGAAAATCCAGCCCATATGCTGCTCCACTTTCGGTGAAGGTCCCATTTCCATTGTTGACGAATAATTCATTCTTACCTGTTTGTCCGTAGGTTTCGCTGATGGCGCAAACATAAATATCAAGCCAACCATCTCCGTTTACATCTGCCATGGTAACACCGGTGCACCAATCCGAAGTGCCTGCTACGCCTGCCTTTGCTGTAACATCTTCAAATTTGAAATTGCCCTTATTGATGTAAAGCCTGTTTCCGCCCTTGTTGTTTGCTGCAAAGTACAAATCAGTAAGGCCATCATTGTTCACATCGCCTGCGGCAACTCCTGCACCGTTGTAGTAGTACAGGTAGTACAGAATATTGAAGAGTTTACCTGAAACAGGATCATTTCTGAATTCAATGCCTGTTTGAGATGGAGAAAGTTTCTGAAACAAACCTGTTGATGATTGTTTGCAGGACTGAAGCACCATCAACATTGAAAAAAATAACAAGGTAGAAAGTCCCAACACAACCCTTCTGCTTTCCATAAAATTCATTTTGTTCTTCTCATCCAATGCATATAAGAATAAAAGGGCTGTACACGAATGTAACAGCCCTCAAAACCAAATCTAACTGCTTATGAACACAAAGTTTGAAGATTACTTTTTGCCAGTGTACAATGCCTGCACTTCGGTGGCTGTCAATGCTGAACTATACATTCTTAACTGGTCCAGCAGGCCTTTGTATTGTGATGACAACCAGTCATCACTATCATAGTTTGTGCCTGGTCCTGAACCAACACGCATTTCGCTGATCTTATTGTTATCAAAATTGGCAGCGCCATGGGTACCCCATTGTGGTTGTATGGAGTTGGCTTTGCCATCTACATACAAGGTCATCTTGCTGGTGCCTGCATCGTACACCAAAGCCAGATGATGCCACTGATTGTCCAACAATCCCGGAATGACATTGCCGCCTTCCCATGTGAACCAGTTGTCTGCCATATTCTTGTCAACTGTCATCACTTTTACAGCGCATCCGGCATTATTGCCTTCCAGGAAAACAAGCAGGCTGGCACCGGACCAGTGGCCGTTGGTAGATGGGAAACTCATGATGTACTCGGGGCCATTTGTGCCCTTATTATTCTGAGTTTGTCCATTTCTCTTTTCCCAAAAAGAGATGGTGAAACTCTTTGCCTGCGTAGCCCAGTCGTTCGGCTTGGCGTATTTGATGAATTTTTTGAGGGCCCCTTGTACTGCTTTGCCATTTACACCATCCACTGATGCCAATGGATTATCTGAAGGGAAATTGGCCCTGATACTATCTACTGCATTCATTAAAGGATCGGTAGTCGTTCCATTGAAAGCAACATAGAAGTTAAGTGGCCCACCCGGAGGGTTGGAGTCCTTGGGATAATCGCCCGATGCAGGTTTTTCCATTTTCTGGCAGGAGGCTATCAGCAGGAATGCTGATATGCCAAGTGCACCGGCTATTTTCTTATTCTTAATCATGGTTGAATATTTTTTTCTTGAAACAAAATGTAAACTCCGTTTCTACAATTGCAGGTCTATTGCCATTCTGGGTTTTGCACCAGTACACCGCCTGACAGGTCGATAGCAGGTTGCGGAATGGGATAATACCTGTGCTTGTTCTGATAACCCATGGGTCCCAAAACGGTAGTAGCCAAACCCCAACGCACAAGGTCGAAGAAGCGTTCACCTTCCATTGCGAGTTCATAGTGGCGCTCATTTTGAATGGCGGTACGCATTTGTGCCTTGTCGACAAAGTTGATTTTTGGAAGTATGCTTGCATCTCCATTCCTTGCCCTGTTTCTGACTTGCTCAAGGTACGTGGCAGCCAACGTTCCATTGCCTGATTCATTCGCGGCTTCAGCAGCCATCAGTATCACATCGGCAAAGCGCAATACACGCTGGTTGATCCAACCACCCTGCCGGCTGCCAGTATAGGTTTGCATAGTTGGGCTTGGGTATACTTTCTTATTCCAGTATTTTCTGGGAATGGAAGGATAGTCGGGCAGCACCTTTCCATAAATACCATCGCTTTGACCGGAGTAAAGGATAGTTGCAGCTTTGCGCGGATCCTTGGGATCGTAGGTATCCACCAGGCTTTGTGTAGGAGCATTCCAACCCCATCCCAAATCCCAGTCGCCGCTGCCACGAACACCCTGGGCAATAGCATACCAACTTGTATAGCTATCAGCACCATTTGCACCAATGGTTGCCTGAATTTCAAAAATGGATTCTGATCCATTCTCCCCTTCATCGCTGAATACTTTTTTGTAATCAGACATTAGTGAGTATTCACCAGAAGTCATGACCTGTTGTGCAAGGCTCAGAGCTGTTGTCCAGTTTTGCCTGTATAAGTATGTTTTAGCATGCAGTGCTTTGGCTGCACCTAAAGTTAAACGGCCGGGGAATTTGGAAGCACCACTTGCATTCTTCCAGTTCAGGGGCAAATTGGCCTCGGCGTAAGAAAGGTCGGCATCAATCAGTGCATAAATCTGAGTAACTGTGGCCTTAGGTTTTTTGGCATCGTTTACGCTGTAAACCCTAAAGTCAATGAGGGGTACTTCACCGAATGCACGTACCATATCGAAATAAGCCAGTGCCCTGAAAAACTTAGCCTCAGCTCGGTTAATGTTCGAAGCGGGGTCATTTAGTTTGAGCGAGTCGGCTGTTTGCAGAGCGGTATTGGCCTGACCGATTAGTACATAGTGCTGGTCCCAATAGGTATTGCAGGACCAGTGGTCTTTTACATATTGGAACTGGTCGTAAATAACGCCCCAGTCGGCGCCGTCGGAGGCACTGCTGCCCTTGTCGGCATCATCATCTCTGAAGCTGTTCATGGCGAGCCAGGGAATGCCGCCAAATCCTTGGCGCTGCCAGCGGGAGTATAATAGCGACCATGA
>JBBIOQ010000193.1:0-3674 GCA_037443285.1 Sphingobacteriales bacterium | reverse complement strand
AACCCTTGCAATTCTTCATCGATAAAGTTCTGATCAGTAATCACAATCACATTACTTTCCCTTTGAACCTTTGCCAGCAATTCTTCACTCAATAGAAGCATTTCATCCCAATTACTATAGAATTCCTTCCATACCTCCTTATCCAGCTTGCTTGTATTTCCCAAGCCTTTTATGCCTCTTGCTTGTAACTCAGGATCTAAAGATGCAAAGTTGACCAGCTTGTATGCGACCGCCGCAGGTGTTCGCCTAATGAGACTTGCCAATGCTACAACTTCCTTTGTACGTTGATCCAACTTTCCAAAAGGCAACTTGGTGTAAAGATTGATTGCTAATAACAATTGGTCTTTTGTCCATTGAACTCTATGTGCCATTGTGATTATGATTTAGTAAAATGCCGAAAAAAGTAATGTCAATTTACACCAATTGCATAAATGGATTTGATAGCCACTGCTGGTATGAGAGAAATCTGATAAAATTTCACTGCGAATTCCACAAAATGGACAGGTTGTAGGTTGGTCCGACAAAACAAACAAGTCTGAAAAATCATTCATGGACGCAAAGCAAACAACTAAATTGATTTTGCCGTTTGCCTTTAAGTCACGCCCATAACAAAGATTTAGGAGGACTCACAGTACCTGTTTTTAGGAATGACACAATACTTGCAGCCTTCATGTCCATGAAAAAAGCAACCATTCACTAAAATCACCGTTTTGTATTTCGGAAGCACAATATCCGGGGTGCCGGGCAGGCTTTTTACATGCAATCGAAAGCGATAACCATGTGCATGCAAAAATTTACGAACCAGTATTTCCGGTTTGGTGTTTTTGCTTCTGATGCGGCTCATATTGTAGCTCCGCGTTTTCTTATCATGCACATCTCCCATACACTAAAAGTAAAGAGGCCTCCCCTCACTGGGCGGAATAGCAATCATCCTTCCTTCTCACTGCAGTTGCAAGCAAATCCTCTACCCGTAGGTCAGTTCAGTTTTTTTACTGTTTTTTCCCGGCCTTCAACTGTTTGATTTCATCCTGCAGCTGTTTGATTTGTTTATTCATTTCCACAAGTTGCAGCTGCAGGTTTTCGATAGCTTCCAGTGATTCGAACGACATGCGGGTCATGTTCACCGCAGCCCCGTTTTCCTTTTGTTCCTGTTTTACCGAAGTGAGCCATGGCAGGTGTTTTTCTTGCTGCAGAAAAGCGGCTATTTCATCTGTACTCCATACCCTGTAAGTTTCATCAAATACGAAGTCGGGCTTGTTGTACGGCGTTCCTGCCCCCGATGTAGCGCCACCATAGTACACGCTGCCGATAGCACGAATGCTGCCGTTTACATCCAGTTCATATTGTGGCGTCCAGGTGCGGATGCCCACCCGGTTCATAGATGGATTGATGATGACATTTTCATCGGCAACAGAACCCTGGATCACCATATCGCCACCTGCAAACGACAGGTCGAGAAAGCCCGGGCTTCCGTCGGTGCGCATGGCTATCCATTCGCTGCCGTTGATGAGCCGGATGCGGTCACCAGTTACGTCCAGTTTGTAAGAGGGCGATGAATTGCTGATGCCCACATTGCTGCCCAAAATGGTAAGGCGGCCAACGCCGTTGTTGGTGCCATCATCGGTCATAAAATGCATGGCGTATGCCGACTGCTCCCCAGACCGGCCGCCAATGAACAGGCTATGGGTCTTATCTGGGAAAAGGAAGTACCTGTTGGCGCCTGCGTCAATTTTGATATTGCCGTTCACATCCAGCTTTTCAGATGGTGCATTGTTGCCAATGCCTGCATTGCCATCCACATAGAACCTTCCGCCTGTAAAATATCCCGCGTATCCTGATGCAGAAGTCACCAGCCCTCTCACGCCCATTGTGGTGCCAGTGGCAGCCGTATTGTATCCAAAAACACCTGTGCCGGCAGCATTGATGTTGCCGCCGGTAATGGCAGGACCTGTGCCCTGGTTTACTATTTCAAACAGGTTGTTGGCATAGTTGCCTGAGTAGTAGGATGGCAGTGAGAGCCCCGGCGCATAATCCCAGGTGGCCAGGCCAAGCGCATCGGATGTGAGCACTTTGCCTGCTCCCGGCGAGCCTCCGGTTATCTTGATTTGGCCGGCCACTTCCAGGCGGTTGAGCGGAGTGGAAATGCCAATGCCTACATTACCATTTTTAAGTATGGTTAAAGCATTAGCCCGGGCGTCGTTGGCGGTGCCAATACCCACTTCTAATACAGGGTCTGTTAATATCCAACTTCCTGTACTGCCGGTGCCCAGGTTGTATTCGCCAATGGCCAGGCAGGACCGTGCAGAAGCCCTTGTCCACAAGCCTGTGGTCATGGAATAATTGCCCGTAGCCTGCGTGGCATTGCCAAACGAAGTAGACGAAGAACCCGAGGACAAGGTGTTGGCGCCAAAGGCCATGCTCGAAAGTCCGGAGGCCGTGGTTCCAAACCCGACTGCAAACGCCTCGCTGCCAGAAGCTTCGGTAATCATACCAAAAGCTGCGGATGCATTTCCCACGTTGACATCATCCCAATATGCTGAAGTTGCATAGCCAGCCCTGATGGCACCCTTTGCTTTATTGAAAAACATCCGGTTATCATCGGCGCTTGTACCGTTGTTGCCATCCATGGTGGTTGAACCCACAATGAAATTGTCGCTGATAGAATAGGCTGAAATCGTTCCCCCCTGGGTAACAAATGCGGGTGCTTGCCAGCTGGCTACCCCAAAAGGATCCGAGGTAAGCACATTTCCTGCAGCAGGGCTGCCGCCGCGTATGCGGATTTGTCCTTCTATGTCCAGCGCTGCTGTGGGCAACGTGGTACCAATGCCAACCTTGCCTGTATGTGGCATGATGGCGATAATGCCGCTATCGGTTTCGATGGCACCATACGTGCCGGTATGTGTAAGGCTGATGTTATTGCCCCACCACGTGTTCGATTTTCCATACACCGCCAGCCTGGCATCGTGTGCCCGGGTATGGCTAAAATTGGAGTAAAAGCCGAAGAGTTCGTTGGTGGAATCGTCCCCCGAAATGAAATGCGAGTCGTTGTTTTTGAACTGGATGCCCGGGCGATCGCTGCTTCCGTTTTTATCGTGTATGATCAGCCCGCCTCCGTAAACATGCACATCAAGCTCTGCCTCCGGGCTGTCTGTGCCAATGCCCACATTGCCATTTACCACAAAGCGGCCACCTGTAAAATATCCGGAGTAGCCTTTAGCAGAATTGGTGTAAGCCTTTAGACCATAGTTTTCGCCCACACTGGAGTAGGCATAGGCATACACACCTGTGCCTGAATCACCATGCGCAAGGCCGAACACGGCTGAGGCATAACCCGTATCGCTGAGGGCCTCTCCCCAAACTCCAATTCCGTATGGAGAGGCCGACTTCCCCATAACGCCATAGCCGGCACCATCGGTGGAGCTGGCATATCCTTCTACCCCTCTTCCACTAATAGATGCCGATGTGCCATAAACACCCCGGTAGTTTCCCTGCGTATTGCTTGACGTACCCCTGATAGCCGTACCCGTGCTGTTGGTAACCAGGAAGGCATCGGCAGAAGTGCTGGCGCTTCCTGAATATGGCAGCGATAGCATGCCCAGCCGTATCCAAACAGGAGATAGCGAACTTCCCGAATTATAATAATATCCGGGCGTCCCATCAATTTGATAAATCAT
>JBBIOQ010000192.1:0-3723 GCA_037443285.1 Sphingobacteriales bacterium | reverse complement strand
GAATTTTTTACACCCAACAAGCAATTGCCCTTTCCGAAAGTGCTGCAACGTGTAGCCTTAATTGCAGCCACAGGCAGCGATGGCGAACGAGATTTCAGGCACGAATTGCTGCACAATCAATACGGATACCAGTTTTTCCTGACCTTGTTTCCTGCCTCGGTTCAGGGGCAGAGTGCGGTGCCGGAATTGTTGCAGCAATTGAACATCATTCATCAACAGGCCGCAGATTTTGATGTAGTGGCTATGGTTCGTGGTGGCGGCTCCAACACAGACTTCGCTGCATTTGACCACTACGAAATTGCAAGCCGTGTGGCCTTCTTTCCCATTCCTGTTTTTACCGGCATTGGCCACGACCGCAACACCAGCATCGCTGATTTGATGGCATGGCAATTTAAAACACCCACAAAAACTGCTGCTGCCATTGTGGATACTGCATTACGATTTGAAACTGACCTCCTGCAACTGAAAGAAAACATTAATGAAAGGTGGGAAGCAATAGTGGCCGACCGCAAAACTGCCCTTCATCAATGGCAGCAACACATGCAACTGGTAGTTCCCCATAGGTTGCACCGAAAGAAGGAAAGACTGCACGACTGGAGGATACTTGTTCAAAAAACTGCAAGGGATGAAATGAAACACTACAAATCTGAACTTGCAGAAAAGGATAAAAGGCTTGCTACAAATAGCATGCGCATTTTTCAGTACAGGAAAATGCAACTTTTTCAGGTAAAAAAATTAGTGGAAAATTTGAGCCCTGAAAAAATATTGAACCGGGGATTTGCCCTGGTGAAGCAGCAAGAAATACTGGTGACCAATGCATCTCAGTTGGATACTGCATTACCAATGGTCACGCTACTCAGAAATAAAAAAATTTCCAGTTCCATAACCGAAATCAGCAACAACGAAGGATGATAATTTTCATCCAATTGCTGTATTGTTGTGCAACACATTAAACCTACCATGGAGAACAAAACATTTGACCAGGCCTGGCATGAATTGGAAAACCTGATGACTGAAATGGAGGACGAAGCGATGCCGCTGGATGCCCTTGCCGTAAAAGTGAAAACTGCGAGGCAACTGATCCGGTATTGCGAAGACAAACTACGGTCAATAGAAAAAGACCTTACCAATGAAGATGCGCCAGCTAGCGAAAATTGAAATAAGGGAAGCTTCGAATTCGGTTGATTTCGACTTGGCTAAATCCCTCTTCATAGCTTATCAGCAATTCCTGGGTGTGGACTTGTGTTTTCAGCAGTTTGAAACGGAACTCACCATGCTGGCAGACATGTACGGGCCGCCGCAGGGCAGCCTGCTTATTGCCTTTGCCGATGGCGAGCCGGCAGGTTGCGTAGCACTAAGGCCAAAAGAACGAGGTACCTGCGAAATGAAACGGCTGTTTGTATTTGAAAAATTCCAGGGAAATGGAATCGGCAAAATGCTCGCCATTGAAATTCTTGAAAAAAGCCGGCAGTTGGGCTACCAGAAAATGGTACTCGATACACTTGAAAGACTTCGACCTGCCTTGCATTTGTACAAAAGCTTAGGGTTCATTCGATGCCAGCCCTATTACCAGAATCCGCTTGAAGGAGTTGTGTTCATTGAGATGTCACTTTGATATTAGCCTTTGCGGTGCTATATCAAAAGCAATCCAATAACATAGGCTCTTATTGAATGATTTCAATTACAAAATCAGGTATTTATACGCTGTGCCCATTCGATGGGATGAATTTGCTTTGCGGTAAACCCTGATTCCTGAACCGTGAGGGAGGGCAGCTTAAAACTGCCCTTTCTTTTCCAGAATTATCGAGCATAGTTTATTAGAAATAGAGCCTTCGTTTCCAGCCATTATCCTGCCTGTGAAAACAACCACACTTTCCGGCTGGTTTCCACCGGCCAAAGCTCTTCCCCCCACGTACCACACCTTACTTACCTCACTTGGCCACTCCAAAAAGGGGTGGCTTTTTGTTAAATATCTTTCCCGATTCCTGCTTCCTCATTCCCGCTATCGAAACCGGGCAACCACCTTTGCCTATACCTTTGGCCGCCTTTTGAAATTTCATTTTGGAAAAGAGAACCATCAATATCGCATTAGTAGGCAACCCCAACAGTGGGAAAACCTCGCTGTTCAACAATCTTACCGGCCTGCATCAGAAAGTGGGCAATTTTCCCGGCGTAACGGTTGACAAAAAAACCGGCACCTGCGAAATTTCTGAAACCCTCCTCGCCAATATTGTTGACCTCCCTGGTACTTACAGTTTGTACCCGAAGAGGGCCGATGAATGGGTGAGTTACAGAGTATTGCTGCACCAGGATGAAGATGTAAAGCCCGACATGGTGGTGCTGGTGGCAGATGCCAGCAACCTGAAGCGCAACCTGCTTTTTTGCTCACAGATACTCGACCTCAAAGTACCTATGGTTGTTGCCCTTACCATGATGGACCTTGCCCGAAAACAGGGAACACAGGTTGACCTGCCGGGTCTTGAACTCGAACTTGGTGTGCCGGTGGTTTCGGTAAATCCGCGAAAAGAAAAAGGCATCAGTGCTTTGAAAAAGGCCATTGAAATGGTGGCTAACAACAATTGCGCCTGCCCGCACTACGATTTCATCAGCAACAAAAGCCTGGCGGCTGAACCCATTGCTGATTTGCAGAAAGTGTTTCCGGCCCTCAGTGATTACACTTCTATCCACTACCTCATCAACCACGAAACATTTCACCTGGATGACGCAACGCAGCAAAGGATTGAGAACATAGAAATAGCACACAACTTTAACCACACCAAAACGCAGGCAGAAGAAATCATGCAGCGCTACCAGCGCATCAGGCAAATCATGCAGAAAACGGTGGTGGAAGCCGACCCGCTTGCCCGAAAAATGTTTACCGAAAGGCTGGACAACCTGTTGCTCCATAAACGCTGGGGATACATCATTTTGCTGGCAGTGTTGTTCCTGCTTTTTCAGAGTATCTTCTGGCTTGCCCAATACCCCATGGATGGCATTGAATGGAGTTTTGGGCAAATAAGCGGATGGCTGGGGGCTACACTTCCTGCTACCTGGTGGAGTGATTTACTCATCAATGGGGCTATTGCCGGCCTTGGCGGCATTCTTGTATTTGTGCCGCAAATCATGATACTGTTTGGGCTTATCACCCTGCTCGAAGACACGGGCTACATGGCCCGCATTAGTTTTCTTTCCGACAAGATCATGCGCAAAGTGGGGCTCAACGGCAAAAGCGTGATGCCCATGATCAGCGGCTTTGCCTGTGCCGTGCCTGCCATTATGAGTGCACGAAACATCGAAAATCAAAAGGAGCGCCTGCTTACTATTTTGATTACGCCACTCATGAGTTGCAGCGCAAGGCTCCCGGTATTCACCATCCTTATTGCACTCATTATTCCCAATAATTACTACCTGGGCTTCCTGAGCCTGCAAGGGTTGGTAATGATGGCGCTTTATTTGCTCGGCACCGTGATGGCACTCCTGGTAGCATGGGTGGCAAAATGGTTTGTGCACATAAAAGAGAAAAGCTATTTCATACTTGAACTGCCCACTTACAGGGCACCACGCTGGAAAAATGTGGGGCATACCATGGTAGAAAAGGCTCGCATTTTTGTTTTTGATGCGGGAAAAATTATCATGCTTATTAGCCTGGTGCTCTGGGCGCTCAGCACCTACGGACCACCAAAGCGCATGCAGGAATTGAATGCACGCTATGAGCAAATGCGC
>JBBIOQ010000191.1:0-3767 GCA_037443285.1 Sphingobacteriales bacterium | reverse complement strand
ACCACGCAGAGGTGGTTTAGGTGAAACCATTTTGTATGTAAACAATATTGAAGCAAAACGCTATAATAAAGAACAGTTGAAAAAGGATGGCAGCAATTATCTTCTTATCATTCCTAAAAACGAATTGTCTGATTATTTTATCAGCAACCAGGAAAATGTTGTTGCGGTTAAAGCACTCACCGCTTCCAACGACATCAGCAGCCGGTCAACACTTTCGAAGAATTTCGTAGCGAACAAAAAAGTACAGGATGCGCCGAATCTTTATGCAGTCATAGTTGGAGTGAGTGATTACAAAGGTGATGAACTCGATTTGAAATATGCAGCCAAGGATGCGGGTGATATGGCCAACGCCATTGAAAACAGTGCGAAGAAACTGCTCAATACAGATGGCAAGGAACATGTGTTTGTCAGCAGGATGCATACAGGCGAAGGCAGGGATAAGTTCCCGGAAAAAGCCGCCATCCGCCAGGTGGTGCAGGATGTAGGCACCAAAGCAAAAGCCAACGATATTTTGCTCATCTTTTTTGCAGGGCATGGCAAATGGGACCAAAACAAAAACCAGTTCTTCTTTCTTACTGCCGATGCTTCAGAAACTTCGGTCACCGATGCTATTGCGGATGTAGGCATCAGCATGCAGAAACTCAGCGACTGGATTCAACCATCGAAACTGAAGGCGCAGAAACGCATCCTTGTTTTTGATGCCTGCAACAGCGGGCAGGCTATTAAGGACCTAGTGCAAGTGGGTAGTGAAGGACAGCAATACATGGCGGCCCGCGATGATAGCAAAGCTGAACAAATCAGAGCAGTAGAAACATTGAATGGCAAATCAGGCATGTTCATTCTTTCTGCTTCTGCCAGCAACCAGTCTGCATATGAAATGGGGCGTTACTCACAAGGTCTGCTCACCTACTCTTTGCTCAGGGCAATCAAAGAACAACCAGATATTCTGGAAGACCGGAACTTGCTGAACGTATCACGATGGTTTAATGCCGCCAACAAAACGGTAGAAAGTATTGCTGCACAAGGCGGTAACCAGCAGCAACCCCAATTGGTCAGTACTACTAATTTCAACATCGGCATTGTGGATGAAGAAGTGCGTCGCAAAATTGAATTGCCGAATGAAAAGCCCAGGTTTGGCCGATCAGAATTTCGCAATAGTGAAGCGAAGGTTGATAACCTGAAATTGCGCAGTCTTATCGACAGACAATTAACAGATGTTTACGCCAGGGGCACCGAAACAGCTATTGTTTACAGCCCTGATTATGAAGGCGATGATGTGTATTCGCTCAGCGGCGATTATACGGTGAAAGAAAATGAGGTCACCGTTGAAGTGATTCTTACCCAAGGCGGCACACAAATCAAAACCAGTTTTGAAGTAAAGGGTAAAACCGACAACCTGAAGGAACTTGCAACAGCCATTTCTGCGAAGGCCGTAGCATGGATTATGCAAAAGAAATGATGCGGTTTATTGGGATTGGAAAATGGGCAAATACATTAAGTGCCTTCTGTAAAATGAAATGGTTGGTTTTACAAAGGAGATGAAAGGGATGAGGGCGTAAAATGGCTGAATAGGCTCTTGAAAACCATTTTGAAAAATGTTACCATTGAAGGGTAGATCCCAAACCATGCGATACAATTTTGTAATAATCCCTTTGTTAAGTCTTTGCACTTTTACCTCCGCGCAGAAGCCACGACTTGTTGTTCCAAGAGGCCACAGCGGTTTTGTTGAGGCTGTTTTCTCGCCTGACTCCAAACAAGTTATAACCTCTGGTGAGGATAGCAGAATTACAATATGGGATGTAAATTCTGCCAGGGTGCTTGAGTATCTCGACAACCAAAAAAACCTGCTTTCGCATTTCTTTCTAAATGACAAGACAACCCTTGTAACTGTAGCAGCAGAAGGCGTTGTTACATACTGGCATTGGCCAACCAGAAAGCAACTACATCGTTCACCCATAACCAGCATTCGTCTAGGGTCTGTTTTCATTAGTCGCGATAAGAACAGAATGCTAATGGTGCAGGAAGATGGGCTTATGATCAATTACGACATTATAAACAGAAGAGTACTCTCACGAATAAAACCTGATCAAAAAGCAAAGCCTTATGGACTGTATGCTATCAGCTTGGATGGAAGGTATGTGGCCTCATCTCAGTACCCGGCCGCAAGGATTGATATTTGGAATGGAGGAACAGGGCAGAAATTAAGGTCAATACCACTGCAAGAAGAGGTGGCCGCAGAGCTATGCTTTTTGGGTGACGGTAATTTTTGTTATGCCGATGCCGATTCAATTCAAATTTACAGTGTTCCCAATTTTAGTAAAAAGCGATCACTTGATGTTTTTGGAGATAACTGGATTAAAGAAACCGACAGAAACACGATTATAACAGGAGTGAATTGGCAAAGAGTGAGGTCGCCAAGTTCGGATCTCAACATCATAGATATGCAAACAGGCCAATCCAAATTTACACTCAGTTCAGAACGAAGGGTCCTCTATTTCAAAGTCATTGATTCCTCCCAATTGATTTCAATAACTGATGAAGGATTCATCCATTTCTGGAATTTGAAAACTGGAGAATTGGCCGATTTTATTGAAAGAAGTTCTGTAGGGATGCAACAGGCCATTACATTGTCACCAGACAATTATTTAGCAGCAGCAACATCAACTGATATTTTTGGCAATTTCTCACTCGCTGTTGTTGATTTGGCAAGTCATTCCATCATTAGCCAATTTGATAAAGCAGCCATTCTGGCAACAGATATTTTCCCTTCAGCTGACGCATCTCGAATCTTGTTCAATGAGGAAAGAAGCATAAAGGACTGGCGTATTGGCAGCACAACTATCAGAAGTGCCGGCAATGCAACAGTCCTCCTGGGCCGATCAAAAGCAGACATTATTGAAAGCTATTTCAGAGATATGCCCTGGCATACACTAACCGATGAAATAGGTACAGTGTTTGTTGATTGGAAAAATAGTTTAATGACAACTATGCGGTCGGGTTCAGACGATTCAGTTAAAATCTGGCAATTGAGTAACCTTAGTCCAATTAGGTCAATTGGCTACGAACCAGTGATAAATAGCTACAGATTTGATACTGCTACTAACAGGTTATTGTTAGCTTTTGCAGACTCAACTTTCTGTGTGGTGAAAGCAACAGAAACGACAGAAATCAGGCCAGACTTTCAATCAATAGGCTACGAAATAAGTGGTGCCAAGTTTGTACCTCAATCTTCATTGGTTTTACTGGTAACCGAGGATACCCTCTTCGAATATGATCTCAGTAGCAAGCGCATTACTGACAGGTACTTTGTAAATCATGAAACCGATGAGTACTATTTACTAAGTACAAATTGCGAATGGTTGTTGCATGATAACGGAGAAGCGGTACATCTAAAAAACCAAAATGTACTCTTTAAGATACCTGATATGGGCGGCGACCTTTGGAAAAAAATCAATGAGAATGACAGCTTGATTGCGTACCAATCTATGAAAGGGACAATCAACATTTTCGACATTTCAAAGAGGAAAGTAAGCACAGAAATTCATGCACCCTATGGAAAAGTATTAGACCTGTCATTTTCAAGAAACGGCAAAATCATATTGGCTTCTTTCGATGACCGAACTACCAGGATTTTTCAAACTACTTCAGGCGAAGAAATTGCTGCATTTACCTTGTTTGGAGAAGACGATTACCTGATAACAATTCCAACTGGTTATTACATGGGTACAGCAGGCAGTGCCAAATTACTGCACTATGTGAAAAACAAT
>JBBIOQ010000190.1:0-3930 GCA_037443285.1 Sphingobacteriales bacterium | reverse complement strand
CCGAGCATGGCTTTCGGGGAACAGCTGATGCGGGTGAAACTGTGGGAAATACAGTTGATTCTGCCACAGGCACTCCAATCATTTCTTTGTATGGCAGCAAGCGTGCCCCATCGGCCGAAGACATGCAGGACCTTGATGTAATGGTATTTGATGTGCAGGACGTTGGTGTTCGATTTTACACATACATAGCCTCGCTTGAAGCCTTCATGAATGCCTGTATTGAAAATGCAAAACCACTTTTAATACTCGACAGGCCCAATCCAAACGGGTTCTATGTTGACGGTCCGGTTTTGGAAAAACAATTTAAGAGTTTTATAGGCCTGCAAAGTATTCCAGTTGTGCACGGCCTTACCATGGGTGAGTACGCCCAAATGCTGGTAGGCAAGCACTGGCTGAGCGATAAAGCCAATGCAAAAATGGATATGTTCAAAAAGGCAAAACCTACCTCCGACACTCCATTTCATATGCTAGTGATTAAATGCACCGGGTATACCCACAAGAGTTACTACCCGTTACCGGTGAAGCCAAGCCCCAACCTGCCCGATATGCAAAGCATTTTGCTGTATCCAAGTACATGCTATTTTGAAGGCACAGAACTTAGCCTAGGCCGCGGCACAGCGAAACCTTTTCAAATGTTCGGGCATCCCTCCTTGCCTGATACACTCTACAGTTTTACACCGGTAAGTACGCCGGGAGCGAAGTATCCGCCATTGCAGGATAAGAAATGCTACGGTTACAATTTGAGCAAGGAAAAAATAGACATCACCCAAAAACACTGGCAGCATATTCAATTGTCATATGTAATGAAAGCATATGACTTGTTTCCCAACAAAGACAGTTTTTTCCTGCGGCCGAAAAAGAACAACCCTCAATGGCAGGATTATTCCTTCAACAGACTAACCGGCAACTACATGCTGATGTGGCAGTTGATGAATGGAAAAACAGAAACAGAAATACGCAAGAGTTGGGAACCTGCAATTGCTACCTACAAGAAAATGCGGAAGCAATACCTTTTGTACCCGGATTTTGAATAAGGCAGGAGGTGTTAGGTGGTGGTTGGCTAGAAATTTTCCAGGCAACAATTCGTGTACACATTATTGGTAATGTAAGCAGGCAGAAGTGATGAACAAGAAGGATTTGCGAATAATATTCATGGGTACGCCCGAGTTTGCCGTTGCATCGCTGAATGCGCTGGTTGAAGCCGGCTACAATATTGTGGGTGTGGTTACTGCTCCCGACAAGCCTGCAGGCCGTGGCATGAAGATGCATGAGAGTGCAGTTAAAAAATATGCAGTTGAAAAAGGCCTTCAATTACTGCAACCTGAAAAATTGAAAAATCCTGAGTTTGTGGAGGAACTGCGAACCCTGCATGCCGATTTGCAGGTGGTTGTGGCTTTTCGCATGTTGCCCGAGGTTGTTTGGAAAATGCCTCGATTGGGCACCATCAACGTGCACGGAAGTCTGCTGCCACAGTATCGGGGCGCTGCCCCCATTAATTGGGCTATCATCAATGGTGAGAAAGAAACAGGCGTGACAACCTTCAAACTGAAGCACGAAATTGACACCGGCAACATGCTGCTGCAGGGAATAATGAACATTGGTGAAGATGAAACCGCCGGAGAAGTGCACGACCGCATGAAGGAACTTGGAGCACAATTGCTGGTGAAAACGGTCGATGGTTTGACGCAGGGAACGATTGTTGAAAAGTCGCAGGATGAAAATGCCCACAATCTGCACGCTTCAAACAATACGCAACTTAAGCATGCTCCCAAAATCTTCACTGAGACCTGCAGTATTGACTGGACCAGGACCACAACTGAAATTCACAACCTTATTCGTGGGCTTTCCCCAGTGCCTGGCGCCTTCACCCAATTAGATGGGAAGATGCTGAAGATTTATCACAGCCGAAAGATTTTGCAGGCGGATGAACTAGCAGCAGGCAGCATTCAAAGCGATGCTAAATCCTTTTTGCGCTTTGCAGCGAGTGATGGGTTCATTGAAGTGACTGAACTGCAGATGGAGGGAAAGAAACGTATGCAGGTTGAAGATTTCCTGCGGGGATACCGGCTGCATCCATAGCCTGCTACTCTTCCAGTTCTATATCAAACTCCGATTCATCCCAGATATCAAGCGCTGCACACCCGGCGTTGCTTATGCGTGCAAGCAAATGTTTGTCGGTTTTCAAGGAAGGCAATGCTCCAGCTACTTTGGCCACAATGTATTTGCCATTTTGTGTATTTGTAATTTTCACCAGCCTTCCGGTTTGAATGCCATTTACAAGCACATAAAATTTTCCATCGTACCAACCGCCCAGGCTCTTGAAATTGGTAGCCTTGCCCGGCGTTTTAGTGTTCTTCACCGGCGCATATTCTGAAGTAAAATAGCCAGCGCCCATGTAAGGAGTATCGGGCTGTTTAGTAACAGTAGTATCGCTTGAAGAAGTTTTCGAAGGTGTTTTTGCAGCAGTAGTTGCGGCACTGTCGGAGTTGCTTATGGTAGATTTTGCTGTTGGGTTTGATTTGCCTGTGTTGCCGGCATCCAGGATGTGGTTGGGCAAAAAGCCTACCAACAATTTTCGTCCCGGCGACACAGCTTCTACTTTGGGATTCAGTTGCTTAATGACATAAGGATTCAGGTTGCCGAGGTACGCACCAACATTTTTAAAATTATCACCTGCTGCTGCAGAGTAGATGAGCCGAACACATTCGCCGCTGTTGCATTGCGCCAATAAAATATTGCTGATGGCGAGGTAAATTTCATTTTCATTCAACGAGGCGGTGGTGTCGCTATTCAGGCTGATGAAAGCTTGCTCATCCATGCCGAACTTTTTGTACAAATCATATGAAGTCTGACCGGGCTGCAATGCATACCTGATTACAGCTACACCATTCCTGACAAACACTTCCTGCTCCTGGGAAAAAACAACAAATCCCGCAAAAACCATGACTAACAAAAATGCTGTTTTTTTCATCCGGCAAGCAATTTTCAGTAGCGACAAATATGGTTGATCTGTGCCAGAATAATTGTTAAATGAAAAATGGAAATCAGGTTCTTAACCGCCATTCCTTTGGATAGTAATTGTTGATACGGTTGCCCAGGTTTTTAAGCCAGCCAAGATGCATGCCGTTGTAATCTACAAGGAACCACCCGTTTTGGTTTTCGTTTATATGAATAACATCTTTCCTGAGGTATTGCAATGCCTGCTGCAAATCAACCTGCACAACAGGCAAATCAGCATGCAACAAGTTGCTCATTGCAAGTGCATGGTCGGGTTGAAGTCCATTGCGCAGCCATTCGCCCAGGCAAATACCTGCTTTGCGGATATGTAGTTTTTCCTTCAATTCAAAAAACAACTGCAGGGTATTTGAAGGCATCGCATAAAGTGTTTCTTTGTTTTTGTAATAGCGCAAATCATCATCAGCTGCAATCCATGCCTTTTCAAGTTCCGCTACAGGCACAGCCTGCTTAGTGTGAAAGCCGCTTTTCTTTGTGGTAAATTCCTGCAATGAATCATCGCCTGTTTTTTTGAATACAGCAAGGAATAATCCTTCGCCTTTTAGCTTGTCGGGATAAAAGCGATAGCATTCGTGTTTGTGTTTCCCTGATGTTGATTTCACTATTCCCCACGCTTCAGGAATTTGCAATGGCAGGCCTTCACCTTCAAAATTATCGTGCATCCAATCTATTACCTCTTCGTCTTCAGCAGGTGAAAAACTGCAGGTGGTGTAAATGAGCAACCCGCCTTTTTTTAATGCACGCCATGTGTCGGCCACTATGCGGCGTTGCCGCAGGCTGCAATGGTTTACTGCTTCTTCACTCCAATGTTTCATGGCATCAGCATCACGCCGAAAGAGGCCACTGCCGGAGCAGGGCGCATCGACCACCATGACATCAAAACAGTTTGGACATTTTGCAAAATCAACAGGGTCA
>JBBIOQ010000189.1:0-3992 GCA_037443285.1 Sphingobacteriales bacterium | reverse complement strand
ACTGGTATCCGTATTGATTGTACAGCAATTCGTGCCTGAAATCACGTTCGCCATCGCTGCCTGTGGCAGCAATTAAGGCTACGCGTTGCAACACTTTCGGAAAGGGCAATTGCTTGTTGGGTGTAAAAAATTCACCATCGGCAAACTTAATCTGTGAGGGAAAAGTTTTGAGCAGACGATCTATTGTTTGCTGCCGTTCCATTTCCATCATGCCCAGCGTAAAGGAAGTGTCAATTTCCTGCACTTCCAGTTTCAATCCATAACGCGGATGAAACCTTACCATTACACGACAGCTGATCTCTATGCCGCTTTCAAATCGCTGTCCTGTTTTGCTTTCAAATGCTGCTATTTCGTTGTAGGTATTCGACCAGAAAATGCCTTGCATTTCTGCTAATACCTGGTCCCGGTGCTTTTCCATAAATTTCAGGAAACACCAACGTTTTTGCTCATAGCGTTTTACATCGGTGATCTCAGCAATCACCCAAAAACTTTCATCATAAAAAACCGATTCAATAGTATCCTGGATGAGGGCTGCAAGTGCTGACAGTGGAAGGCGGCGGGTCATGATTCAAACCTACAAAAAAACCGGCCGCAGCCGGTTGAGATGTTACGCTTCAATGTGGGTGCCAAGCACTTTCAGGAAGGCCCGAATCCATTTTGGATGGCCGGGCCATGCAGGCGATGTAACCAGGTTGCCGTCAACCACCACTTCGGTAGCAGCTACATGTTCGTACTCGCCACCTGCCAGTGTTACCTCAGGCCCAACGGCAGGATAAGCTGTGAGTTTTCTTCCCCTTACTACATTGGCGGCTGTAAGAATCTGGATACCATGGCAAATAGCGGCCACTGGCAAATCGTTGTTCATGAATTGCTGTGTAATGCCGATAACTTTTGCATTCAGGCGGAGGTATTCAGGCGCACGACCTCCTGCAATGCACAACGCATCGTATTGAGAGACATCTATATCGTCGAAACTGTAATTCAGTTCAAATAAGTGGCCGGGTTTTTCACTATAAGTCTGGTAGCCGTCAAAGTCGTGAATGGCTGTCATTACTTTGTCACCTTTCTTCTTGCCGGGGCAAACTGCATGCACTTCATGGCCTACCATCGTCAGCATTTGAAAGGGAACCATGGTTTCATAATCTTCGGCAAAGTCGCCGGTGATGAACAATATCTTTTTTGGCATAATCGTATGTTTTAGGTGGATGTACAAGTTACGCCAAAGTAGCTTGCAGAAAAAATGATGATTGCCATCCGGCAAGCGGATGCAAACGCCTGGCAGGTTATTGATTCACTACAAAGGTTCCATCGGGCTGCTGAATAATCAATTCTTCTTCCTGCAGTTTCTGGAAAGCCAAATCGAATACAACACTATCGGTATGCAGACATTGCCTGCGCAACTGTAAAGGCGTGGTTGATTTTTTCAAAATGGCGAGCATTTGTTGTTGCGCAGCGGCCACATCGGCATCGCTGTAGGGCTTCTGTTTTTTCGACAAACAATAATCACAAATGCCACATTCTTCTTTTGCATCATCGCCAAAATATTTCCTGATGATGCTGCTGCGGCAGGTATTGTTGTTGGCGGCATAGGCCACCATGGCTTCCACCTGGTTGGTGTAATGCTGCTTTCGCAAGGCATACAACTGCTGATCAATCTGTACATGTTCTGCAACTACACGATTGTACATTAAATACAATTGGGGTGTGTCCTTCAAGGGTTGGTATTCTATGGCCTGGTAAACAGTGAGTTGCTTTAGTAACGATACAACATTTGCCTCATCGGTTTGCAGAAAATGCGCCAGGCTTTTTTCCCGGATGCTGACAGGGTAGTCAAGAATGCCTTCATAAGTGCGCAGCAACAATTTAATGATTGGCTCCAATGCAGGCTTGTCGTTTTCGAGTTGCTCAATATAATCCCGGGTTGCTACTACCTGCACCCTTGCAGGAACAAGCACCTGCTCTGAAAAGGAGAGATAACCTGCTGTTTCAAGCGCTTTCAGAGCATTCATGGCTACTGCAGGCTCGGTTTTAAACGATTCGCAGAATTGGGATAGATTGAAATTGAAGTATTGTTCTTCACCTGCGCCAACGGGCAATTGCAGGTAGTTGCAAATGTCCTGGTACACTTTCCTGATGTTGGCTATTGGCAAAAACTTCTGAGCAGGCAACATGCGCAGCGCTTCCAGCTCTTCCGAAGTGTAGAGCAGCACAGCATAGCTTCTTTTGCCATCGCGTCCTGCACGGCCTGCTTCCTGGTAATAAGCTTCAAGACTATCGGGCACATCCGTATGCACCACACAACGTACATCGGGCTTGTCGATGCCCATGCCGAAGGCATTGGTACAAACCATTACACGGATGCGGTTGTTGAGCCAGTTTTCCTGCCGGTTGTTTCGTTCCTCCGTGGTGAGACCAGCATGATAGTAGGAAGCTGTTATGCCCTTCAACAAAAGCAGTTCCGCTATTTCGCGGGTACGTTTTCGGTTGCGGCAATATACCAGTGCAGAGCCTGGAACATTCATTAAAACCTGGAAAAGCTTATTCGTTTTTTGCGAAAGGTTGAAGGCGCTAAAAGAAAGGTTTGGACGGGCAAAGGATTGGCGAAAAACTTTTTGCGTTATGGAAAACTGTAGTTTTTCAATAATATCATCCTGTACCCTTTTGGTAGCTGAAGCTGTAAGAGCAAGTATGGGCACATGTGGCAATTCAGTGCGCAGGTCGGCTATTTTCAGGTAAGGTGGCCTGAAATCATAACCCCATTGCGAAATGCAGTGTGCTTCATCTACCGCAACTAGGTTCACAGGCATGGCTGGCAAATATTCTCTGAACAGTTTTGTTTGCAGCCGTTCTGGAGATAGGTACAGAAATTTGAAATGGCCCGTGCATGCATTTTCAATTGCTTTTTTCACTTCATAAAAGGTCATTCCGCTATGAATGGCAAGGGCGGAAATATTTCGCTTACGCAGTTGCATTACCTGGTCCTTCATCAGGGCGATCAGCGGCGTAATAACAAGGCAAATTCCTTCGGTGGCCAATGCAGGAATTTGATAGCACACCGATTTGCCACCACCTGTGGGCATTAGTGCAAGCGTGTCATTTCCATCGAGTACCGACTGTATGATTTCTTCCTGCCCTGGGCGGAAGGAATCGTACCCGAAATATTGCTTCAATATATCCTTTGGCGCAGTCATCATGAAGTGAACAATACCGGCTAAGTTGAGGGATTTTTCCAACAAGCACGAATCTTTCACCTGCAGGCTTTTCAATTTCCACAACCTGTATTGCCAAAGTCTTTAGTGTCGATTTTTGGTGAAATCTGATGAAGATAAACTACTGATATCTGTCATAAATGCCGTAGGAACTACACGCTAACTTCAGGAACAATTCTGGCAAATAATGAACAGTTTTCAAAAATGTCAGACAGCGGTTTTATTGCCTCCCGAATGGGATGACCTGGCCCAATGCGTGTTTCAGCGAAAAGATTTTCTGCGCCATGCTGAACAATACAATCCCTGCGCCCAACGGTACTATATGCACTTCGAAAACGATGAACTATTGGCTGGTGCTTGCGTGTACACGTTGCATGTAGACCTGTTTACATTCAGTCGAAAAAAAATGCGGATGCGGATGCAAGTCATTGGTCTGCCGGCTTCAGTTTCGGCATCGGGGATTTTTGGCAAAAGCAAATGTGATTCTGAAATGCTCATTCGTCACATAATGAAGATGGAGCGTGGAGTAATTCTCGGCCTGAACCTGCTAACAGACCTTGAAGTCAGCCCGGGCATTGCCATGACCATGCTGCCGACCATCATGTTTGACAACGGGTTTGAGCATTGGGATGAATACCTGGCGGCTTTTCGTTCTCCTTATCGCCGAAGGGCCAAAATCATTCTGGCAGCTTTTGAAAATGTTGTTAGCAAATCCACGTCATGTGCGCAATTCACGCCGGAGCATTATTCATTGTACATGCAAATCATGCAACGAACTCCCAG
>JBBIOQ010000188.1:231-4030 GCA_037443285.1 Sphingobacteriales bacterium | reverse complement strand
TGGAAAATCGAGCGGCTTCTTCCTGGCATGGCAAATGGCCGGGTTATGTCAGGCCACAGGTTTGTTTCAGTCTAAATCATCTGAATGATTAACGTTTCCCGAACCGTTTTACCCTCGTTTGAGGAATATAGCGCAATTCTGCAAAGAGCTTGGAAGAAGGGCTGGATAACCAACAACGGAGAATTGGTGCAGGAGTTGGAGAATTCATTGCGTCAATATTTGAATACTCCTTTTTTATGGTATGCAGCAAATGGCACTTTGGTGCTACAAATGGCACTGAAGGCCTTGCAGGCAAAGCCGGGTGATGAAATTATTACAACGCCTTTTAGTTATGTAGCTACGGCTAATGTTATTGCATGGGAGCAGCTTAAACCCGTCTTTGCGGATGTAGATATGGAAACCTGTTGTATCAGTCCTGAAGCTATTGAATCAGCTATAACTACACGTACCAGGGCGATTTTGGCTACGCATGTGTATGGAATGCCTTGTGACGTCGCTGCTATTGAGGCAATCGCTAACAAGCATGGGCTGGTTGTTATTTATGATGGTGCGCATTGTTTCGGAGTTCAATACAAAGGCAAGGCGTTGTTGAATTATGGCGACATCGCGACCTGTAGTTTTCATGCTACCAAAATATTTCATACGGTAGAGGGTGGATGCGTTATTGCAAAGGATGAAAAAATGGCCAGACAATTTCATTTGTACCGGCAGTTTGGGCATGTAGGAGAAGAGTATTTTGAAGTAGGTATCAATGCCAAAAATAGTGAAGTACATGCCGCTATGGGTCTGGCCTTATTGCCAAAGGTTGATGCCTTCATTACAGAGCGGCGCCTGCTATTTGCCGAATACAAACGATTGCTGCAAGGAAGCGGCCTGCGTTGGTTGCAGCCCGATGCGATTGAAGGGCTTCAGTGGAACTACAGTTATTTCCCCCTGTTTTTTGCCAATGAGCAGCAAACATTGCAGGTTAGAGCGGCCTTGCAGGCAGCACAAATTTTTCCTAGGCGATACTTCCATCCTTCGCTCAACATATTGCCTTTTTATGGCGACTATCAAAGCTGCCCGGTGAGTGAGCAATTAGCCGCTACCGTACTCTGCCTGCCATTTTTCAATGGACTTACGAAAGCCGACCAGGAAAGAATCGTGAACATTATACTGCAGCACATTTAATGCTGGCTGCTATTTCTTCATTTATAACCTGAGCACTGGTGACACTTGGTATCATGCAACCATACCTTTTTCCTTACCTGGGCTATTTTCAATTGATAGCAAATGTCGATCGATTTATTCTGCTTGACGCGGTGCAGTACATTCGACATGGATGGATAAATCGTAATCGGATTTTGAAACCTGCTGAGGGCTGGCAATACTTTGTACTGCCACTGGTGCCACATCACCAAAGGGATAGCATCGCAGCGATTCGTTACAGACCTGAAAAGGAGCATCGCGAAAAGATCATCCGCCAATTGGCTCACTACAAAAAGAAAGCGCCTTACTTCAGCCAAACTATGGAATTGGTGCAGCAATGCATGGAATACCCGGGTGATGAATTGGCCAGGTTTAACCATTTCTGTCTTCAAAAGACCTGCGCATACCTTGGTATTGGAACACGTGTGGAGTTGACTTCAGATTTGCCCTTGCAATACGATGCGGTTCAGCATGCCGGCCAGTGGGCGCTTGAGATCACCCGACAATTGGGTGGAGTGGCTTATTGCAATCCGGTGAATGGTGGGGATTTGTTTGTGCCTTCCGAGTTTGGTGCAGCAGGCATTCAACTGCAATTCTGGGAGGCTGCATTGCCATCCTATTCACAGCGACGAGCCACATTCGAGCCCGGCCTCAGTATTATTGACGTGATGATGTTCAATAATCCTTCGGACATTCAAGGTATGTTGTCGAAAGGCCAAATGCATAATGGCTGAGATTGGCGGATATTTTGGATTGGAAACCTGCCTGGGAGGTGAGGAGTCATGGCACAGTGGCCCCTGCTTCAACAGTGGCCGTGGAGTATTGCAATGGCTCTTGCAATACCTGGATCCAGCCCATGCCTGGTTGCCCCTGTACAGCTGTGAAGTGTTGTATCATCCTTTTCAGCAACTAGACATTCCTTACACCCTTTACAGGGTGAATGAACAGTTAGTCCCTGTGGACATTCCTGAACCTTCGGAAGGTGAGCTGCTGCTGTACATTAACTACAATGATGGATGCCGCGAAACGGCTACACAACTGGCCGAAACCTGGAAGCACCAGTGTATCATCGATAACACGCAGGCTTTTTTCTGGAAACCGGGGCTGCCGGCTTGGTCTTTTAACAGTGCCCGCAAATGGATGGGGGTGGCGGATGGTGCCTATGTAATGGCACCAACAGGGCATGCCATGCCTGGTACTGAAGGACTAAATGCCAACACCTGCTATTGTACGGACCATCTTTACCTGCGCCAGTTGGGTGATACCGCAGCCGGATATCCTTTTTTTCAGAAAAATGAAAGGCTCTGTGGTGAAGGAACTGCCTTGGTTTCCTCCTTGAGAGAAACAATCCTGCGGCAGGCTGATTATGAGTGTATGGTCAGCAGGCGTCGGCAATACTTCCACCTATTGCACGAGGCTTTGGGAAAGTATAACCAATTGCCTGTGCAGACTAAGGCAGGCACTGTACCCATGTATTATCCATTCCTGCCATCACAACCAATGGTGCATGAGTATTTTTGGCAACAACAGATTTATGTGCCCCGCCTGTGGCTGGAATTAGCCTCTATACAAACCGCTGAAAGCCTGGAAAAGAAAATGGCAACCCACTTATTGCCATTGCCTATCGATCACCGGTATACGACCGCAGATATGTCAGTTATCATCCGTGCCTGCCTTGCGCAATTATCATAGTGTAACGAAACAAATGTTATGAACTGCCTTATCTGTAATACACCCACTGCATATTTCCTGGAAAAAATATATTCAGAGCAACCGTTTGACCAGATTATGGCCGATATAGGTCCGGTTCAATATTACAAATGTCCCAACTGTGGATTCACCCAATCATACACCCATACAAATCTTTCAGCTGAAAGATGGGGACAACTGAACCTGGATGTACACCATTTTATGGAAGATCCAACTGCTGAAAAAAAAGGCAATCAACCGCCATACCTCGAACAAGCGACAATGATTAACCTGCTAAATCGCAATGGAGTGATAAGCACTGGATGCATGCTTGACTATGCAGCAGGATATGGAACATTAAGCAGTTTGCTTGACAAATATTTCGGTATTGAATTACCAATTTATGATGAATATGTGAAGGCCGAAGGTGATAAGCGGTACGTCGCCACAGCAGACTTAACTAAATATAGTGCAGTGATTAATAGTGCGATGTTTGAGCATGTTCTCTCGAGACACGATCTGGACAAATTACACGCATTGGTTGCTGAAAATGGTTGCCTTATCATTCACACTGTAGTATGCGAAAATATTCCTGCTGATACTGATTGGTTCTATTTCCGTCCACCGGTACATACTGCATTTCATACCAATAAAAGCATGGAAATATTAATGAAGCAATGGGGATACCATGCATCAGTTTATTGTCCTGCTGCAAAGTGCTGGGTATTGTTGAAGAAAGCTGATGCGGACTTGCAAGAGAGAGTTAATCTCATCAATCAAGAACTCCAGACAACCTACTTAATCTATAAGCTTGGTTTTGTTGATTATTGGAAAGGCTTTTAAAAAGCAATAGCCACTTTGAGATGACTCACCATGAAACGAAAAATACTGTCTACCTACGACCGCTCAGATCGGAAGAGCA
>JBBIOQ010000188.1:0-221 GCA_037443285.1 Sphingobacteriales bacterium | reverse complement strand
CGCTCGGTTTGGCCGATGCCGACATTTCATGGCGGTGGCGCAATGATGTTGAAGTATGGCGATATACTGGTAACAGGCCCTCCGTGGTTATTACTTTAGACGCCGAGTTGGAATGGTTAGCGGAAGCCTTGAAGCGTCCAAATGAAAGGCGATTCGCCATTTGCATCAGCGATACCCATCAATATATTAACGAGCTCAAATATAACAAATGGTTAAAGAAA
>JBBIOQ010000187.1:1930-4030 GCA_037443285.1 Sphingobacteriales bacterium | reverse complement strand
GAGTATTATAGTATGCCGTTAGCGCAGGGTTGTTTTTATGTCGTTGTGGCAAGGCAGAAAAATATGTATAGCTGCTTTGTTTTTGGGAATTAGTAGATAATTGTCTTGTCCACTTCACCCACTACAAACACGCTTCCGCAAACGATGATAAGATCCTGCGGTTTTGCCTGCTGCAGCGCCTGTTGGAGGGCAAGGTTTACATGGGCATAGGTTTCGCCCCGCAAACCTTTGTCAGCAGCCATTTGCTGTAGTTGGGCGGCAGGCAGGGCACGGGGCAGTTGCGCCTGTGTAAAGTAATAGGTAAAATGGGCGGGCAGCAGGGCCAGCACATGCTCAATGTCCTTGTCTTTCACCATGCCCATAATCCAGTGTATCCCCATTTCATGCTGTTGCTTTTGCAGTTGTTCTGTCTGCAACAGCACCTGTGCAATACCTTGCTCGTTGTGTGCCACATCGAGCACCACGGCAGGGTTTTGACGCAACACTTCCCAGCGTCCGTGCAAACCGGTAAGTAGTTTCACCCGTTGCAATGCATCAAGGGTGGCGGCCTTGTTTAAGGGCCATCCTTTTTCCCGGAGCAATTGCACAGCCGTAAGCGCAGTGCGCAGGTTGTATTGCTGGTACAGGCCGGGTAAATCGGTAGTCACATGCCATCGGTTATTCGTCTGGCTTTCTGCAAAATCAACTTCGAGCAAGAGGGCGCCGGCATGGATATGCTGTGCAACAAATTGATTTTCGGCAAACACCAGTTCGCTTTCTTCCTGCGCTGCCTTTGCCTCAAAAACAGTTTTGGTTTCAGGCAATGTTTCGCCCACAACAACCGGCACATGTGGTTTGATGATGCCGGCTTTTTCGTTAGCAATTTTTTCAAGTGTATCGCCCAGCAGGTTCATGTGGTCCCAGCCAATATTGGTGATGATGCTGACTTCGGGTGTAATTACGTTGGTACTGTCGAGCCTGCCGCCGAGGCCGGTTTCGATGATGGCAATGTCCACTTGTTGCTGTGCAAACCATTCGAAAGCCATAGCCACGGTGACTTCAAAAAAGCTGGGTTCAATTTCTTCGATGAGTGGTTGGATTTGCCTGGTAAAGTCAATGATAAACTGCTGTTCAATCCACTCGCCATTCACCTTGATGCGTTCGCGGAAATCAACCAGGTGCGGCGAAGTGTAGAGGCCTGTTTTGTAGCCGTGTTGTTGCAGGATGGCCGCCATCATGTGGCTTACGCTGCCCTTGCCATTGGTACCTGCAATATGTATGCTTCTGAATTTTCGGTGCGGATTATCCAATGCTTCGAGCAGTGCAATGGTGTTGTGCAAATCCTTTTTGTAAGCTGCAGCACCAATGCGTGTAAACATAGGCAGGCGTGCATACAGGTATTCGATGGTTTCGGCGTAGGTCATGTGCTTTGCAGGATGCAAAGAAATGCAATTGTGACATAGGTCTTTGCAGGTACCACAAAACTACGAAGCAGTATTGGGCTGCTGTGTATTCAGGGAGTTTATGAAGCAAATGGAAATTTCTGTGCAGTGCGCAATGGCGTTATGGTTGAATGACGAATGCCTGCAATTCCATTTTTATGCAGTGTCAAAATTGAAAAGGTATTTCTCTTCATAGCTGATTGCAAATTTTCGAAGTAGCCCAAGGTATTCTTCGCGAAATGTTTTCTTAGCATGATGAGATTCCTGGTTCAGGATATAGTTATATACCGGACCAATTTGTGAATGGGAATATGAAAAGGCTCCGTACCCTTCCTGCCAGTTGAATTTGGTTTTTATAAACCGTTGGTCGTTGATGAAGTTGGTGGAGTTGGATTTGATATCCCGGACCAGGTCGGCAATGGCCATGGCAGGTTTCAGGCCAACAAAAGCATGTATGTGGTCGGGCATTCCATTGACAATAATGCATTTTTGGTCTTTGTTTGTAATGATGCCGGCCATGTATTTGTATAATTCGCTGGACTGATGAGGTTATCGCGGCCTTTTACTGCAAATACAAGGTGGATGTAGATTTGAGAAAAAGTGTTTGGCATGGTGCTGATTTCTTCTTCTATTGAATATGCCGCCTCTTTGGGGCTTTGAAATCAAGATAACATCTTTC
>JBBIOQ010000187.1:0-1830 GCA_037443285.1 Sphingobacteriales bacterium | reverse complement strand
TGAATGGCTACAATAATATCGCCCCTTTGGGGCTTTGCAATGTTTGATGCGCTAAATGGCTATAAAAATGACGCCCCTACGGGGCTTTTAAATCAAGATTATTTTTTTCTAGAATTATGTCACCCCTTCGGGGTTTTGGTTTTTGGTGTTTCTGAATGGCTACAATAATATCGCCCCTACGGGGCTTTAATATGTGTCATGTTTTTAAAATGCTACAATAGTTTCGCCATAAAGGGGCTAATTGTGCGCAGAAATATTTTGAAATAGCACCTAAAGCATTCAGGGCTTAATGAAGGCGGCAATAGATAGAAATGATAACTAAACCCTTTGGTAGTAGGGCAGCGTAATTGCTCCACTCATTAAGCCCTGTAAGGGCGCAATTATTGTAGCACGGATTGGGTTGTTGCAAACAAGCTCCAGAGGAGCGACATAATTGTAGCGAAAATGAAACGCATTCAATCAAGCTCCGAAGGAGCGACATTATTGTAGAGAACCACGTACCACCCACCACGAAAGCTCCGGAGGAGCGACATAATTAAAATAAGGTGGACATTGAAAAACTCATTGGCCAATTGTGAACTAAAGGCTGATGGGCTGCCGGATGGAAGCGGTAGCTGCACCGAGGTACGAGGGGCACTACAAGCGAACAGCCGGAACAGGAGATAAATGATGCGCAATGGTTGACAGCCCCAAAAATCTTATCCCTTCAACCTGAAATTGAAAATGACGGTGCCGATGCTTTCGCCATCGCCGTTGTTGAACTTGAGGTCTTTGGCTTTGCGAAGCGCAATGGATTTTAGGGTGGCGCTGCTGCTGGTGCTGCCGCGGCTTTGATAGGCGGCACTGGTTACATGCCCGCTTTCATCCACACGAATGTCTACGGCGATTTTTGCGTTTTCGTTGAAGTCGTCTTCAAAAGAAGGGAAGCGGGTGATGCTGCGGCCCGTGAGTCCGCGGCTGATAGCCACCCCGCTATTGCCGGTGCCACCGTTGCCGGTATAATTATCGCTATTGATATTGCCGTTGGGTTTGCCCTGGTCGCCGGTACCGCCTGCAATGCCCTGGTTGCGAACACCGTTGTATGCATCCTGGTTGTTACCGCCTTTGCCATTGCCACCACTGTAAGCTCCCATCACAGCTTTCGGCTTGGGCTGTGGAGGGGCCGGAGGCTGGTTGCTCACTTTCCGGTTATCCACCGTTTGGTTGGTAACGGGCTTCGGCTTGCTGGCAGTATTCTCCGCTTTTTTGGGCACCACTACATCGTCCTTGCTGGTGCTTTCTTCTTCGGCTGTTACTGGTTCGGGTGCAGGTGGATTGGAAGGCGGCGCACTGGCCACCTGCTGCGTGGCTTCGGGGGCTGGCTCGCCGGGAACCATGGGCGGAATATCGCCGATGCCTGTCTCACTGTTGCCGAGGTTTACTTCGATGCCCTCATCGAGCAATGGCGGCGGCGGATAGGGCAGATGCCAGCGGATAATAAACAATAGAAATAAAATGACGGCTACGGCAACAAGCGTGTAGCCACCTGCCTTGATATTCTTTTCTTTTTCAAACTGTATGTGCTGCGCCAGTGACATCATGGTAAAAATACCCCGTGTAGTTGTAGGTGAAACGACTGAGATGCCCAGAAATTACTCAATCCATGTGGATAAGGGGAGGTTTAACAATTAGTCGGGAGATGGGAGAGGAAGCTTCGAGCTACTAGCTGCGAGCTGAGAGTTTTTGGGAATTACAGTCATCGGTCAACGGAAGAAGCTGCATGCTACACGCTTCAGGCTGCAAGCTGGGAGAAGAAGCTACGAGCTTTGAGCTGCGAGCTGCAAGTAGGGA
>JBBIOQ010000186.1:1562-4054 GCA_037443285.1 Sphingobacteriales bacterium | reverse complement strand
ACAACCAGGCTCAAAACCGGATTACGCCCATCGCTGATTTTAATATTTTCAATCCAACTCAATTGAACACTGACCAATGGATTCAGTCGGCCAAAGCAGCCGGTGCAACATTTGCCGTGCTGACTGCCACACATGAAACAGGATTTGCGTTATACCAAAGTGATGTGAATCCTTACTGCATGAAGGCCTTGAAATTTCAAAATGGGAAAGGAGATATTGTCCGAGATTTTGTTAACTCCTGCAGGAAATATGGAATTCGTCCTGGCATTTATTTAGGCATTCGCTGGAATTCATTTTTAGGTGTGCATGATTTCAGGATTGAAGGAGAGAGCCAGTTTGTAAAAAACAGGCAAATGGCATATAAAAAAATGTGTGAAGGCATGGTGAGGGAATTGTGTACCCGTTATGGCGAACTCTTTATGATATGGTTTGATGGCGGAGCCGATGACCCAACAAAATACGGTGCTGATGTATTACCAATTGTTCATGAAACACAACCCAATTGCCTGTTTTATCACAATGCTCAACGTGCAGATTTCAGGTGGGGAGGCTCGGAAAGTGGAACAGTTCCATATCCTTGTTGGTCAACTTTCCCTTTTCAATTTTCACATGCTGCAAAAAGGGAAATTGTTCAGGCCAATGATTTTGAATTACTGAAGCATGGCGATAAGGACGGCAAATATTGGATGCCGGCTATGAGTGATGCGCCTTTGCGTGGATACAACGGTCGTCACGAATGGTTTTGGGAGCCTGGTGATGATGACAACATCTTTCCCTTAAACAACCTCATAAAAATGTATTACAACTCGGTAGGCCATAATTCAACACTGATTCTTGGTATAACGCCTGATAACCGAGGACTGATACCTGATGCAGATGCAATGCGATTGAAAGAACTGGGCAATGAGATTGCCAGGCAATTTGAGCATCCAATTGGTCGGGTCGAAGGCGATGGAAATATTGTAAACATTGAATTGCCAAAGAAACAATCTGTTCAACAATTTGTATTGAAGGAGAAAATAGAAAAGGGTGAAAGGGTCAGAGCCTTTGTTATTGAAGCGAGAATAAAAGGGAGCTGGAAAAAAATTGCTGAAGGCACATGCATCGGCCACAAATACATTTATGAAGGTCCTTCAGTTAATTCTGATCAATTCCGGGTGCGGGTTGTGGAGGCAATTGACAAGCCTTTGATATTGGATTTCGCAGTGTATTGATTATTCAATTGAAATAGCCATCGCATTTGCTGAACGCTTTATATTATTTCGTGACCTGCACATCTAATCTGACTCCCTGAGCCAATGATGCACTCAATGGATGTCAATGGAAAAATGACTAATCAGTTTATTCCTGTTGAATCGTAATACCACACTTCCCAATCAACTTTTTTGGGCATATTCCATTTTGTTCGGCAACCTCAACCATTTGGTTATTGCTGACTAATCCAATACTGCATTAAGTAAATACAATGTTTTTCACCTGCTCTTTTGCATGGTGTTGTCAAATCTGTTTTTGATCAAAAACAAGCACAATACCGCCCATTCTTTTTGCTGGTTTCATGCTGCATGTTAACCTTTGTAAGTACCCCTAAAAAAGAGGGTGTTTTCACGGTATCAAGTTTCAGTTTGTAACCGTTTGGGTGTGAGTGCGTCCGGTCAAGCTGTCGGCGGTCTTCCCTTCGGCGGGGAACAAAATTCCACGCAAGCCTTAATACCATCTGTCAACTGCGGCTGGCGCCTTGCTGCCAAACAGCTATTTCCCCCTTCGGTTACTCACTGCGTTCGTAGGCTGTCAGGGTATTGTGCCTGTTTGGAAGAGTAAGGCTGTTTTTCAGATTATACAAATGAATAGCGCCTGCATATAGGCCGGCGTTATTACTTTCATCTTATTCGTAGATGGTAAACATCCGTTTTGTTGCGCTTGATGGATTTAATCAAAAATCCGCCGGGTTCAGGAATGTCTTCAAAGAGGTCGAAAGAAGTGCACCCTTTGGGTAGGGGTGAAAACACCAGGGTAAATATGTGTTCCTTGTTTACAGGAATAATCAGCCAAACTGGGTATCGGCCAATATTCTCCGCATGAATCAGTTCACTTTTTGTTTTGCTGCCATGAGGAATGAGGTAGGTGGTTGGCCAAATGCGAATTCGGTCAGCGTATCTGCAAGGTGTATATGAAATATGAAGGATGACCTGTCCTTCGGCATCAGAAGCCATGTGTAATTGGTCTTTGGCTTCATCGGAAATCTCAATTCTCCTGGTAGGCGCAGGCACATCAATGACTGCCGGCGTTAACGGCGCAGGGTTTGGCCTGACGTTTTCAATAGTAGGGACAATAATTCCCTGCTGCATGCTTGGTTGCTGCTTCATGTTGTTCTTTTTCATAGTTGAACGATTTTCTAAGTGTCTCGGCAGACTGTTCTCAGAAAATGGCTTGCAGATAAAGAAGTGGATGCATGTGTTTGATTTTTTGGTTTGTAAACCCGCATTATTTTACCA
>JBBIOQ010000186.1:0-1552 GCA_037443285.1 Sphingobacteriales bacterium | reverse complement strand
TGGCTCGGTTGGTAACAGAAGTTTGCTGTTTCGTAATGCACTGCAAATGTAAATGGGTGAAATGATTGCCGCCAAGCCCTGCCAGCATAATTTTTAATAAAGTTCAGTTCGCAAATAGGTTGCATTCTCACCCTTTTTATTTGCTATTCACCCAAAGAGATCATTTTATGGATACAAGTTCAATTGTGCTATTTCTTTCAGGCATAGGCCTTGGTATGGTTATAGGCTGGTTGTTTGCAAGACTGGGCGTTAACTCCAAGATGGCCATGCTACAAAATGCTGTACAGCAGTTAACGGATGCGAAAGCCCGGCTTGAAAACGACAACAACAAATTGATGATAGATAAGGAAACCTATTATGGTTTGCTTCAAAATGCCGAAGGCCGCATTTCCTTGTTGGATGCTGAAATGCAGCGATACCAGGCATTGCAGCAGGCATTCCTCTCAAAAGAAAATGAACTGGCTACAGCCAAGGCCACGGTTGGTGAAATGGAAAGGAAGTTGGCTGACCAGAAGGATGAAATTTCAAAACAAGAGGCCCGTTTGCGAATTGAGTTCAGCAATCTTGCCCAAGGAATTCTAGACGAGAAAACGAAAAAGTTTACCGAGGCCAATGAAGAAAAGATGAAGGGGATTCTCGAACCATTAAAAACGCAACTCGTCGATTTCAAGAAAAAAGTGGAAGACACTTACGACAAGGAAAGTAAACAACGGTTTTCTCTTTCTGAAGAAGTTAAGCGCCTGGTTGAAACAACCCAGATGATTGGCCAGGAAGCAAACAACCTGACCACAGCTTTAAAGGGCAGTAAGAAACAGCAGGGTAACTGGGGAGAAATGCTGCTCGAAAGTATCCTGGAACACAGTGGTCTTACTAAGAACCGGGAATATTTCACACAGGAATTTATCAAAGACAGTGCTGGCAACATTATCAAAGATGAAGATGGAAAGGGTTTGCAACCTGATGTAACCATTTATTATCCCGACCAGCGTAAAGTTATCGTTGATTCCAAGGTTTCCCTGGTGGCCTGGGAACGCTACATTGCCGCAAGTGACGCGGATGTGCAGAAACAGGCATTGCGTGAGCACTTGCAATCCATCTACAATCATGTAAACGGTTTGAGTCGGAAGAACTATCCTCGTTATGCGCAGGCTCTTGATTATGTCATCATGTTTGTACCCATTGAGGCGGCTTTTCTGGAAGCCATGAAAGAAGACACAAACCTCTGGAAAACCGCTTACGACAAAAAGATACTCATGGTGAGTCCGACCAATTTGCTCGCAGTATTGAAGATAATATCTGACCTGTGGCGTATTGAAAAGCAAAGCCAGAACGCTATTGCCATTGCCGAAAAGGCCGGCGATATGTACGATAAGTTTGTAAACTTCACAGAAAACCTGCAGACCGTAGGGCGCAAGATTGACGATGCAAAAGGCGCTTACGATGATGCATTCAAGCAACTCAGCACCGGTAAAGGTAACCTTGTGCGTAGGGTAGAAGAATTGAAGAAAATGGGAGCAAGTGCAAAGAAGCAGTTGGGTGATGATGTGATGAC
>JBBIOQ010000185.1:0-4214 GCA_037443285.1 Sphingobacteriales bacterium | reverse complement strand
CAGTTCTTTGTCCGGCACACGGCTTGCAGGTTCAATAATGGCAGCGTCAAGGGTACCATCGTTGTTAAGCTCAAACACCTGCAAAGCCTCTTCAAACATGGGCAAGCTTCCAACGAGGTTAGCGTGCTTGTCAAACACCAGCGAGGCGCCGTCGAACACAATTTCGGTTTGGCTACCCACGGCGTTGCAGTAAAACATGGGCAGTTTGTATTTGAGTACGTTGGCTTTTATCACGGCCTTGCGGTCTTCATCGTGCGTGTAATCAAACGGCGATGCGCTGAGGTTAATCATCACATCGGGTTGTTGTGCCATCAGTTCGTCCATGGGGCAAATGCGGTACAGCGGGTTGTCGCCAAGGCCTGCCTGTCCGGTAGGCAGGTTCCAGATGTCTTCGCAAATGGTTACTGCCAATTTCCTGCCTTTGAATGAAATGATGTTCCATTCGAAGGCCGGTTCGAAATAGCGGTTTTCATCAAACACGTCATAAGTGGGCAACAGCGTTTTGTGCACTGTCTTTATTTCGCCATTGTACAAAAAGAATGCGCTGTTAAAAAGGTCCTTTCCTTTTTTTTGCGGGTTGCGTTCGGGAGCGCCCACCAGCGCTGCAATGCCCATGCAATGCGTGGCAATTTCTTCCATGGCAGCGCGGCTTTTGCGGATGAAATCATCAAACTCCAGGAAATCGCGGGCAGGGTAGCCACACACACTTTGCTCGCTGAAAACCACCAGGTCGGCCTGCATAGCTTTTGCCTGCTCAATGGCCTCGATAATTTTCCGGGTGTTGCTTTCAAAATTGCCGATGTGATAGTTCTGCTGGGCGATGGCGATTTTCATGTTGCGAAGGTAAAGGGAGGAATGGTTTTGAAGGGGGCAGCAAGTGCAGTAAATGGACTGAGCGGGAATGCCGAATCTGACGCGAAGCCGCTAACCGGAAAACACAGGTTTTGCTGCTGCCATCTTTGCAGCAAAAAATGCGCTGCGAATATCTTCGCCTGCTGTGGCAGACTCTTTTTTGTAAATTCTTTACCCAATAAAACCAAAAGAGCATCGTTCATTTGTTTCATGAAAAAACTCCTTGCCTGCGGCTTAGCCTTTGTGTTGGTGATTGCCTCCTGCAAAAACAAAGAGCAACTGCCCGATGTTTCGGGCTATCATGCAAGTGTTATCATTAGCCGTTTTGATACAGCTTTTTTTGGCATGGATACCACCGAGATAAATGATGAACTCAACCGCCTGAATGCGAGCTACCCGGCCTTTCTGCAGGATTATCTTTTCCGGGTACTGGGCATCGACCCATCCAATCCACAGGCCACCGATGCAGTAAAAGCATTCCTGCGCACTTACCGCCCGGTATTTGATACGGCACAGTTGATTGCCGGCAATGATTTGCCTGCCTTGAACAATGATATGCAGCAGGCGCTGAAATACATACAGTATTATGTACCGCCATTCAAGCCGGATTCTCCTTTTGTCATCACCACTTTTGTCGGACCCATGGATGCCTATGAGCCTTTCGCCATTGGCGATTACGGCGATGTGCGTACACGCAACGGTGTGGGCATTGCTTTGCAACTGCACCTCGGTGCCGCTGCCGGCCTGTACGAAACGGGCAGGCAATCGGGTATATTTTTCGATTACCAAACGCGGCGCTTTACCCCCGATATGATGCTGGTAAATGCGATGAAGAATGTGATTGAAGATATTTTTCCTTACAACAACAGCAGCCTGAATTTAGTGGAGGATATGGTGGAAAAAGGCAAGCGGCTTTACTTGCTCAAAAAAGCTTTGCCGCAGGTGCCCGATTCATTGCAATACGGCTACACCGGCATGCAGGTGAAGGGTTGCGAAAGGAACGAAGCCCTCATTTGGAACTACTTTGTAAAAAACGACCTGCTCTATTCCAAAGACCCGATGGTGAACCAGGCTTACATTAAGGATGGACCAAAAACACCTGAATTGGGAGATGGCGCACCCGGATATGTGGGCTTGTTTGTGGGCAGAAAGCTGGTGGAATCTTACATGGAGAAATTTCCATCCACCACTATTGTTCAATTGATGAAAATGCCCGCGAGGGAAGTGTTTGAGAAGGCGGGATACAAGCCGTAAGAATTTAGATTTGGATTTAGATTTGAGATTGACGAAATGCAATCCATGTTTTTCAAATCTCAAATCTCAAATCTCAAATTTCAAATTTCAAATTTCAAATCTGAATCTGAATCTGAATCTGAATTTCCTTAATTCCCTTTCATCAGCGCAAATAGATCAAAAGCAGGAATTTCCACTTTAAAACTGCGTTTGTCGAGCACACTTTCCATTTGATAATGCCCCCACATTTTGCCGATTTCGCTTTTGAGGTTGCAGCCGCTCATGTATTGAAAAGTTTCGCCGGGGGTGAGTACCGGTTGCTGGCCCACCACGCCTTCGCCATCCACTTCGCGGTATTCGCCAATGCTGTCGAAAATGTGCCAGTGGCGGTGCAGCAGCTGAATGGAAAAGTTATTGTGGTTTTCGAGGGTGATGCGGTAGGCAAACATGAACTCCTGCTGCAGCGGATTGCTGTAGCAGGGCTGGTAAAAAGTTTCTACGGTAATCTCTACACCTTGTGTTGTGAGCGATTGCATAGGAGTTGGTTTGCAGGGAATGAAGATACAAGGATAACTAACCCGTGAATCACGGAAATGTTTCGAAAAGTGTAAAGATTTTATGTGAATCAGTAGCCAATTGCGCCGGCAGGTGCAGCCTGCACCCTTACTTTTGCAGCGGATTTTCCAGGCGGGTTCAGCGCCTATTATCAATCCTAAAAAATCTCAATCAATATGAAAATAGCTGTTGCCAAAGGTGATGGTATAGGTCCGGAAATTATGGATGCTGTGCTTGAAATTTTCAATGCAGCCGCCATACCGCTGGAGTATGAATTTGTGGAAATGGGCAAATGGGTGTTCGACAAAGGCTTCAGCAATGGCATGACGCCTGCAGCGCAGCAGGCCATTGAAACGCTTGGTGTGTTGTTTAAAGGGCCCATGGAAACGCCCAAGGGAAAAGGTGTGAAGAGCATTAATGTAACCGCCCGCAAAACCTGGAATACCTACGCCAACAAACGTACGTTTCAAACTCTTCATGGGGTGAGTACTGTTTTCAGCAAAGCCGGCATTCCCATTGATATTACCGTGGTACGCGAAAACATTGAAGACACTTACGGAGGCGTGGAGCACATGCTTACGCATGATGTGGCTCTGAGCCGTCGTTTCATTACCCGGCCGGGAAGCATGCAGGTAATCCGTTATGCTTTCGAAATGGCTCGCCGCAAAAATTCCCGCCGCATTACCTGCGGTCACAAGGCCAATATCATGAAAATAACCGATGGCCTCTTCCTGGAATGCTTTTACGAGGTGGCGAAAGAATACCCTGAACTGCAGGCCGATGATGTGATTGTTGATGATCTCTGCATGAAACTGGTCACCCGTCCCGACACGTTTGATGTGGTGGTGCTCACCAACCTGCAGGGCGATATTGTGAGCGACCTCTGCGCCGGGCTGGTGGGTGGCCTTGGCTTTGCGCCCAGCGCCAACATCGGCGATCACATCAGCATTTTTGAGGCAGTGCACGGCACAGCTCCGGATATAGCAGGAAAAAATATTGCAAACCCTACTGCATTGCTGCTGAGCGGCATCGGCATGTTGCATCACCTTGGTTTCCTGAACGGAGCCGCCCAAATTGAAAATGCATTGCTGTACACGCTGGAGCAAGGCGTGCACACAGGAGATTTTGGCGACAAATCAATCCCGGCCGTAAATACTACTGAGTTTGCACAAGCCATCATTGGTAATTTGGGAAAGCAGCCTTCACTCAATCCCAAGCCGCTGCTAACTGATGTGCCTAACTCCTGCACGGTGCTGCTGCTGGAAGAAAACTCCATGATGGTAAGCCACGAGGGTGACGACGAAGTCATCATTGGTGTTGACCTTTTTATTGAAAGTGATGAGCAACCCGAAAATATTGCCGCAAAATGCCAGCGGCACGCTGGCGTTAAGTTCAAACTTATCAGCATCAGCAACCGCGGCACTCAGGTATGGCCCACGGGTAGTAAATACACCAACCTTGTGAATCAGTACAACGTTCGTTTTGAAAGCATCGACGACATTCCGCTGAACCAGCAGGACGTCATTGGCCTCTACGTGAGTATGAGTGGCAATTTCAAAATCTGTTAGCTGGAG
>JBBIOQ010000184.1:0-4269 GCA_037443285.1 Sphingobacteriales bacterium | reverse complement strand
CCTGTTATGATCACTCCGTTCAACCTCAAGGCAAAGGTTGATTTGGATGCTGTGAGCAGGCTTATTGATTTTTATTTGGCCGCAGGCGTAAAAGGTTTTTTTGCCAACTGCCTTAGCAGTGAAATGTATAGCATTACCGAAGACGAGCGTCTGGAACTGACGCGACATGTAGTGCAATATGTGAACGGTCGTGTGCCGGTTGTAGCTACGGCTTCATTTGGCCTCACCCTCTACGACAAAGCAGAGTTTACAAAAAAGATTTACGATACAGGAATTGATGCAGCAATAATGATCACAGGTCATTTTGCCAACATAGAAGACAGTGATGATATCCTGCTGAAAAATTTCGATAAAATGTTTGAACTCACTGCTAATATTCCTTTGGGTATGTATGAATGCCCTGCACCATATAAAAGAATACTCGGCCCTGATGTATTTAGAAAATTGCTTGCTGCCAACCGCATGGTGTATCATAAGGATACATCCATTGACCTTGAAAAAGTGAAGGCCAAACTTGAGATCCTGACGGAAGAAAAAAGCAGCCTGGAATTTTACGATGCGCATTCACCCAATGCCATGTACAGTCTTCAAATGGGAGCAAAAGGGATGTCGAGCATCAGCGGAAATTTCTATCCTGAAATTTTGGTGTGGATAGTGAACAATGCAAACAATCCGGAAAAATTGGAGGATGTAAAATGGCTGCAGTCAGAAATCAGCAGGGTGGATCCATTGATACATGTTGCGTATCCCATGAGTGCCAAATACTTCCTTAGAAAAAGAGGGTTGCCGGTTCGAACCATCAGCCGTGCTACGGCATTGGAACTCACGCCTGACCAGAAGAAGACATTGGATGAAATTCACGACAGCTTCAAAATGTGGTGTGAGCGATTGAACGTTACTCCGGTGGATGTTGAACAGGTAATGCTTCCAAAATATCCATTGGATGCTGCCATTTAATTTGGGTGAAACCGGCAACATCACGTTGATTGACTGAATAATTTGAACGCAGCCTTAAAGCAAAACAGGCATCAATGAATTGCAGAATCATGAGCATACAATTTGTAAATAGATCGTTCATTTCAGGAAAGGCAGTAAATAGCATACCTGCTTTGCTTTTTGTTGTTTTTGTGATGATGTCATTTGGCGCAGGTGCCCAACTCAATTCCGATTACCAATATAGCCGGCCACTAAGGGAAGTGTTGAATGATGTTCAAGAGCGGTATGGTATCACCATCAAATATGCCGACAGCATGGTGGATGGAAAAACGGTGAAGTATGCCGATTGGAAATATCGTGATGATGCTGAAACAACACTGGAAAATATTTTGTCGCCACTGGAAATGAAAGTGAAGAAGGACAAAGAGAAAGTTTACAAACTGAGCTATTACGAATACTATCGCTGGAAAGTGGAAGATGGATGGGCTGAGCTCGACAGGCTTGCGAAGCAGTACACTACTCTTGCACAATGGGAGCAGCGCAAAAAGGAATTGCAACCCTGCCTGATGGATGCATTGCAATTGTCGAAACTTCCGGCTGCACCTGCATTAAAACCAATCATCACAGCAGAAAGAAAATATGATGGTTATTCTGTTTCAAACATTGCCATCGAAATTTTGCCCGGTGTGTGGGTGAATGGTTCTTTGTACAAGCCGCTGCAATACAAAGGAAAGATCCCGGTAATAATGAACCCCGATGGGCATTGGGAAAAGCAGCGGTACCGGCCCGATTGCCAGTATCGCTGTGCTGCATTTGCACGCATGGGCGCCATGGCTTTTAGTTACGATTTGTTCGCTTGGGGTGAATCGCAATTACAATTCAAACTCGAAGACCATCGTCGCAGCCTTTCCATGACTTTGCAGGTTCTGGGCAGCATTCGCATTCTCGATTACCTGCTATCGTTGAAAGATGCTGATGCTTCGCGGGTAGCCATGACTGGCGGCTCAGGCGCAGGCAGCCACACAGTGCTGATGACTGCTATTGACAACCGCATCAAAGTGTCTGCACCTGTTGTGTCGCTCTCTTCTTATTTCTATGGCGGTTGCCCTTGCGAAAGTGGTATGCCCATTCATGCTTGTGGCGGCCGCACTGATAATGTAGAGATTGCTGCCATGGCGGCACCACGGCCTCAACTGGTGGTTAGCGATGGCGGCGATTGGACCGAACGAATGCCTGAACACGACTTTCCTTACCTGCAACGGATGTATGCCATGTATGGCGCAGGGAAGAATATTGAAAACGTTCATCTTGCCAGTGAGAAGCACGACTTCGGCATCAACAAACGAATAGCGGTTTACAAATTCATGGCAAAGCAACTTGGCCTGAACTTGAATGCAGTTCAGAATGCCGCAGGTAATATCGATGAATCAAAAATTACGATAGAGCCCGAAGAAAAGATGTATGTGTTTGGTGCAAAAGGAGAGTTGTTGCCAGCCCATGCAGTGAAAGGATTTGAGGCCTTGGAAAAATTATTTAATCAAAGTGTCGGCAAGTAGTGTTGAAGAATTGTCCGCGCTAAAATTACTCCAGCATTTCAACGAATTCAATGAAGCAGCATTTCCTCTTTAATAAGATGATATTCATCAAGACAGTTGTTATTGCTTTCTTGATTCAATGGGCAATTCCCATGTTCGCTCAATAGGAACAGCAATACAAAATAGGCCTTATCGATTTGATGTTGCTCAAACGGCAGAAACTCGGGTCGCTTACACTTACCAAAGAATTGGGCGCCGATGGGTTGGAGGTAGACATGGGTGGTCTTGGCAACCGACCCACATTTGATAACCAGCTGATGGTCGATTCGGTGCGTAACAAATTCATGGAAACAGCACAAAAACTAAATATCAAAATATTTTCTCTGGCCATGACCGGCTATTATGCGCAGTCGTTTTGCGGAAGAAATGAATACATCAAATCTATTGAAGACTGCATCAGGACCATGCAGCTCATGCAGGTGAAAACTGCATTCCTTCCATTAGGCGTTCAATGCGATTTAAAGAAGAATCCTGGCGTGCATGATTCTGTGGTGGCACGGCTTAAAGTGGCCGGAAAAATGGCAGAGCAGGCAGGTGTAGTCATTGCAATCGAAACTGCGCTTTCGGCCCAGGAGGAAGTGAAACTGCTCAAAGAAATTAATTCTCCAGGTATCAAAATCTATTTCAACTTTTCCAATCCACTTAAGGAGGGCAGGGATTTGTACATGGAACTGAAAACACTTGGTCGCGACAGGATTGCCATGATTCATTGCACTAATAAGGACAGTGTGTGGCTGCAAAACGATCCCCAGGTTGATTTGTACAAAGTGAAAAAAACATTGGATAAAATGCATTGGAGCGGATGGTTGGTGGTAGAGCGAAGCCGTGATGCAAAGAAGGCTACGGATGTACGTTATAATTATGGAGCCAATACAGCCTATTTAAAAAAAGTATTCCAGGGTGTTGCTAAAACGAAGTAAGCGGGAATTAATCTAAATCAAAACCATGGAAATCAGTTGCTAAAATGGCTCACGATATTATTGTTGTTCATTACCGGTGCAAGTAGTGCAGCCGACATTTATGTTGCTGTGAATGGTGACGATAATAACGCCGGCACCAAAGAAAGGCCCATGGCCACCTTGGCCGCAGCGTTGCGCAAGGCACGTGACCTGCGCAGGTTAAATGATGCTTCCATTGAAAATGGCATCACCATTATTCTTGCTGGTGGCGTGTATACCCTTCACGAATCCATTTTCATCAGGCCCGAAGATGCAGGCACAGAAAAAAGTCCGACCATCATCAAAGGTGCCGATGGAGAACAACCAATTCTCAGCGGTGGAGTAACAATCACCGGCTGGAAAAATGCGGACGTTACGGTGAGTGGCTTGCCGCAGGTAGCCAAAGGAAAAGTTTGGGTGGCAAGCCTGCCGGATGTGAATGGCAGCATGTTACAGTTCCGTCAATTGTGGGTAGATGGAAAAAAGGCGGTGCGGGCAAAGAGTGCCAATGGTGATACCATGCATCGCATTCTCAACTGGAATAAGCATGAACAAACCTGCATGGTACGTACCGCAGATTTTCCGGATGTAAGAAATGTAAGTGGTGTTGAGATGTTCATACACCAGTGGTGGGCAGTAGCCACATTGCGGGTGAAAAAAATGGAACGGCATGCCGACAGTACGAAACTTTTTTTTCACCAGCCTGAGAGCCGCATACAGAGCGAACATCCCTGGCCTGCTCCCTGGATATCTAATGAAACAGGCAACTCGGCCTACTATCTGTGCAACGCAATAGAATT
>JBBIOQ010000183.1:0-4312 GCA_037443285.1 Sphingobacteriales bacterium | reverse complement strand
GTACCGCAACAGTTGGGTCGTTCTCGATGGAAAGCCTGTGCAAAGTGTGAGTGGTGGCGGGCACTGGGGCGGCGGCATGTTCATCAATGCATTTGATATGGCAAGGTTTGGATTGCTCACACTTCATCGCGGGGTTTGGAACGGGCAACGTTTACTGAGCGATTCATTTTTTACCATGGCCACCACGCCCACTGTGCCAAAAACTGATTATGGCTTCATGAATTACTTTCTGAACACAGGAAGGAAAATGCTGCCCGATGCGCCGGAGTCTGCCTACTGCCACATAGGCAACGGTACCAACATGATTTACGTGGATGCTGAACACCAGGTGGTGGCTGTGGTACGATGGATTGAAAGCAAATCGATGAATGAAATTGTAAAGAAAATACTGGCATCACTGCCTCAATAGAATTTTTATGGATATCTCATCGCCACTTTCCGATTTGTTGATGCTGCATCAAACGCAGTTCAGACCTGTTGTTCCTTTTGACCCATCCACCGAACGCTTGGTGCGCATGGACTTTTCAGAAAACAACAAGGATTTAAATCCTTCCATTCTCAGTCATGCTGCAGCATTTGAGAAATATGTGAATCAATTGCTCGGCCATGCCGGGGCCAAATATGGATTCGGCGGCTATGCAGAACACCGGACCGTGTACAGCAGTTCTGCGCATTTCGACGACCCGCAGGGTGGTGAGCCCCGCAGGCTGCACCTCGGCATCGACATTTGGGGGCCTGCAGGCACTCCGGTATTTGCACCCCTCGGCGGGTTGGTACACAGCTTTGCCTACAACCACCATTTTGGCGACTACGGCGCCACCATTATCCTAAGTCATCAATTGGACGGCCGCGCTTTTTATACATTGTACGGACACCTTTCCCTGGCCGACATCGCCAACCTCAAGGAAGGACAATTTGTAGTGGAAGGCACTGAATTTGCCCATTTTGGCAACCATGAAGAAAACGGCAACTGGCCGCCGCACCTGCATTTCCAGGTAATTGACGATATCGGCCTTTACCGCGGCGATTATCCCGGTGTTTGCCGCCTGTCTGAGCGGGAACATTACCTGTCAAACTGCCCCGACCCCGACCTGGTACTGAATATGCGCAGGTTTCTTTCATGATTCATTCAAGCATTTTGGCATACCCGCTTTGGCGACAAACCTCCAAACCATTAGGTTTGCAAAAATTTGAAAACATCCAATATGTCAAACGAGCATCAACCATCACATAGTGCACCGGGTTTTGGAGAAAACAGCAACGGCTTAGGCTTGGTAATCGTTGTAGTGGCCGCCGTTGTGATAGCAGCTATTGCGTTCAATTTCTGGAAAAGCGGAGCGCAGGAACAAAGGTGGTACCGCTTTGAAAACAAGGCTGCCACCAGCGAGGGTCACGAGGGCGAGGGCAAGGAAATGAAGGAAGAGAAGAAAGAAGAACCTTCCACAGCAGTTGCCGATTCAACAGCAGCCAAAGCCGACAGCAGCGCCCCCAAATCTGCTGACACAACTGCCCAGCATCATTAATCTGAAGCAAACTCATTCATAGTAAAAAGCCTTCCCGGACGGGAAGGCTTTTTTTTCGTGCTATTAAACGCGGTGCTCAATTTTATCATGGAAACTGCCGAAGTTGGCAAGCTTCACGCCATCTTCCTGGTAAAACTCGCCGGGGAATCCCAGTTCAATTTTACTCACAGCGTCAAGCCTTTGCAGTTGGTAAGGAGTGAGTTCAATATGTATGGCGCCCAGGTTATCCTGCATTTGCGCCAGCTTAGTAGCGCCAACAATGGGTATGGATGAAAAGCCCTGCTGCCTTGTCCATGCCAGTGCCACCTGGCCGGGTGTTGCACCCAATTCATCAGCAATTGTCATTACTTCTTTGGTAATGGCTACTGCATGTTCATTCAGCCTCTTGCTTTCGGGTTTGATGCGGCCCGGATTGTTGAGCAGGTATTTGCCGGTAAGTGCACCGCCGGCCAAAGGCGCCCATGGTGTTACCGTCATGCCAAAGTGTTTTGCCATGGGTATCAAATCACGTTCAGGAGTGCGTTGCAGCAGGCTGTATTCAACCTGCAGGGCCACAAACTGGCTCCAGCCCATCAATTCGGCCATGGTCTGCCCTTTGCTTACCAGCCAGGCCGGTGTATCGCTGATGGCTGCATAGTTCACTTTTCCCTGCCTGATGAGATCGTCCAACCCACGCAACACTTCATCCATGGGGGTGAGCCAATCCCATATATGCAAGTACAGCACATCCACGAAATCTGTTTTCAAACGCTTGAGGCTCTTTTCCACACTGCGCATCATATTCTTGCGGTTGTTGCCGCTGGCATTGGGGTTTTGCAGGTTGTCGTACAGCGAATACTTGGTGGCAATCACCCAATAGTCGCGGTCGCGCTGATTAATAAAATCGCCCACAATTTCTTCGCTCATACCGTCCTGGTAGCGGTTGGCAGTGTCCATAAAATTGCCACCTGCATTGCCAAAGGCTTCCATGATGGCAAAGCTTGATTCCTTGTTGATTCCCCAGGGTGTGGCTGTGCCGAATCCCATGGTGCCAAGGCATAATTCAGATACTTTGAGGCCGCTGCGGCCGAGTAATTTGTATTTCATGTTTTTGTTTTGTCAATAATTAGTTTTCATCATCACATAGGCGCTGCAATGCCATGCGTTGAGTGGCTTAAAACAAAATATCCAATAGCAAGTACAACGATAAAAAAGGCAGCACTCATGAGTAATCCCAATGCCCATTCTTTTTTCCTGAGGAGCCAGGCAACAGGAGCGGCAACAAGGTCCACAGGCCCCGCCACCAATGAAATCAGCATGCCTGATGCCATAAAATTCTTCAAAAAACCGGGGTCCAATGAAACTGAAACCGACCAGATAATTGCCAGCACTATTCCTAATGCAATGCTGCCAAAGAGTACCTTGTAACGAAGCTGCATGCCTGTAAAATTTTGATGAGTAAATGCATTTGCTGGTTTGCAAAGCAACAAAGGTGCTCAGGATAATTCATCTTCATTTTTCAAATACGGAATCAAACCCTCCATTGCCCTTGCTTCAATATTATTGCGTTATCCTGTCCCTTCCCTGCCTTGTCACCATCCAGATTGGATAGGGTGCATCTATGCTTGAAACTTCGTCGAGCCGCTGCATGTCATCCGCACCCAGTTCCAGTTGTGTGCTGGCAATATTGTCGGCCAGTTGTTCGCTTCTTTTTGCACCAATGATAACCGATGTAACAGCTTTCTTGTTCAGTAGCCATTTCAGCGCCACTTGTGCCACACTCACTTTGTGAGTAGCTGCAATGTCCTGCATTACATCAATGATATCGTAAGCCCTTTCACGGTTGACGGGCGGGAAATCGAAGTTGTCGCGGCGGCTGTTGCCAGTGGTACTTTTCTCACTTTGGCGGGTAAACTTACCACTCAGGAATCCACCAGCCAGCGGGCTCCAGGGCATCAGCCCCATGCCTTCGCTTTGCGCCATTGGTGCCAGTTCCCATTCCGTTTCGCGGTGCGCCAGCGTGTACAGGTATTGCATGGCGCTGAACCGTGTCCACCCGTTTTTTTCTGCAATGCCATTGGCTTTGGCTACCATCCATGCCGGGTGGTTGCACACACCCACGTAGCGCACCTTGCCGCTGCTCACCACTTCATGCAAGCCACGCATCGTTTCTTCCAACGGCGTTAGTGGGTCAACCCCATGTATGTACAGCAGGTCGATGTGGTCGAGTTGCAGCCGTTGCAAACTGTCGTTCACGCTTTCATGAATGTGCTGGCGAGTGAGGCCCACATTGTTGGTGCCTTTGCCCATGCGACTGCGCACTTTGGTGGCTATGAACATCTCCTTGCGAGGAAGGCCCATTTCACGAATACCCTTTCCCAGCATGGTTTCGCTTATGCCTTCGCTGTAAGCATTGGCGGTATCGAAAAAATTGATGCCGGCATCAAATGCCTGTGCAAGAAGTTGGTTGGCTTCTTCCTGTGGTGTTTGGCCAATGGCTTCCCAGTATCCTTTTCCACCGAATGTCATGGTGCCGAAGCACAGTTCACTCACCAGGATGCCGGTATTGCCCAGTAAATTGTATTTCATCTTCTTTTTGCTTTTGTATTGTCTTTCCTGAAATAGTTCATGCGTCAATTGCTCCGCAAGTTAGTTCAGTTGAAACAGCAGAAGCACCCGGAGTTGGATGAAAAAAATGAGATTGCTTCCTCGTATGCAAGGGAATTAGAAGGGAACCAGGCAACGAGCATAGGTAAGTGTAATACTCCCCATTTTTGAGACCAAAAGGTCAGGGAGTTAAGTTAAGAATT
>JBBIOQ010000182.1:0-4341 GCA_037443285.1 Sphingobacteriales bacterium | reverse complement strand
GGTTGTATCCATTGCCCTGTGAAACCCAAACACTCTTGCTTTGGTAGCCGGCGTTGCCTCATCAGATAGCATGGCATCTCTTGCACCGGTACGGATACCTTTGCCAAGCCGGTCCATGGTGCGTGACAGAAAAACCCACAACGGGAAAACGCTCATAGCAAGCATTGGCTTTGCTGCGGCACTCAATGCATATCCTATTTGTACAAAGGGAAGCCTGCGTCCTTTCACATCACTCAATTGACCAAAATATCCCTTGCTAAGCCCGGCAGTGGCTTCAGCAATGCCTTCAAGAATCCCAATAGCCAATACTGTAAAACCAATCGACTTCAGGTAAACAGGCATAACCGGGTAAAGCATTTCACTTGCCACATCGGTGCAAAGACTGACAATAGAAAGCAATACCACATTGCGGGAGATGATGTGTCCGATTTTCAGTTTGATCACAATATGCTAAGGTATGTTTTGAAGTCCCGAATCAAGCATCTGAGATGCAGGTTAATTGACTTTGGCAGGGTTTCCGCAAAATGAACATTGCGTAACCTAATTGTTACCAAAACTATCCAACACCATAATTCCGAATTGAATAATGGCAATATTCTGCATTAAGTCAACATCACTCTTTTCAGTGAATGCCCTTGGTTTCATTGCGCTTCGCGAGACATCATTTTTTTTCAGCACAAACCAACCAAAGTAAAAACTCAAAACACAAAATGAACTATTTGAGGACGCAACCTTCCCTTAACCTTGGGTTAATGTTGTGGTAACATAGCCACTTCAATTTCGCTCAAAATTCAAGAGGATGAAATCTATTCGACAGCTTATTACTTTACTAACCATTTTTACATTGATGTTTTCCTACGAAGGCATTGCGCAGGAAACAACAGCCACGCTCAGTGGTACCATAGCCGATTCAAAAGGCAATCCACTGAGTGGAGCAACCATTGCCTTAAGACATGAACCCACAGGCTTTGCTACATCATCAGCTTCCAATAACAAAGGGCTGGTAGTAATTCCCAACCTCAAACCAGGAGGCCCATACACCATTTCTATTAGTTTCACCGGCTTTAAAACACAAGTGCTCGACAACGTGCAACTGAACCTGGGCAGCAACCCTGACCTTAATATTTCTATGCTTGAAGACAGTAAGGAAATAAAGGAAGTAGTTGTTACCGGAAGCAAGAAGCCACAGCTTTCCGGAGTGACAGTAGGCAAAGAGCAAATGAAAATATTGCCTTCCCTTGGACGCAGTCTTTCTGATTTTACTCGACTTACTCCACAATCTAACAACAACTCTTTTGCCGGAAGCAACTTCCGTTACAATAATCTTACTATTGACGGTGCAATCAACAACGATGCTATAGGATTCAGCAATTCATTTGGTGGACAAAGTGGTGGAGGACAAAGTGGCGCAGCAGGTGCGGGTACACGCACCAATCCTTACAGTATTGATGTCATCCAGGAAGTGCAGGTACAACTTGCCCCTTACGATGTAAAACTTGGAAACTTTACAGGTGGCAGTGTAAACGCAGTTACAAAAAGTGGATCGAACCAGTTTCATGGTTCTGTATACAGCTATGGCCGCAATGGCAGCCTGGTAGGAAAGAGCGTGGACGGATTAAAAACAAAAATTGGCTCCGACTTTTATGAGTACCAGAGTGGTGCCACCGTGAGTGGTCCTATTGCAAAAAACAAGGCTTTCTTTATTGTGAATTATGAAAGCACCCGCAGGCAGGAACCTACATTTTATAATGCAGGGGATCCAGGAAGCGCTATTTCACTTACTGATGCAGCCAACATTTACAATTTTCTGAAAACTAAATACAACTACGATGCCGGTGCATACCAGGGTTCATATAAGTTGTTTACTAACAGCGACAAATTGTTTGCACGTCTCGATTTCAAACTAAACGACAAAAACACTCTTACATTAAGAAGTATTTACACTAATGGATGGGGAAACAACCTCGAACGTACATCTACCAACTTCCAGTTTGGCTCAACTGACTTTACTCAGTACACCAAGAACTGGAACAGCACTGCCGAACTGAAAACAAAGTTTTCAAACAACCTCAACAACCAACTGCTGGTGAGTTATATCAATGTGCATGAGTACCGTACTTTTCCCGGCACATTGGCTCCATTTATGGATATCGGAAGCGGGCAGGTTTGGGCCGGCACCTGGCGCGAAGCTTCTATCTATAATATGAAGCAGCGTACATTTGAATTCTCCGATAATCTTACTTTCACGAAAGGCATCCACAAATTCACCCTTGGTACACACAATGAATTCTACAACCTTAATTATGGCTTTGTAAACTCCTGGAATGGCAGGTGGGAATATTCAAACACTGCCAACTTCCTTGCCGACAAACCAAGCCGCATACGTGGTGCATTTACAACAGATCCTAAATATCCAAACAACCGTGACGATATTTACAACAATACACCAAATCCATTCACAGTAAGCCTTTTGAGTGCTTACCTACAGGATGAAATCAGCATTAGCAAACGATTCAAACTGACTCCAGGTCTGCGTGTTGACTACTCAGGTGTTGGAAGCCAGCCGGCAAAAGATTCTGCTTTGAATTCAATCGTAGAATATCAATCACCCAATCCAACTTACACACACACTCCTTTTTCCGAACTCAATAACCAATGGCTTGGAAAGGCAAACCTGTCACCACGCCTTGGCTTTAACTGGGATATAAACGGCAACCAATCGGTAGTTCTGCGTGGAGGTAGCGGCATTTTTGTAGGCCGTATGCCTTTTGCATGGCTTGGTTACGCATATACCCTGAATGGCAGCACCTATGGCAACATCGATTACAGACCTAACGGCAAAACAGTTCCGTTAGCCATCGATCCACAGAACCTCCGTGATACTGTAAACAAATACGGTGGAGCAAGCGCCAGCAACACAAGGGAGGTTGATATTATTGACAACAACTTTAAACTTCCACGTATTTGGCGCAGCAACATAGCCGCAGATATTAAATTCGGTAATGGTTACAAATTAACAGTGGACTTACTCTACACAAAAACACTCTATGATGTGAAGTTTCAGCAAATCAACATCAAGGACAGCGTTCAATACTTCACTTCTGGCCCCACTCAATCGCCGGTATATGTTGGAGGAAAATTGTATAGCGGATATTCCAATGCCTATTACCTAACTAATACCAAAGAAGGCTACAGGTACAACGCAACAGTACAACTGAGCAAAACGACCAGCAACATCAAAGTTGGTAATCACCTGATGAACCTAAACTGGTTTGCTGCTTACACTTACGGAATGAGCAAGGACGTGAGTAATGGCATTCGTAACTCATTCCAATCGAATTACGAAGTAAATCCCTCAATCATTCCAAGCAGCCCGCAACTCTCCTACTCCAATTTCGATTTGAGGCATCGAATTGTTGGAAACCTCTCAGGTATCTTCAGTTGGAATGCAATGAATGTAAGTTCACTGAGCTTCTTTTACTCAGGTCAATCAGGCAGTCCTTATTCTGTTATCTATTCAGCTAGTGGCAACCCCTTTGGCAATGCAGCAAATGCCAACCTTCCATACATTCCTAAAAACCAATCGGACATCAGGCTTGCTGACTACGTAGTTAATGGACAGGTATATACTGCCACACAACAGTGGAACGATTTGAACAACCTTATTGAGGGTGACAATTACCTTAAAACCCGCAGAGGTCAGTATGCAGAAAGAAACGGAATGCGCACTCCATGGAATCATCAACTTGATATGAAGCTGATGCATGAATTCAAATTCAGCAAGACGAATAAGCAACACTCACTACAGGTCAGCCTTGATATTTTCAATGTACTTAACCTGCTCAACAACAACTGGGGCCACATCAATTTCGTGACCAATGTAAACAACTACACTGCAAACCTGTTGGCTTTTGCCAAAGATGTGAATGGGGTAAGCCCGGGCAAACCTTCATCAGGTTACCTGCCAACTTTCAACTTTGTGAAACCAACCGGTCTTAATAACCACTACTATACAGTTGACCCAATGAATAGTCGCTGGCAGGGTCAGCTAGGTGTGAAATACAATTTCTAGTAAGTCAATTTTACATTCAATTATAAGTGCGGTCAACCAAAAGTTGACCGCACTTTTTTGTTATATGTTCAGCATCACCCGGATGAATGAGGAATGATATTAATCATGATTTGCGCTAAAGGCACCGTCTAATTTTGCAACATCGCTTGTCAATGAAACTCTGGAAAAATATTATAAGAAAGCCAACCTGATCATTCCTTCCTGGCATGCCTCTGCCGCATTGCGGCACTTCGTAAAAAGTCTTTTTTCATAATTACCCGAAATACAGT
>JBBIOQ010000181.1:2504-4563 GCA_037443285.1 Sphingobacteriales bacterium | reverse complement strand
ACTTGCCATCCATGCAGACTATTATTACCATTTTTCGAGGAACTACGGTTTTGCAGGGCAGGCGTTTTTCAACCAGTTCAATATTAACAACCAATCATTCCAGCATGTGCTGCCGGGAGCTCAAATGGACCATTGGAAAGCGGCGGGCATCATGGGAGGTCCATTGCTCACGGGCCATCCATCAAAAAACCTGGCTCTCGAACTGAAGTTGATGGTTGGCCTTTCGGAAGTCAATTCATTCAAAATTACTTACGGCGATACTGTGCTGCAGGATGAAGACTGGTCGTTAACGCCATCGTGGCTGGCCGGTGGCACTATTCGATATGCCTTGTCGGGAAAAGCATGGCTGCTACTAAATTCAAATTTCATTTTCCTACGGCCCGAATTCAACCCAACCACCATGACCGGCGAAACCGAAAAATCGAGGCAGAACATGGACTACCTTAACATTACCGCAGGCATTGGCTTTAAACTCTGAAAGGATATGCTGTGAAGAATCACGCATCAGTTTGACGATTGGTTGTTAAACAAGTGAAGGACGGTTATCCGTCCTTCCTTTTTTGTTCCCGGTAATTTGATGGAATCAATGCTTTTGTGCATTTCCAAGAAGTCATCATTCCTGTGATGTTGTTTCTGCAGTTTGTGTGGGCTTCGATGAAAAGCGGCCGCATCGCCTGCCCCACTCTTCGCGAAACTTCTGACGTTCATCATCGCTCATGCCGGCCCATTTCTCCTTCATTTGATGGCCCCTGTGGCCGCCCTTCCAATGGCCGCCCCTGAAGCCGCCAAACAAAATGCGGCTGAGCAAAAACAGGCCAAGGCCCTGCCAAAAATTAATAACCCCAAAATGTGCCGCGGGTACCAGTACCATGTTCCATAATGTCATTACCAGCCATCCCAAACCTCCGACAGCAACCACAGCCAATACCGGAGCCAGTAACCACCATTTTGCTTTTCCGTTTCTCATAAAAAATGTTTTAATCAGTTTAAAAAATCGTTGTACAAATCCTCCAGGCGCTTGCGCAGGTGCAGCACCGCATAGCGCTTTCGGCTGATGGCAGTTTTGAGGGGCACCCCATCGGCATCGGCAATTTCCTGCAGCGTCAGGCTGTCCAGTTCATTGCGTTCAAAAACACTGCGTTGATTCTCGGGCAATTCTTCGAGTGCAGCAAACAATTCATCCCAAAACAACTGGCGCAGGTGCTCAGTTTCCGGCGTGGCATTATCGGCCAGCATCAGGCCTGGCAGGGTCCACTCACCTTCATCCGTTTCATAAGAAAAATCCTCCAGCAATGCAGGTTTCTTTTTCCTGCTGCGGTCAATGATGCGGTTGCGGGCCACGCGGTACAGCCAGCCGCTAATGCTTTCGATGGCTTGTACTTCGGGTTGGTTACTCAGTTGGTACCATACATCCTGCACGATGTCCTGGGCATCCTCTTCCGTACTCACCCTGCTGCGTACAAAAGCAAACAACTGCCTTCCATAATCAGCAATGGTTTGTATGATGTTTTGCTGCCTTGCCGCCATATTTAATGCTTGTTCTGCCATGTAAGATAAGGAGGCGAATGAGATGGCAGGATTACTTTAAACGCAGGGAATATTTTGTATATGTGAAAAGAAGATTGGCTCTTAGGCCCCTATAAATGCAGGTGTGGTTATATTTTAGTGCAAACACCATTACCATGAAATCTTTACTGAATACATTTTTCAGCTGCATTGTTGTACTCGCAGCATCAGGGCAGGGCAATGTAGGTATTGGCTTTGCTTTGCCCACCGAGCGTTTGCAAGTTGATAGTGCCATCAAAATAGGCAACGTTCCCTGGAATGCGAGCATCAACAACAGCCGTTACCTGAAATTCGGAGATGGTGGTTACGTTACCATTGGTGAAAATGGATTGGATGACAGGCTGGAATTTTCAGCTCGTGAATTTCTATTTTAGAAATTCTGGAGGTTTTGGCATCAACCAGGGCCGGGTTGGCATCAATATCAATGCAACTCCGGCAGCATTCCTGCCATGAAGATTACCGATGGTACACAAGCAGCCGGAAAAGTACTGAC
>JBBIOQ010000181.1:0-2404 GCA_037443285.1 Sphingobacteriales bacterium | reverse complement strand
GCATTCCTGCCATGAAGATTACCGATGGTACACAAGCAGCCGGAAAAGTACTGACGAGCATGGATGCTAATGGCAACGCCAACTGGCAGGCACCGGCCAACCAGAATTCCGGATTTCTTGCCTATTCCGGAGGTGTAGTTGGTTATCCCTCTTCTTCAAGTTCCTTCTACCGTGTAGATTTCACCACTGAATCGTACGACGATGGCAACAATTTCAGCACAGCACCATCCACTTATTATTTTATTGCGCCTGCCAATGGTGTATATCATTTTGATATCGACCTGCTTTGGCAGTTGACAACAGTTGCCAATCCGTATTATATTGTTATGCAACTGGGTAATGGCATAAGCACCATTCATGAAACATTTACTTCCATACCCGCTAATGCAAGCAGTTTTACCACTACCCACAGGAGTGTGGATGTGAAACTCACCAACGGGCAAACGGTAGGACTTTATGTATCGCAGAATTCAGGTGCAGAACAGAAAATCAACGGAGGTTATACCCGCTTTACCGGTCACAGGATTTACTGACCAAGATTTTATGGTCAATGGAAACATGAAGTCGCATGTGATGCAACCCTACTTGTGCAATGAAAACTTTAATTAGGCAAATACTTGCAGCACCAAAACAGGATAGCTATATTTTCAGATTGAAACTAATTCATCACAGAACCCATTGTCTATCCTTCAAAACAAACCATCATGAAAAACCTGTACCTGGCCTGTGTAGTGATTGCAGCAACTGCATGGAGTTGCAACCAACCTGAAGCCAAAAAAGAAGAAGCCAAAACCGAAACAGCCGAGGCTGCTCCGAACATCCAGTTCGCTTACACCATCGACCATCCGGCCGACAACTGGAGCCCCGGCAAGCTGGAGCACGTTGCCACAGTACTCAATGCATTGAAAGCCTATGAAACGGGCGACATTGATGCCTGTGTTAAGGAATTTGCCGACAGTGTGAGCATCGAGTTCGACGAATACGAAGCCAAACTGAGCAACGACAGCCTGAAGAGCTTTTTTAAAGAAGGCCGGTCGGGCTCTGCCAGCATCACTATAAAAATGAATGACTGGGAAAGCGTAATCTCCAAGGACAAGAAGAAAGAATATGTTTCGCTTTGGTATAAAGAAATCCGGACCGACAAAAATGGTAAAATCGATTCAGTGTCAGTAATGGATGACCTGCTGATTGAAAACGGAAAGATTGCAGGACTTGATGAAAAAACAAGGAAGTATGCCAAAAAGAAAATGTGAGTTTCTTTAAGTTGTTCCTTACTGAATGAAAAAGAGCCGCCTGCTTTTGTGGGCGGTTTTTTCATAGGTCAACATGCCGACTAGTTCAAAATGGTTGCGGTTAGAGGTCCTTTTGGCATTGCTATTTTCACGACTTCCAACTAAGTTGGATTATTGAAAAAAATGAAACCACTCAATGGCTCAGGCCAATTACCAATAGCGCTACTATAACTGCTGCCACAGCCAAAAACAAAAAGCTCCAGCCAATAGCCTGCCATACTTCACGGCTGGAAGGTGCGGTGGTATATCCCATTTTTTTGAGTTGCCGTTTCTCCTTTTCATACAATACCGCAAAGGTACATGCCGCCAATCCTAACAAAATAGCTCCCGGCCAAAACACAGCAGCCACCAGCAATGAGGAGATTATTCCTGCTGTGAAATAAATTTTGTACGGCCTTATGTAGTGGTTCCTCCATGCTTCGGATGAATCAACTTTTTCAGCTGCATATTGTTTTCCAGGCCTCATCGACGATGAATCAATTTTGACCGTGGATAAAACTGCAGCATGTGTTGTAACTGGCAACCACAGCAGTAATGCGCAAATGCAACAAAGAAGATATTTCATGAAAGGTTAGTGGCTTTGAGCCAGCAGCGCAAAAGTAAGGCATGGATTACCCGCTCTACATTCTTGTGTCGTTATTGTTCCGTAATAAAAGAAACCGCCGGCGCAATAAAGCTCCGGCGGTTGGCTATTAGCCTTCAACAGATCGAAACACTTGTGGAATAGTTCTATTGCTTAATAAACCTTTCCGTTACAGATTTACCCAATTCCTTCATCTGGATAGTGAGGTTGTAATAACCTGCAGGCAGTTTGGAAATGTCCATGCCAATGCTGTTGCTACCCGTCATCACCTTCGACAATTGTTGCCTTATTATCTTACCGTTTACATCACTGATCATTAATTGTACATTGTCAGTAGCTGTTGCGTTCACCGAAAGATTGATGACATTGATAGCAGGATTTGGATACACCCCTGAAACTCCAGCCTTCATAGCCGCATCGCTTATCAGCACCACATTGCTCAGTTTGCTTTGACCATTGATATCTTTCTGCTGCAGGCGGTAATAGAATCTTCCTGCTGCCACATTGCGGTCGGTGAAGCTGTAGTCAA
>JBBIOQ010000180.1:0-4684 GCA_037443285.1 Sphingobacteriales bacterium | reverse complement strand
GACGTGTGGGCCGATGCCGATGGCAACCTTGGTCCCGTGTACGGCAAGCAGTGGCGCAGTTGGGAAGGTGCTGATGGACAGGCGATTGACCAGCTTAGCTGGGTGGTAGATGAAATAAAACGCAACCCAGATAGCCGCCGCCTCATTGTTAGTGCATGGAACGTGGCCGACCTGCCAAAGATGGCCCTGATGCCTTGCCACAATATGTTTCAGTTTTATGTGTCACCCCCCAACCCCCTTAGGGGGGAAGAAAAAGGCAAACTGAGCTGCCAATTGTACCAGCGCAGCGCCGATGTGTTTTTGGGTGTGCCTTTCAACATCGCCTCGTATGCTTTGCTTACGATGATGATGGCGCAGGTATGCAACCTGGAGCCGGGCGATTTTGTCCATACTTTCGGCGATGTTCATTTGTATAAAAATCATTTCGAACAGGCCGGCCTTCAACTGAGCCGAACCCCATTTGACTTGCCGCAGATGAAAATCAATCCTGCTGTGAAGAGCATTTTTGATTTCAAATACGAAGATTTTGAATTGGTGAATTATCAGTGTCACCCGGGCATAAAAGCGCCCGTAGCGGTTTAACTTTCAACCCTTTAAATGTGGTGCTGAAATAATCCAATCACGAACCCTTTTATATGACAATCACGATAATTGTTGCTGCGGCAGAGAACAACGCCATCGGCAAAAATGGCCAACTGCTCTGGCACCTGCCAAACGATATGAAGTTTTTCAAAAACACCACATGGGCCATGCCGGTGATCATGGGACGAAAAACATTCGAATCGTTGGGTAAGCCATTGCCCGGAAGAACAAACATTGTGATCAGCAGCCAGATGGACTGGCAAACGGATGGGGTAGATGTGGCCCACAATCTTTTCGAGGCGCTGGAGATAGCCAGGCAAATGCATACAAAAGAGGTCTTTATTATCGGTGGCGGACAGATTTACCGTGAATCGATGGTAGTTGCCAATAAAATTTACCTTACCAGGGTGCATGTAAACTTTGATGATGCAGATACTTTTTTTGATGCCATCAACACGAATGAATGGCACATTGTGCACAGCCAGCATTTTGATGCCGACGAAAAAAACAAATTGCCACATACCATTGAAACCTGGGAACGCAAAGACTAAGCAGGCTTTACATGTACAATAGTTTTCAGCTAGGCCGCCGCTACATGAACTACTGGTTCAATGCATCCAACAGCAAAGGGCATGGCATTCATTCGCCGTTTGTGTTTGAGTTCATCACTAAAGTGATGAACGACAAAACAAAGTATGCTTGCTATGAAAATATTGAAGCGCTGCGAAGGAAAATGCTGGCCAATGAAACCGTGATTACGATTGAAGATTATGGTGCCGGCAGCCGAACAAATGCCACTAAACTTCGCAGTGTACAATCAATTGCTGCAGCAGCTTTAAAACCAAAGAAATTCAGCCAGTTGCTTTACCGCATAACGAAGTTTTACAAGTGCCAGGCTGTCCTGGAGTTGGGAACTTCGCTCGGCATCACCTCAGCTTATTTTGCACAGGCAGCGTCAAAGGTGTTTACGTTGGAAGGCTCTACTGCCATAGCTTCTATTGCAAAAGAAAATTTCAGTAGGGCGGGTTTCGCAAATATTGAACAAGTGTTGGGCAATTTTGATGAAATACTTCCATCCTTGCTATCAAAAATAAATTCGCCCGATTTAGTGTATGTGGATGGGAACCATCGATACGAACCCACTGTCAGGTATTTCAATTGGTTGTACCCGCACCTGCATGAATACTCCATTGTGGTGTTTGATGATATTCATTGGAGCGCTGAAATGGAGCAGGCATGGCACGAAATTATTGCCGATGAACGGGTGACACTTTCCATCGACTTATTCTTCATTGGCATTGTATTCTTCCGAAAAGAATTTTTAGTGAAGCAGGATTTTCAGGTGAGATTCTAAACCGTTTTCAACCTTGAGGGCATGAGCAACGAACGACAAATAATAGAATTCATTGAATTGGTTTGGAACAAAAAACAAACTGAACTTGTTCCGGATTACGTACATCCAGAATACAAAATATTTTTAGACAATGCCGACCCATGGGAGGGCAAAACATTGAACCATGCTGAGTATCTGAAACGATTGGGCTATTCTTTTCAATCATTCCCGGATATTCATTTTGAAATCACTTCATCAATTGAAGATGGCAATTGCGTTGCCATCAACTGGATATTAACCGGCACCAACTTTGGGCCGATGGGAGAAATACCGCCAACCGGCAAATGCATGCAAACAGAAGGCGTCACTATTTACCACTTTGCCGACGGCAAAATAGCAGGCCACACCCAGGTATTCAACAGAACCAGGGTCGCTCAGCAACTTGGGTTTATCTGAACAGCTGCCCTTTCACGCACCCGTTTACTTCAAACATTAAGTCTTTGTCTCAATTGGCCCGGAGTGTTTATGCCAAAGTGTTTATGGCAAAAGAAATTGGTTTCATTGAAAATCAAACGTGACCCTGCATTAGTGTGGTTATTACCAGCGTGAAACTGTTAATCAGTTTGGCTTTGCAGGCTCTGATTTGGTTTCTGTAATTTTCATGCCATTGCTTTTTACCGCCCATTCTGCAAATTGATCCTTGAATACTTTGGCATTCATCACCCTGTGGGTGGCCATAGTTTAGTCATTGTAGTATTCCCGAACTGTAAAATCAATTTGAGCTATCGTAACAGTGGCTTTTGGGGGAATGCCATCAATCTTATCCTGCTCATTTGCTTTGGCACTAGCACCAATTTTTATCGAATGGAGGGTAACACCTTGTTTGGGACTTGAGGAAGTTGCAGGTTTTTCCCAGGTACTCAACAAGGCCTTTTCAATATCAGCTTTGGTAGGCGTCTGTGCTGTACAGGAAACAATGGAAAATGCAGTTAAGGCAGCCAAAATTGATTTCATGATATTCCGCTTTTCTATAAATCTACACTTTAGATGCGGCAAACACGAACAATGCGGATTGAACATGAGCACTGGCCATAATTTAAGTTCATGAAGCATGGAGGCTTCAGGTAAATCTGTAGGTTGTGTAAACCTGAACCAATAATAATGCGCAGGTTTATTACGCTGCTAAATCATCCAGTCTACTATTTGGTTGGCCCAATCGCTTCTGAAGGGAGTTTGTATGCGGATGTAATTATCGGTGTAGCCTTCCATCAGGCCATTTTTTTCATGGCTTTCAAAAAGTACGGGTCTCTTTTCTCCTGCGTGTTGCTGCGTGAAGTATTGCATTTTCATATAGCTCAGGTTGCGGAGTGTTTTATTGCGTTCGTGGCGCACATGCACTGGCACAACCGGTTTTATTTCCAATGCTTTTGTGTTGTCACGTTCGCTGTAGGTAAACACATGCAGATAGCTGATATCAAGGTTGTGCAAAAAATCAAAAGTGTCGCGGAAGTCATCTTCGCTTTCACCGGGGAAGCCAACAATCACATCCACGCCAATGGCGCAATGTGGCATCAGGCTTTTTAAGCGTGCCACGCGGTCGGCGTATAGTTGGCGTTTGTAGCGCCGGCGCATCATGCCCAATATTTTATCGCTGCCGCTTTGCAGGGGAATATGAAAATGCGGCATGAAGGCACGGCTTTGGGAAACAAATTCAATGATTTCATCTGTAAGCAGGTTGGGCTCAATGGATGAAATGCGATAGCGCTGAATGCCTTCCACTGTATCCAATGCTTTCACCAGGTCGAAGAAATTTTCTTCATAGTTTTCCTCACCATCATGTCCTTTTCCGAAATCACCAAGGTTCACACCGGTGAGTACAATTTCCTTTACACCCTCCGCTGCCAATTTTTCAGCAGTGTGCACTACGTTGGTCACCTTGTCGCTGCGGCTTTTGCCACGAGCCATTGGAATGGTGCAGAAACTGCAACTGTAATCGCATCCGTCCTGCACTTTTAAAAAAGTACGGGTGCGGTCATGCTGGCTCCAGCTTGTGTTGAAGCCCTGCACATCTCCAATATCGCAGCTGCTTATTTTGGCACTGTCGCCTTTACTGAGTTCGGAAATATGTTTGGTGATGTTGAATTTTTCGGCAGCACCCAGTACCAAATCAACACCGGGTATTTTTGCAATTTCGGTGGGCTTCAACTGTGCATAGCACCCGGTGATAACCACGAGGCTTTCCGGCGCCTGTCGCTGAATGCGACGCACCAGCATGCGACATTCCTTGTCGGCATTATCAGTTACACTGCAGGTGTTAATGACATACACATCGGCCTTGTCGGTGAACTCCCGTTTTTCAAAACCATCGGCCTCAAGCTGACGGCTGAGTGTAGAGGTTTCGGAAAAATTGAGTTTGCAACCCAGTGTATGAAAGGCTACTGTCTTTTTGTTGTGAGCTACCTGCATAAGGGCGGCAAAATTAAGCCGCCTGCTTGTAACAGGCGGCCTTTTAAGGATTCTTTGAAATTTGGTGACAAAGGGATGCTATTGAATAAGTTTGGCAATAGCCGGAACAGGAAGTGTATTTGCCATTTCCAGCGTCTTTGCATCATTATAGTTATTGGTCCTGAAAGTCAGCAGCGAGTTGTTCATGGGGATTTCTACTGTGTAGCCGGTTTCGCCATCTTTCTGCAACCTGCCTTTGTAGCCCTGGATTTTCACAATCTTGGAAGTGCCGTCACTCATCATACCACCCATCAAAGGTGAGTT
>JBBIOQ010000179.1:0-4771 GCA_037443285.1 Sphingobacteriales bacterium | reverse complement strand
GATGGCGATCTTGATATTGCAGTGAACAATATTGCAGATGCAGCAATGTTGTATGAAAACAAATTGCCAGCTCCGCAGCGCAAGAAATCAGCAAGTATAAACCTGCAGGGCCCGGCAGGCAATAAAGACGCTATAGGCGCCATGGTAGTGGTTTTTGCAGGCAATGAAGTCCGGAATTTTGAAAAGCAACCGGTGCACGGCTTTATGAGTTCAATGGATATTCCCATCCATTTGGGGTTAGGAACTGCAAAAGTTGACTCCGCCATTCTCATATGGCCTGATAAGACATTTGAGCGCATAAGTTTGAATACTGATAGCACTATCACTTTGCATTGGCAAAAAGGCCTGGCAAAATTTAATTATGAAACCATCACTGGTTTTCACCATTATGAAGGATACGAAGCAGAGGACCTTACCAACCAAACGAGGTTGCTGTACAATCACCACGAAAATAATTTCCAGGAATTCAACCGGGAACAGTTGATACCCCAGATGATGAGTACCGCAGGGCCCGCATTGGCTGTAGGGGATATTAATGGTGATGGCCTGGATGATGTTTATTTTGGAAGCGCCAGGGATTTTAAAAGCAGCATTTTTGTACAACAGGCTGGTGGTGTTTTTGTGCCCACCAATCAGCCGGCATTGGATGCCGATAGTACATGGGAAGATGTTGATGCTTGCTTTGCCGATGTGAACAATGATCATTTTCCCGACCTGCTTGTAGCCAGTGGTGGCAATGAATTTTACGGCTCTTCTCCCTACTGCATGCCAAGAATTTATTTGAATGATGGCAAGGGCAGGTTCAGCAAAAAGAACGACGCATTCGAAGATGTATACCTGACGGCCAGTTGCGTGGCTGCCAATGATTTTAATCGCGATGGTGCCATTGACCTTTTCATTGGCGCAAGGTGCACTCCATTCACTTTTGGCACTACACCAACCAGCTATCTGCTGCAAAATGATGGTACCGGAAAATTCAGGAATGTTACTCCCAGCATTGCCCCCGGTCTGTCGGAAGCAGGAATGGTGACTGATGCATGCTGGAATGACATCGACCACGATGGCGATAATGACCTTCTGTTGTCTTGTCAATGGCAAGCACCATGTGCCTTCATGAATAATGGAGGACACTTCAGCAGAGCAGAATTAAATTCGGCCAAAGGGTGGTGGAATTTCCTGCTTCCTTTTGATGCCGATGGCGATGGAAATATGGACCTGGTTGCAGGAAATTTGGGTTTAAATAACCGTTTTCAGGCCTCTGTTGCACAACCCATTTCTTTGTATCTGAATGATTTTGATGGCAACGGAACCAAAGAGCAGGTCTTCACTTATTTTCTAAACAATAAGGAAATAACTTTTGCTAGCCAGGAGGAATTGCAAAAGCAGTTGCCTGGCTTAAAAAAGAAGTTCTTGTATGCCGCTGATTTTGCCAAGGCATCACTAAACGAAATATTTTCTAAGGATCAACTTGATGCTTCAACAAAACTCACAGCTGATTGCCTGGCCAACAGCCTTTTCATAAATAAGGGCAATGGAAAATTTGATTTAAAACGGCTACCATGGATGGCCCAACTAAGCACCTTTCGCGATGCAGTGACAGTGAATGCCAACAGGGATTCGCTTCCTGACCTACTTATGATCGGCAATTTCTTCGCCAATAACATTCAAATGGGAAGAAACGATGCCGATATGGGCACTTTGCTAATCAACAAAGGCAGGGGTGAATTTGTTGCTGAAACACTCCGGGGTGTTGATCTTCGTGGAGAGGCGAGAAAGGTAAAGCCCATTTTGATTAACAAACGGCAAGCCTACATTATCGCTAGAAACAATGCACCTGCAAAGGTCATCGCCTTTCGCAAACTATAAATACCAGCCAGGCCAATTAACGCAGCATTATTGCGGCAAGCGTTTTCCATCCGATCAGTAAATAGGGAAGAATACCCTGGTTTGCCATTTGTTACTATCTGGCTCATTAATCCGGTTCGTAACCAAGGACTCAAACGGAATGGCTGGCATGGATAATGAAAAATCAGAAATATAGGTGTACATAGCTCTAAAAGCGCTATCCACCATGTGCTGTGGACCTGTGACCATTGTTTTTAGGTTATTACCCAACACCATTCGCTTGATGGAGAAATTGTTTGTTTCGGCGAGACGCTTGTTCACAGGTAGTGCCACCTGCGTGATATAACCCGCACCTTGGCGATTAGGCTGGCTCATTTTCATTGGAGGGTTGGTGGCTAGCGCATTGCATTGGGAAGCGTAAGTCTGCAGGCTTGCAATTTTTTCATAAATAGCTGCAGTGGAAGGAAGTGATGGGGTAACAAAGGATGTTGTCAGCAATATACTATCAGTCATTAAGCCTCGCTCCAACTCGAACCCATACACATTTACACTGGTTTGCAGAAATCGGCTGAAGTCTGAAAGAATATGCATTTGGACATTCTCCAGCCTTTGGCTGGCCAAAACATTTTTCAAGCGTTTTACAGGGTTATTGCTTCCCGGGAGTGTGGCAATCCAATGCACTTTAACCGAGTCGAGACCAGAGGGTATTACTACCATAGTGCTCATCAAATCGGCTTCACCGACCTTGATGCCCACCACACTTGTCCAACTAGTGTATTAAGTACCCTGAACTCATAGCCATCCCTTTTAAAGGCAGTGCCGGAACCAGTTTTTGAATGCACGACTGCGCTGTTCCAGGCAGTAGCTAAACCAAGTACGCGGTTTGTTACTGTGGAATTGCCCCTGAAAGTAATGGAGGCATTTGTACTTGCAACAGGTGGTATGAAAAGGTAGGAACCGGCAATGACCAATGCTGCAGATAGGATGAACACAAAAAGGAATTTCTTCATAAACATTTGGGAACTGTTTGCAGACAAGGTAGACCGCTGTCGCAAATGTAATGTAGTGATGAGGTAAGAAAGACCCGAAGTTGAAAACAATGCATATACTCTAAAGTAAATTCAACCCGAAGGCAATTGAAAGGCGCAAGCCATGAATTGCTGGTGCGTTGTGCCTTTGCACTTAATTACTTTCTGCGTAGAATAGTGTTGTGCTGGTTAAATCGTAGAGATGGCCATGCAAACGCGGGTTCAAAAATCATTTCAAAGGTTTGTGGTGAACAAAGCAGGCTTTGGCAACTAAGCAATTGCGGTACTTTAGAGCTCGAAAAAATGGACCACGCCCTAGCGTAGTCCAATGTACCGACTGAATCACATTTTTCCTTTTTGCGGTTGGCAGTCCTATCACTAACTAACGCATCACCAACCTTAATCGCAGCCAGCAAAAACTGAAAAATACCTGAATAGCATTTTGAACGATTGATTAATAAAATAGCAAAACAATTTTAATGCTTTCATTTTCAAAAATTCTTCGTATGAAACTGTTTTGGCTCATCGCCTTATCCGCACTACCAGTGCTTTTGACATCCTGCAAAAACAACAACACGCCCACGCAAACTAGCACTGCATTACAAAAATGGTGGAAGGAAGTTGTGGTTTACCAGATCTATCCACGCAGTTTTAAAGACAGTGATGGGGATGGCGTAGGCGACCTTAAAGGCATCATTGAAAAACTCGACTACATCAAAAGCCTTGGAGTGGATGTGGTATGGCTCAATCCTATTTACGATAGCCCTAACGATGACATGGGTTACGACATTCGTGACTATCGCAAAATCATGAAAGAAATGGGTACCATGGAAGACTTTGATGCATTACTCAAAGGAATGCATGAGCGTGGCCTGAAGTTGGTGATGGACCTGGTGGTAAACCACTGTAGTGACGAACATGAATGGTTCAAACAGTCGCGCAGTTCAAGAGATAACCCTTACCGCAATTATTTCCATTGGTGGCCTGCAGAAAAAGGCAAGCCCAATCCGCGAAAAAGTTATTTCGATGAAAATGGTGATGCCTGGCGTTTCGACAGCACCACCAATGCATACTACCTGCATTACTTCAGCCGCAAGCAGCCCGACCTAAATTGGGAAAATCCTCAGGTGCGCAAAGAAGTGTACGACCTTATGAAGTTCTGGTTTGATAAGGGTATTGATGGTTTCCGTATGGATGTAATCCCATTTATCAGTAAGGATACCAGTTTCCCGGTTTTGCCTGCACAATTCAACGGCGACTTCCCCTCCTACTATGCGCAAGGTCCGCGCCTGCACGAATACCTGCAAGAAATGAACAGGGAAGTGCTAAGCAAATATGACATCATGACTGTGGGTGAGGGCGCCGGTGTGCACATTGAAGATGCCCTGAAATTTGTGGACGAAGCCCGTAAGGAACTGCAGACGTTCTATCATTTTGAACATACCTCGTATGGCCGCAGAAAGGATGACTACCGTTTCCCCGATCCTTCCACTCGAAGCCTTCCCGAACTCAAAGCTGTTTTTACTAAATGGGACAGTGTATTTACCAGCAAGGGATGGGGTACAGTTTATTTTACCACACACGACCAAAGCCGCATGGTGAGCCGCTTTGGCAACGACAGCGTTTACCGCGAACCTTCCTCAAAAATGCTATACACGTTTTTGCTGAGCATGCGTGCAACGCCCTACCTGTATAATGGCGATGAAATTGGGATGACCAATATTCGTTTCAAAAACTTCAACGACTACCGCGATATTGAAACGATTAACTACTACAAAATGCTGAAGCAAACCGGCGGTGATACTGCTGCATTCCTGAAAGCACAGGCCGAAGTAGCACGTGACAACAGCCGTACGCCCATGCAGTGGACTGCCGGCGACCAGGCAGGATTTACAACG
>JBBIOQ010000178.1:0-4849 GCA_037443285.1 Sphingobacteriales bacterium | reverse complement strand
CCATGCCACCGGCCACGCTGTTGGACTGAATATTGGCCAACTTTTCATAGGCAAACGGACCAATCCTGTCGCTGTAGAATTCCAGCACTTTTTTGGTAGGGTCGGCAAAATCATAAAACCCTGCATCGCGGTCCTGGTAATACACCCAGGTTTGTATGGCTTTGCCGTCAAACTGATCCACGCTTTGCATGGCAAACCTCGCAACGCCTAGCACGTAGAGCCAGGAAGCGATGGGTACGGATTGTTTCCAATGCGTCAAGCGATATCCGTTTGGAAGATCCGTTTCTTCTGTTTTTAAACCGTTTGACACTACCTGGTAATGTGCCGGGGCCGTCACAATAAATTCACAGGTTGCCTTGTCGTAAGGATGATCAACGAGGGGAAGCCAATTGCGGCCTTTGTCTGGCCAGTTGTCGCTGAAAAAAGTGCGGTCGCCGTGCTTGTTCTTACCAATCTTCAGACCTGTGGCCGGTATACCATAATAATTAATGACATACAGGCTTCGTTGGTTTTTCTTTGAGGCGGCGGGCAGGGTTATGTAGAGCATATTGTTTTCATGCCTAAACACAAGCGGCTTGCCATTCGATTGAACTGAAGCAACGGTCATCCCTTTGTTGTTCAAAGCGGCGGTGGCCTTTACCAGGTCAAGGCGAAGGGTGGTCACACCCTCGGCCAGGTAGCGAACATCAATGGTGGCTTCGCCATCAATGGCATCGGAAGTATCTGACAGGCCGATCTTAAAAGCATAGTTCAGTACATCAATCCGGGAATCCTTGGGATAATGATCGGCAAACGAGGAGAGATGAAGTATGCAAAATGCGAACAGGCAAATGAGAAATCGCTTCATGGTTATTTTTTGAGCGGTAATGCAACGGCAGGGCGGAATTCAGTCAATCCTTTTTCTTTAATCAAGGCTTCTACTTCTTCCAGCCGCGAGGGCACAAAGCCACTCAGGTCTTCCACGCCGTCTTCAGTTACAAGCGCTACATCCTCAATGCGTATATACAATCGTTCTTCGTGGATCCATATCATGGGGTCGATGGTGAACACCATGCCCGGCCTCAGTTTTACGCCTCTTACAATGCCCACATCGTGTACAGCCATGCCTACCGGGTGCTGAAAATGCCCTCTGAATTTGAGGCCATCCTGCACCGCTTTCAGGTATGCGGGCTTTACAAAGGTTTTGCCTGCCAGGTATTGCTGCATATCGGCAGCAGCTTTGTCCAACACTTCGTCAGAGGTGACGCCAGGTTTAATGTAGCGAAACAGCGCATCTCGATAGGCCACAATAAAATTGTACAACTCTTTTTGCGCTGGATCAAACCTGCCGTTTACGGGCCAGATGCGGGTTACATCGCTGGAGTAGTAGCGGTAGTCGGGGGCATAATCCATCAGCACCAGGTCGCCATCCTTCAACTGGTCCGACTTATAGAAATAATGGCCCATATATGCATTGGTGCCGCCGCCTATGATGGACGGGTAAGCATCGCCACGGGAGCCGTGCAGGTAAAAAACATATTTGGCTGCCGCATCAAGCTGGTATTCAAAAATGCCTGGCTGAGTGGAGCGCATGGCTTCCATCAGGCCTAGTCCGGCTATTTGAGTGGCTTTCCTGATTACAGCAATCTCCGCCGGGCTTTTGATCAGCCGCATGGTATCCAGTATCGGCGTCAGGTCACAGATTTCAAACTGTGGAAAGCGTTCCCTGATCTTCTGCATGAATGCGCCCTCGCGGGTGGAAGGTGCATCCCAGGGATCGGCAGCTGCCCTTGCCTGGCCTGCCAGTATTTCATCGCGACTGTCGTTGCCTGTTTCGGCGGGGCTAAATTCGGTGTACAGTTTGGGTGCAGGTGGCCTAATCAAACCGGTTCCCACCAGGTCGGTTGACAAAAATTCAATGCCCTTCACCTGTTCAATGCCGGTGAGTTGTTTTACCAGTTCACCATCCTCTGCCGACAATACGGTACCCTCGTTTTTTTCAGTGCCTTCATCCCGATGCGGCAGGTAAAGGGCGGATGTTTTGTTGCGCCCGTTGAGCAGCAGGTAAGCATGTGGGGTTTCTATGCCGGTGAGGTAGTAAAAATTATTGGACTGCCTGAAAACGCTGAAACCGGGAATGCCCGCAGCGCCCTGCATCACAGCAATGGCCTTGTTGCCAATGGCATTAAAGATGCTAATTCTTCTGGCTGCCAGTTCTTCCTTGCTGAAATCGGTTTGGTAATGATAATTGTTCTGTGCGGCCAGTGGCGCTGCAGCAAGGAGGGCAACCACTGATAGGTATAAAATGGTCATTGCTTTCATAGGCAGTTAATTTAAGCGTTTAAATGTATAGCCGAATTTGGGGAACGTGTTTAGCCCAAAGTTTTGGATCTAATACGGATTGCAAACTGCAAGGATTAGAGCAGGAGAGCATTTGCAGGTGTTACTATTTGCTTTTTAAAGAATCGATTGCTGTTGAGAGCACTTTTGTAACCAACTCGCTTAATTTTTCATATCCTTCGTTTATATAGTGCACATTATCTGATGCCAATCCGAATTGTTGATGAATGGGAATGGAGGTTGCATAGATGTCATTGACCATCACCGAATGTTTTTGCATTATTGTTTTTGCAGCTTCATTATATCTGATTGCATCATTTTCAAACCTGCCAGGTTCATTGGCAGGAACATATGTGGTGGTTACAAAAATCAATTTTGCTTTGGTATTCTTTTGCAGAAATGTTACAAGTGAATCTAGATGGGAAGCATATTCCTCGATCGTAAAAGTGAGTTTTCCATTTATCTTATCCCTGTTTCCCTGCTCTTTAGAATCAGGGCTGCGGTAACATAAATCCCATAATCCCCAGTTGAATTGAATAATATCCCAATTCCCATCACCAATCCACTCCTTTATTTTTTCCAACCCTGTTCCGGTATGTTCCGCATTTCCGGGATTATGGAAAACATCTGCCTTGTTTGCCAGAGCCTCCTTTACAAACGGAGTGTATCCTATCGAAATGGAATCACCAATGATTAGAATTTTAGGTCTTGTTTGAATGAAGCTTGTTAGTAGGGTAAATGCGGTCGTCATTATCAATAATTCCTTATTTAAAAATTTCATTTTGCATCTTTTTTTTGTTACGGCTTTTGTCTTTTCAATATGAATGTCCGCTGATTTCACTAGGACTGGCAGTAGTGTACTTCTGTTGAATATCGAACAAAAGATAAAATAGTTTCTGGTGATGAACTTTAAATTTCTGCCCCAACTGTTTCTCGCAATATAGCTGACAAGACGCGATGAAAATGTTTATCAATATTGATACATGCGCTGTGCCTAGAAACGCAGTGTCCTGCTATGGCGGAAACTGGGCTGGGGCAGAAACTGTCAATGTTGTTAACCGTTAGGCTGCAATTCTTAGGTTGGCGTGTATTCCCATTACTTTAAGGCTTCACTTTAAAAAAGGGATGAGTATGCCTCCTGCTTTTCAGGGCAAATTCGCACCGCACTTACCTTTATAAATTTGCTGACCAGCCTTTGGGTGTTGTGGATGACTGTTTGCTGAAGGACTGTTGTTGGTTAAGATTGCCTGCTGCCCGGCATCTATAATCCCGAACTTCTATCGACAAGTTTGTAACCCTTTGTATGCCATTTTTAACGACCATCATCTATGCCAATAAGGATTGAACATGAAGCAATCTGGACAAAAAATTTAGAAAAAGCAAAAGACTTCTATGTGAAGTACTTTGATATGGTATGTGGTGAAAAATATCACAACCCGGCAAAACAGTTTTCATCTTACTTTCTTTCATTCAGAAATAGTAGTGTAAGAATTGAGTTAATGCACCGATCAGGCATTTTGGAGCATATTGGCAAAAAAGGGCTCGACTAATGGTTTGACACATTTTGCCATTTCGGTGGGTAGCAAAGAAATGGTACACTCACTGACAGAAAAATTGAGAGCAGACAATTTTATTATTGAAAGTGAACCAAGAACAACAGGAGACGGCTATTACGAAAGCATTGTGTTAGACACGGAAGGAAACTTAATTGAAATAATAGAATAGGGAAGATGAAAGTTGCGGACATCGTTCTTGCCTTCGGCAGCGTTCTCGCTGTTCGCAATTTGCAATCCCGAACTACTATCGTCAGGCGGGGCGACATGCTCCTTTTGATAATTTGGTGTATAATTGGAGTGCAGTTCTCCATATCAAATGAACTCCTAAAAGCCCACCCAAAGCCAAGGCCGAAAGCCGCTATCAGCAACTTAAAACAGCCCTTCATTGGATGATACAAAAATCACCTCACAGAGCATTGATTGTAGACTTTGCTTTGTTCATATCCTTTGGCATACTCATCTGGACAATAAATATTATTGCACAGCATTCTTTTCCGGGAAACAAGCTGTTTCCGTTTTTAATGCGTTCGACGATCTTGCTGTTGAGCCTGGCGTTCTCTTATTATTTGAATTATAAGTTTAGCATAAGAAATCTATTGAATTTTGACATGCTGAAATTTGAATCAAGCCTTATTAAATACTATTTGGGTGGAATTTTATTGGGGGGCATATTAATCGCAACAATTTGGGCTGTTATTTACCTGATTTATCCATTTGAAATAGTAAAGAATCCCTATTCAAAACCCAATCTGGCTAATGACATAATCTCGTATAGTTTGGGTAACACGCTGGAAGAGTTTTTGTTCAGAGGCTTTGTATTGGTAGCTTCTGTAAAAAGCTTTGGAAAAATGGGCGGTGTGCTTTTTGTATCATTATTGTTCGGACTTTTTCATTTACAAGGTACCGGGTTAACATCGCAGGGGTTGAGCATGGCTATGACGACTTTTACCATGTCCTTGCTTTTTATTTCCGTG
>JBBIOQ010000177.1:0-4855 GCA_037443285.1 Sphingobacteriales bacterium | reverse complement strand
TCATGTTCAGGTTGGTTGGTGGATTGGGCATTGGCGTGGCTTCCGTTATTTGCCCAATGTATATCACCGAACTGGCGCCATCGCATTTGCGTGGTAAACTCGTTACCTATTACCAGCTTGCTTTAACCATTGGCATTTTGATTGCCTATTTTTCAAACAACAGCATACAGATGAATGCTGACAAGGTGCAGTCTTCAGGGGTATTTCAATTGCTGTTCAGCACTGAAAGCTGGCGGGGCATGTTTTCCATTGGCCTGTTGCCGGCAGCCCTTTTCATATTGATGGTATTGTTGGTTCCCGAAAGCCCGCGGTGGCTGGCCATGAAGGGAAAAAAAGAGAAGGCAATGGCAGTGTTGGGCAGCATCAGCACGCATGAATCGGCGGTTAGCGAAATGCAGCCGATCAATGCATCGCTGTCAGAAGCTGCGGTTTCCACTGCAGGTTTGCTGCACGGCACATTGCGCAGGCCATTGATTATTGGTGTGTTGCTTGCCGTGCTTTCTCAGTTAAGCGGAATCAATGCCATCATTTACTACGGGCCGTCCATTTTGGAAAGGGCGGGCTTTCAACTCAGCGATGCATTGGGCGGACAGGTAACCATTGGACTTGTAAACATGGCGTTCACTTTCGTTGCGGTTTTTGTTGTGGACAAAGGCGGAAGAAAGCCCTTATTGCTTTGGGGCATTGCGGGTTCTACAGTGGCGTTGCTGGTAGCAGGCATATTGTTCACAACAGGGCATGCGCAAGGCTGGCCCTTCCTGTCATGCATCATTCTTTTCATTGCTTGTTTTGCATTTTCCTTCGGACCCGTGGTGTGGGTTATTATTTCAGAAATCTTCCCAACCCAGGTGCGAAGCCAGGCAGTGGCCATTTCCACCATGGGCCTGTGGATTGCAAACTGGCTGGTCGGACAGTTCTTTCCTTTGCTTAATCAATGGCCGGCGCTGCCATTCTTTGTGTTTTCGTTCTGTTGTTTGTTCGCCTTGTGGTTGACATGGAAAAAAATTCCCGAAACCAAAGGCCGAAGTTTAGAAGAGATAGAGAAGTTCTGGAATTGATTCAGCCTTGGAGGTGTCAACCGGTTTCAAATTTTGTGTTGCTAAATATTGCGTGCATTATGTACTCAGGAAAAACTATTAGAATTAAAAGCAATAGGTCTTTCATTAGGTTCTCAGGCACAATTTGTTTCAGGCGTTGGGCAGTTTTTGGTTTGTTGTTTTTCGCATCATTAAAATGCTTTGCACAAGACGACCTCGATTTCAAGCCCATGCTGCAGGATGTGGACTCTTCCGGCATCTTTTCGTCGGATAGTTTTTATACATGGTGCAGCACAGTCATAAAGGGAGAAGATGGGCGGTATCACATGTTCTATTCCCGCTGGTCGCACGGAAAGCGCAAGCTCGACGACGATTCGATGAACTACATCTTTGATGGATTCAAGGGGTGGAACAAGTATTCTGAAATTGCTTATGCTGTTTCGGACAACTTGAATGGCCCCTATCATTTTGTGAAGACAGTATTGAAAGGTGATGGTAATCCTTCTTCGTGGGAGCGTTTCACCATGCACAACCCACAGATTAGAAAATTCGGAAAGAATTACTACCTGTATTACATCAGCAACTCTTTTGATTCAACGCTCAAGTTTAAGGATGAATCAAAAATGAGCAAGGATTGGAAACACTGGCTGCAGTACAACTGCACACAAAAGATTGGTGTGATCAAAGCAGGAAGCATAGAAGACCTGGTTAACGGCAATTACGAAAAGCCTGCTAAACCGCTGATGCAGCCAAACAACATCAACACATTTGAAGTAACTACCAATCCAACAGTGACACAGGGACCAGATGGCATGTATAACATGATGTACAAATCGCGTAAGCCCAACGTGGGCAATATGACGTTCTGGATGGCAACAAGTGATAAGCCGGACGGGCCGTACACACAGGTGGGAGAAGTGTTTACTTCGGCAGAAATGGCCTGTGAAGATCCATGCATGTGGTACGATAAAAAGCGGAAGCGGTTTTATGCAGCTGCGAAATATTATTCAAACAGCAAAGTGCTTGCGCCGCAGTTTGGTTCGCTTGTTTTAATTACTTCTGTTGATGGATTGCACTGGCAGCCGGCGATGCATTCAGTTGTTTCATTGCGTGAACTGCACATGCAGGGAGGGAAGGAAATGGAATTGGCACACCTTGAACGGCCTTTTGTAGTAACAGATAAAAAAGGTCAGCCAATTGCCTTGTTCGCTGCTGCTTCCATACAAGAGCCATCGCGGGGCGATGTGAATAAGGTGACCAAGGATTTCAACACCTTCAACGTGAGTTTCAGGTTGAAAGCCGTGGGGGAGAAATAGCGGTACTTTAACCGGAGGCATGGCTTTTTCGCAATTCAAAGTGGCTGCAACTTATCTTGCGTTCATGTGGCTCACTATCCTTTCCATTGTTGCTTTGCTCCTGACCCTTGCTTACATTGGGTTGGTAGGTTGGTATACATGGGGCTGGCGAACACTGCATGCATTTCAACCGGACAAAACTGCGTTTCTTCCGCAAACCAAGGTTACCATTATCATCCCGGCCAGAAATGAAGCAGCCAATATTGATGCCTGCCTCACCGGAATTGTGCATCAAACCTATCCAAAGGATTTGCTGCAGGTGATTGTGGTAGATGATGTATCGGTGGATGAAACGATCCAAAAAGTACAGGCCTATATTCGGCTCTACCCATTTATCGAAGTGCTGCAATTAACGGAAATGGATGCCCGGTCTTCTCATAAAAAGCGAGCAATAGAAAAGGCTATTTCCCATGCCACAGGGCAAATGATTGTAACTACAGATGCTGATTGCACTCACCAGCCTTTTTGGATTGAAATGCTGGCCCAGAGATTTCAAATGGGCGATGTTGCATTCATTGCAGCACCGGTTGTTTACAAAACTGAATCAACACTTTTGTCCATATTTCAATCGTTGGACTTTGCTACGCTTCAGGGCATAACCGGCGCAAGTGTTTCGCGGCAATTTCATGCCATGTGCAACGGCGCCAATATAGCCTACAGCAAAAAAGCATTTGAGGAAGTGGATGGATTTAGCGGCATTGATGCCCTTCCCACTGGCGATGACATGCTCCTGATGTACAAGATTTTCAGAAAGCATCCACAAGGAGTATGTTGGTTAAAAAACAAGGAAGCTATAGTTTCCACCCTGGCATGCCCATCGTGGAAGGAATTCATCAATCAGCGTATGCGTTGGGCCAGCAAAGCTGCATGGTACGATGACAGGCGCATCTACTCTGTGCTGTTGCTTGTGTATGGTTACAACCTGCTGTTTCCAATCCTGCTGGTGATGGCGTTCTTCAATGCTCAGTATTTATTGCCGCTGATTTTGAGCCTGCTTGCAAAAACAATTGTTGAGTTGGTTTTTCTTTGGCCGGTTGCAGGGTTCTTTGGTTTGAAAAAATGGCTTTGGTCTTTCCCATTGCTACAACCGCTGCATATTTTGTACACTGTTGTTGCAGGGTGGATGGGCAGGTTTGGAAGCTACCAATGGAAGGGAAGAACAATAAGAACAGCAAGCCTTATGGATGGCCGGGTGCCAAAACATTAGGAGGTTCAGCTATCAATTCTCAATCAGCGACCTTTCCTCTTCCTGAATAACCTGGATATTGCGGTTGAAACTTTCTTCAAGGGAAATCAGCGTTTCAGTGCGCTCAATGCCTTTCACTTTTTGCAATTGGTCGTGCAGTACAAACCGCAGCTGGTTGATGTCCTTGCAAACAATTTCAACAAACATTGAATAGTTGCCCGTGGTATAATTCAACCGCACCACTTCTGGAATTCTGCGCAAGTCTTTGGCAACCGAATCGTAGAGTGAACTTTTTTCGAGATATATGCCAATGAAAGCAATTACATCGTAACCCAGTTTGTGCGTGTCCACAGATAGGCGGGTTCCTTTCACCACACCCATTTCCTGGAGCTTTTTTATTCTTACATGAATGGTGCCACCACTCACAAACAATTTCTTGCCAAGGTCGGCATACGAAATTTCAGCGTTCTCCATCATATGCTGGATAATCTGGTAGTCAAGTTTGTCGAGATTCAGTTTTCCTGCCATTTTATAAAAGTCTGTTTGAAATTGTCAATGCTTTTTAATGTAACGTTAGAAATTGTCAAAACTTTCTAAAAAATCGTTGGAATATTTGGAATGAAATGGTGGCTTCTTTTAATATTGCACTGCAAATGATTGAACGGCGTGAGTGAAGGATATAAAAGTAAGGTTTGAAATTCAATCAACAATAGTTCTTTCTTTTTTGAAATATTCTAAAGATGTTTCAGAAAAATACACTGTAGGGTGTTGAAATCTGGCAGACATGTCCGCTTGTCTCGCGGATGGGGAGCTCAGAATAAACACAACATAGAGCCGAACTGGTTTTGTAGCTAGCAGGTAACTGCCAACTGCAACACTGGCCCGACCAGGGTTGACCACTTATTCTTTGTGTTGTTGCTAACTGCCCCGTGGAGGTTCGAATCCTTCTCCTACAGCTTCTTTGTAGTTCTTTGTTTTGGGTTGGTGGTTGTTGATTTCTGGTTGGAGGGGGTTTTATTCGCCTGCAATTCCGTTGAATCACAAATCACAAATCCCAAACCCAAAACCTAAAATGTGGGGTGATGAAACTTTTGGCAGACATACCCTCTTGTCTCGGGGGTGGAGAGCAAAGGACAAACACTGCGTAACGCCGATTCCGTCTGCAGCGGAACCGACTGGGGTTGACCACCATTCGGCCGGAATAGCTTTCCGACACACGATGCACAGCGGCTAACTTCTCCGTGGAGGTTCGAATCCTCCCCCTACAGCAACTTTCC
>JBBIOQ010000176.1:0-4911 GCA_037443285.1 Sphingobacteriales bacterium | reverse complement strand
AAAAACAGGCCGCAACCACCAATGGATGCACCTGAAAAACCAGGATATCATTCTGATGCCCGACAAGTGGGAGTATCCCTGGTATGCCGCATGGGACCTTGCGTTTCATTGCATTGCCATGGCCATGATCGATGCCACATTTGCAAAGCACCAACTCATTTTGGTGATGCGTGAATGGTACATGAAACCCGATGGTCAGTTGCCTGCTTATGAATGGAATTTTAGTGATGTAAACCCGCCGGTGCATGCATTTGCAGCACTGCAGGTGTACAAAATTGAAAAGCTGCAATCCGGCAAAGGGGATGTTGATTTCCTGAAAAGAATTTTCCAAAAACTGCTCATCAATTTCACATGGTGGATTAATAGAAAGGACACCAACGGCAACAACATTTTTGAAGGTGGATTTCTTGGCCTCGACAACATAGGTGTTTTTAACCGCAGCATACAACTGAGTCCGGACCACAAACTCGATCAGGCCGATGGTACAAGTTGGATGGGTATGTATGCGCTGAACATGATGGACATTGCGCTGGAGATTGCTGCTCACGATCGTTCGTTTGAAGATAGCTGTACCAAGTTTTTTGAACACTTTGTATTAATTGCCGAAGCTTTGAATGAGTTGGGCCTATGGTGCCCCGACGACAAATTTTTCTACGATGCGCTTTGCAGGCCAGGTTCACCGCCTTTGCTGATGCGCATTCAATCTGTTGTTGGGCTCACTTCCTTGTTTGCAGTATCGGTTATCGACAGGAGGATGCTGAACAAGTTGCCAGATTTCGTACGACGCACCAACTGGTTCGAAAAATACCACAAGGCAAACAACAAATACTGGCCCAACGAAGAAAAGTTGGAGGATGAAAAATTGCTGATGTCGCTGATTGCCAAAGAGCGACTGCAATGGCTGTTGGAGCGGATGATAAATGAAGCTGAGTTTTTATCGGATGGTGGTATCAGGGCCTTGTCGAAATATCATGAGAAGAAGCCATATTCAGTGGACATTGATGGAACCAACTATTCTATCCAATATGATCCCGGTGATTCCACCTCGGATTTTTTTGGCGGCAACAGTAATTGGCGTGGCCCCGTATGGTTGCCAATCAATTACCTCCTCATAGAATCGGTAAAAAAATACGGCGAGTTCTACGGCGACAGCCTGAAAATGGAATTTCCAAAAGGGTCGGGTGTTGAAATGAACTTGCTGGAAATTGCACGTGAATTAATAAAAAGAGTAGTGAGCCTTTTTGAACTCGACAACAAGTATCATAGAAGACTTCACGGTGAATACAATTGGTTTTATGAACGCCCGGAAAACCACCACCTCGTTTTATTCTATGAATACTTTCATGGCGATAACGGTCGTGGGCTTGGCGCTAACCACCAAACCGGATGGACCGCGTTGATTGCAGAGTTGATGAATGAGTTGGCAGAAAAGGAGTAGGCTTGCAGCTATTAGCTACTAGCTGCAAGCAATTAGCTCAAAGTATTTTGCTAGAATGTCAATGATTTGTGTCTTAATCTCACCCTTAATATCAATTTTGATCTCACCCTTTTATCTTAAATCTTAATCCACCATAAATCATGCGGCCTGTAACAGGACCCCAAACAAGTGAAGCGTCGAAGTAAGGACCAAAAGGATCATTCGCTGCAACAATGCTGGCCTTTTGCAGGTAGTTGCCAAGGTTTTCACCTCCGAGGTAAATATCAAACGGTGTTTTTTTACCCAATGTTTTGCTTACCTGCGCATTCATCAGCACATAATCCGGCGACCATTGCGGCATCTGGTATTCAACGGGATTAGATGCGGTAGTAGGAATGCGTTTTTTGCTGTTGTAGTTAATGGTAAAATCAAACTTCCAACCGCTTGTTTCATAAGCCAAGTTGGCAAAGCCACGATGTTTGGAAACCAACTGGCGCTGCAGTAACTGACCATCGATGGTATTTTTCACATCAAACATCCGGTATGCAAGGCGCACATCAAATTTGTACCATGGCGATGCATTCAACTCCACCTGCAAACTGTTGGAATACGATTTGCCGTTGAGATTGTAGAAACTCACCTTGCGTGGGTCTTCCAAATCCACCACTACCTGTTGCTTAAAATCATTTCTGAAAAAGTCAACTGCAAATGATGCATCGCGGCTGAACATTTTCATTTTCTGATCAAAGCTGAGGCCTTTGTTCCATGCCACTTCGGGGTTGAGTCCGTATGCTTTGCCTGCTTCTGCATTCAGCACTTCAAACATTCTTGAACTTACCAGCACACTTGTGTTTTCGGCAATAATGTTGGCGGTGCGTTGTCCGCGGCCTGCACTCAGGCGGATAGTGGTTTTTGTGGTGGGTGTGTAGCGAATGTGCAAACGCGGGGTGGCAAACCATCCATACATATTGTTGTGGTCTGCCCGGATGCCCGCAACCACACTGAGTTTGGTGAGGTAGTCATAGGTGTATTCAAAGAAAGCACCGGGTGCCGTTTCGGTTCTTAAGTAGGATGATTGTTTGAGTTTTTCATCATAATTATCATTCATGAAACTTAGGCCGGTTCTGAACTTATGAGCTGTGTTGCCGATGATGGATTGGTAAATAAGATTGCTGTAAAAACTGTTTTGCAATGAATTGTAAGGGATCGTGCCATAGTAAGCATCCTGCTGATGATGAAAAGCCGACAGTTGCAAACCAATACTCTGGTATTTTTTTCGGGAAATACATAGCCGATTTTTGCAAAGCCTTCATAGCGGTTGGTTTTGAAGCCAAGTCCATAGGCATTTGTGGTTCCCTTATCTTTTGCCGGGTCAAAATTCATTTGACCACCTGTCTTGTCTTCAGTGAGCAATTTCACACCAAATTGCGACATCAAACCATTAGTGCCTTCGTATTTCCAACGATTGACAGCAGTAAACAAATTGCCTGTGGGCAAATCGCGAAAACCATCTTTGTTGTAATCCATTTTGTTGCCCAGCCAATCGTTGTGGAGCAACAATGCTGTGCTCCATTTCTTGCCCACTTTTTGTGCAAGATTTAGGTTGACATCTGTTTTGCCCAGGCTGTTTACATACAAATTGGCGTACACTTTTTCAGCAGTTTCAGGCTTCTTCATTTCTACATTTATCTGCCCTGCAATGCTTTCAAAACCGTTGGCAACAGAGCCTGTTCCTTTGGTGAGCTGAATGCTTTCAACCCATGTGCCGGGAATATAGTTGAGCCCCATGGGAGTTGCCAGACCACGAGGCCCGGGCATGTTTTCAACCGTGAGCTGCGTGTAAATGCCACTCAATCCAAGCAACTGAATTTGTTTGCTTCCTGTAACGGCATCATTGAACGAAACATCAACCGATGGGTTGGTTTCAAAACTTTCGCTCAGGTTGCAGCAGGCTGCTTTGAACAATTCTTTTTCTGTCATCACTTGCGTACGCAATGCGTTGGTGGTGGAGATGTACAGCGACCGTTGTCTTGCAGTTACTTTCACTTCCTGCAGCGTTCCATTCTTCGCCAGCACTACCATCAAGGCCTGGTTGGCGCTGATGGAAAGTGTATCGTTTCTGTAGCCTGTGTAACTAACTACCAACCTGTCTTCATTGTTGTTTGATTCCGGAATGGAGAAGACACCTTGTGTGTTAGTGGTGGTTCCTTTTTGCGCCAGCATCCAAACCACAGATGCACCTGTGAGTGGCAAAAACTGTCCTTTCGCATCCTCTTCCAGCACCACGCCTTGTAGCAGTTTCACATTGGCATTTGTTGCATGCAGTGTTTCATTTTCTTTTTCACGGTAATGACAGCAGGAGGGAAGTGCCTGGTACACTGCATCATTTGCTTTGTGGTCATCAAGGTCGTGGCCGGCGGCAACAATGCGGTTCTTTATTTTGTCGAGGTTGGCACTTTTTCCGTTGTAAACAACAGTGAACTGTTTCGTGTCCACATCCCAGTTTACATTGATCACGCCTTTTCCTTTGGCGGCAGTTTCTATCCGGTCTTTGCATATCGTACAGAGACCATGTACTTTAAATGTAGCACTGCTGTCGGCTGATGATGCAGATTGTGCGATGCTGTTAGTGAACAGCCCTAGGATGAATAAAAAAACTAGAAGAATATTTTTCATAAAAAGAAATTGAATGATGAAATAAATGACAGGCAAAGCCATTTGGCGGCTTCACCTCCTTGGAAATGTTTCAGTCAATCAATTCCTGTAAACGCAGTGCAGAATGTGCAACGGCGTGTTGCCGGCGAGGGGAGGAGAACCTTTTGAGTATGTATTGGGGTTGCAGTTGACAGGCTCAGGTACAATTTCGAGCCATTCATGATGCGGCAATAAAGCAGGCTGCACAAAAACTTCGGGAAGGGTGCTGGTACCCGATGCAAGTTGGTCGTCGCTAATGCTTAGGGTGACCTGCTCATCTTGGCAACAGCCGGCCATCTTCATTTTGGAGCCATGCGTGCAATCCTTTTCCGATTGATATTCAAGGCTGATGTTGTCGAGGTTGCCGCAGCAGAAATGAATATTTAGCTGCATGCCGCTCACCGACAAGCCGTAGACGGCCAATAATAATATGATGAGCAACTTCTTCAACAATGCAAATTTAACTAGCTCTGGTGCAAATGATATGATAATTGTCAGCAAGGGACAATCTGAGGCATCATGCTTTGTCGAGTGCCTGCATGATATCCGCAATAATATCATCAATATGCTCAAGCCCAACACTGATGCGGATGGAGCCGTTTGTGATTCCTACCACAGCTTTTTCAGCATCGGTCAGTTTGCTGTGTGTGGTGCTTGCGGGGTTAGAGGCAATGCTGCGTGTATCGCCGAGGTTGCTGGTGAGTGTCAGCATTTCAAGGCTGTTCATAAACCTTACGCCTGCCTCAAGGCCTCCCTTTATTTCAAACGTAACAATACCACCGCCCCGGCTCATTTGCTTT
>JBBIOQ010000175.1:671-4914 GCA_037443285.1 Sphingobacteriales bacterium | reverse complement strand
CGGTTTGCTATGCCAAGGTGCGCAAAAGCACCACCGGAGCACAGATTTTGCCGAAAATTTCATTTTAAAAACATCCTCGCCCTTGCTTTAAATGCAGGTGTTTCCAAATCCATCCGCGATTCGATGACGGCTTTTATTTCCTGGAGAATTTCGGGGTACTGCCTGCTCAGGTTGTAAAGGATGGTGAGCGAAAATGCCTTGATGGCGCCTTTCTCTTTTATGTCTTCAATGTAACCAAAACAGAGGTCCATCACTTCACCCTGCAGCGCTTCGGGTATTTCCATGTTCTGCAGAAAACGCACCGTGTTTCTTTTGATGGCATTATGAAGGCCGGGGCGGTGAAGGTTGGCAATGATTTTTTTCAGATGTTTTTTCACCAGTTCGGGATGCTCATTGGCAATATAGCTTAGCGGCCAGCCCGCTCTTTGCGCCAGCAGTTTGTCCGTTCCGGTAAACAGGGCCACCAGTTCATCGAATCGTTTCTGTGAATGTCCCACCCAGGCAATCACATAATTTGTTTGTGCTTTGGAATGTTCAGCCAGCAGCATCTCCTGCAATTGCATAGGGCGGGTATTAGTCAAAGCTTTGGTTGCGGGTAGCTGCCAGTTTCAGCAGGCGTTCGTATTGTTCAGGTGACAGGTCGTTGTAGAAGAAATAAATGGGGTCAATTTTAGCGCCATTCTTTATTACTTCATAATGGCAGTGCGGGCCGGTACTTTTGCCGGTGCTGCCCACCCATCCAATTACTTCGCCGCGTTTTACCAATTGGCCCACACGGGCTTTTACACGAACCATGTGGCCATAGAGTGTTTCGTAGCCGTAGCCGTGGTCAATAATAACGTGGTTGCCATAGCCTCCGGCACTCATGCCCGATTCTTCTATGCGTCCGTCGGCGGTGGCGTAAATGGGGGTGCCCGTGGGTGCCGTGAAGTCGAGGCCGGCATGCATTTTAGGCACTTTGTAAATGGGGTCGATGCGGTAGCCGAAGCCGCTGGCAATGCGTTCAAGGTCTTTATTGCTCACCGGCTGTATAGCCGGGATGGCCCGCAGCAGGTCTTCCTTGCGGTTGACCATGTTTTCAATGGTGCCGTAGGATGCCTGCTGAAACTTCATGCGGTTACTGATGTTTTGCAGTGATGTGGCAATGCTGTTCACCAGTTCATCCTGCGTCATGGATGTCACCTTTTTCAACTCGGCCAGTTCGTCCAGCACTTTGGCACGGGCACTGTCGGGCACCGGGTTGGCTTCAAAAATGCTGCGGTACACATTGTTGTCGCGTTTCTCAAGGCTCACCAGCCGCTGTTCCAGGTCGTCCACCTGTTTTTCCAGGATGTTGTAGCTGTAGCGGAGGTTGGCATTTTCCTGCTGCAGCAGGCGTTCGTTGGCGCTGGGAAAATAGCGCTGGCCAATCATCACAATTACAAAAGAGGTAGTGAGTGCCGCGGCAATAAAGCCAAATACCCGCAGCAATTTTACCCGCAGCGGCGTCACCAGTTTTTCGTACCGGAGTGTATGCGTATTGTAGAAGTACTTTACCTTTTTCACTTACCGCTAACAATCGTGATGGAATGAAGCCCAACATTGTGGGGTGCAGCTACGAATGAGTTGAAGTATGCTCCCGCTCTAATCTTTACTTTTGCACCCCTTGCCGCAGGGGTGTCAAAAATAGTTGTTCGCTTTGTGTAGTTTACTGACTTTTTACGCCGCCGGCAATATTTTAAAATAATGGAACATACCATGATGACCGCCGCACAGATACGCCAGCAATTCTTAGACTTCTTTGCCAGCAAGCAACATACCATTGTACCCAGTGCACCCATTGTGGTGAAGAACGACCCTACACTGCTGTTCACCAATGCCGGCATGAACCAGTTCAAGGATTTTTTCTTAGGCAATCGCCAACCCTCGGCTCCACGTATTGGCGATACACAGAAATGCCTGCGGGTAAGCGGCAAACACAACGACCTGGAAGAAGTGGGTGTTGACACTTACCACCATACTATGTTTGAAATGCTGGGCAACTGGAGCTTTGGAGATTACTTCAAGGCAGAAGCCATTGCCTGGAGTTGGGAATTGCTCACCAGTGTGTACCGCATTGATAAGGACCGCATGTATGTTTCCATTTTTGAAGGCGATGCAAAAGAGGGCTTACCGAAAGACGAAGAAGCATTGAGCGAATGGAAGAAGTGGGTGAGTGAAGAACGCATTCTGCTGGGCAACAAGAAGGATAATTTCTGGGAAATGGGTGACACCGGACCTTGCGGACCCTGCACAGAAATTCATGTGGACTGCCGGCCCGATGAAGAAAGAAAACTGGTGAATGGAAAAACGCTGGTAAATGCCGACCATCCGCAGGTGATTGAAATATGGAACAATGTGTTCATCCAGTTCAACCGGCTGAAAGATGGTTCGCTGGAACCGCTGCCCGCAAGGCATGTGGACACGGGCATGGGCCTCGAAAGGCTGGTGCGAGTGTTGCAGGGAAAAACGAGTAATTACGATACTGATATTTTCACAGGAACTATTGGTGAAGTAGAAAAAATCACCGGCAGGAAATATGATTTCAGCGACAGCAAGCAGGCCATAGCTTTCCGCGTTATTGCCGATCATATCCGTGCTATTTCATTCACTATTGCCGATGGGCAACTGCCTTCCAATACAGGTGCCGGTTATGTTATCCGCCGTATTCTTCGCAGGGCAGTGCGTTATTATTTTTCTTACCTCCAGTACAAGCAGCCACTGTTGCACAAGCTTGTTCCTGTGCTGGCAAAACAATTTGAAAATGTATTTCCCGAATTGCAGCACCAGGTTGATTTTGTAGGCAAGGTGGTGCTGGAAGAAGAACATGCTTTCCTCGCTACACTCGACAAGGGATTGCGGCGGATGGATGAACTCATGACAGACAGCAAGGAAATCATTGCCGGCGACAAAGCATTTGAACTGTACGACACGTATGGCTTTCCACTCGACCTAACCAAACTCATAGCTGCAGAAAATAATTTCAGTGTTGACGAGGCAGGCTTTGACGCAGCTATGAAGCAACAGAAAGATCGCAGCCGTGCCGCCACCGCCATTGATGCAGGCGATTGGGTTCCGGTAAACGAAAGCAGTGGCGAAGGATTTGTGGGCTACAATGATCTTAACGTAACCACCTGGGTGCAACGCTACCGCAAAGTGGCTGCCAAGGGCAAGGAACAGTTCCAGGTGGTGCTTGCTACCACGCCTTTCTACGCCGAAAGCGGCGGACAGGTAGGAGATAAAGGGGAATTGATTTTTGGAGAAGAAGTGATAAGGGTGGTGGATACCAAAAAAGAGAACGACCTCATTGTGCACTTCATTGAAAAACTTCCTGAAAATATTGAAGGTGATGTGCAGGCCCTGGTGAATGCGGAAGCACGCCTCAACATCATGTACAACCACACGGCTACGCATCTCATGCATGCAGCCTTACGTAAAGTGCTGGGAACACATGTGGCGCAAAAGGGTTCGCTGGTAAATGCCGGGCACCTGCGTTTCGACTTCTCTCATTTCGCCAAAATGACCGATGAGGAAATAAGGGCGGTAGAGAAAATGGTGAACGATAAAATCCGTGCCAACATACCCGTTGTGATACGCAGCATGCCAAAAGAAGAAGCGTTGGCTTTGGGCGCTATGGCATTGTTTGGCGAAAAGTATGGCGATGTGGTGCGGGTGGTAACCATTGACCCCGATTATTCTGTGGAACTATGTGGTGGCACGCATGTAATGCATACCGGCATGATTGGTTTATTTGCACTGGCCGGCGAATCGGCTGTGGCTGCCGGCGTTCGTCGCATAGAAGCTTACACCGGGCCCGTGGCATACAGGTATCTTTCTGAAAGCCTTGAAAATATGAAGGAAATTGGCAGCATGCTCAAAGCCAAAGAACCTCTCAAGGCTATTGACAAACTGATTACAGAAAATGCGCAATTGAAAAAACACATTGAGCATTTGGAGGCAAGGCAGTTAGTTGCCATTCGCAATGAACTACTGCAGAAAGATGAAATCATCAACCAGCTGAATTTTATTGGCGATGTAGTGGACGTGAGCAATGCCGATGCACTCAAGAAACTATGTTTTGATTTAAAGAACCACCTCAAAGACTATGTGGTGGTGTTGTGTGCCAATATTGATGGCAAGCCTTTTGTGGCGGTGAGCATTGCAGACAATGTGGTTGCTGCCAATAGCCTTGATGCAGGGGCCATAATCAAGCAACACATCGCAC
>JBBIOQ010000175.1:0-661 GCA_037443285.1 Sphingobacteriales bacterium | reverse complement strand
ATCATCAAAGGCGGAGGCGGCGGTCAGAAAAATCTTGCAACTGCCGGCGGACAGGATGCCAGCAACCTGGAGAAAGTAATTGAAGTGGTGAAGGCGTTGCTGTAACAACGCAAAAAAGCTTACCTGAATTAATTCCAATAAAAAAGAGATACTCCGTGTGGGGAATCTCTTTTTTGTAAATGCTTCTTATAGCTGCACATAGGAAAGAATAGTGGAAGTGCCATTTGCCAGTGTCACTTTTACGTGGTACATACCTGCCTGAAGCCTCAGCGGATTCATGGAATTGTTCGTAGCATGGAAGGTGGTCATTGATTTTCCTGTTACATCTATCACCTGCACGGTTGCATTTCCTGGAAGGCCTTTCAGCATGAAACCATTGGATGAAGGATTGGGGCTCAATTGAATGGTTGGCTGATGGTTCCATTGAATTTGCATCACGGGACTATAGGTGTACCTGCCATCTTTGTCAATCATTTTCAAACGATAATAATTAACTCCAGCCGCAGGCTGCAGGTGTTCAAAGCTGTAGTTATTTTTCTGTGCTGCAGACACCGATGTTGCTGTTACGGTTCCTGCTTTATCGAAGCGCTGGCCATCGGTGCTGTGTTCTACGTCAAAGCGGCTCACGTTTTCTTCTCGGGTGGTGGTCCAATTGATGAAC
>JBBIOQ010000174.1:0-4964 GCA_037443285.1 Sphingobacteriales bacterium | reverse complement strand
AGAATTCCTGCATTAATTCAGGGTCGTGTGGTTTGCCGCCCCAAAACTCATCGCGTCTAATAAAATTGCATTGGAAACGACTGTCATTTTCAAATGCTGTTATCAATTGCCTGCGGTGTTCTGATACCAAACCGCAAAAACCCACCAGGGGTTTTTCGCTTATTGATGAAGGACTAAATGGCTCATGCCTGCTTTCCCACAAATATGGCATCACATATTCATTGCTACGTTTTAACGAACGGCGAAGACTGGTACGTAAAAGCAACAGGTGCTCGTATGAAGGATATTTATTTTCATCGTCGTTAAGTATTAATACCAGCATTGGCCTTCCCTGCTGTTCTGCTGCTTTGTTTAGCTGCTGCAGGGTTGCAGCTATGGGTGCCAGCTCCCGCAACAATTGCGGATGCACGGTTATGCCTGCATTCGCTATGTCGTGCACTTGCGTTAGCCCCTTCAGCAAGGGAGCTATGGTTGCATCGGGCGGGGATGGCAGGAAGATGATGTACATGAATTAGCGCCAGGCGTAAATCATTCCAAGTGTATCAGGAAAGAATTTGTGATTCTGATACGAACACATAAAACCATGACTGGTTAATGTGTTTAGAATTTGGTGGGGGCCATGGTTATGCCATTCGATTATAAAACCCTTAATGTGGCTTAACAAACCAGCAATTGACAGCAATTCAATGATTTCATATTCTGAACCTTCACAATCGAGTTTAACAATAATTGATCTTCCAGCATTTGAAGAAATAATCTGATGCAACTCCTTGTCGGCTGCCTTTATCGCAACTGCATTTGTTTGTACGCTTTGTTCCGCATTAACCTTCAACCCAACAATGGATGCTTCAATTGTTCCAGATTCAAAATCTTCTAAATCAATAAACCCATCTTGCGAAGCCAGACCATGTAAGTGAGGAATGATTTTATGTTCCAGTTGGGGGTTGAGCTTAAAGTTCTCAAGGCTTAATTGGTAATTGTCTTTTACAATTTCATATCCATACACTTTGTCAACATTAGGATGAGCTGCAAAATACAAAGCAGCAATGCCAACGTTCATGCCTACATCTAATACAATGCACTTTTCGTTTAAAGCGAATCCATAAATCTCTTCCTGCATTAATTCCAAAAAAACTGTGAATGAGGGCCAACTGCAAATTTGACATTGTATTTCCTGCTCAAAAATCCTTTTTGAGAGAACCACTTTGTTGTTACATGAGGTGGCTTTGTATTTGGTGAATATTTCTTCAAGTAAAGGAAGACTTTGATTCGAAAATTGTAATACAGCAAGCGGCAATGCAACATGTAAAGGAAGGTAACTTATTGTACGGTTTGCAATTTTGAATTTTCGAACAAGTTGGACATTTCCTCCTCCCAACCAATGTGCAAATTCCTTTGCAGTTGTAAACGAAACCCCTTTGAGTAAGAGCTGGCAAAACTTTATCCAAACCAATATTGTTTCAATAAATTTCTTCACTGGATATCTTTATGAAACACGATAATGAATCAAACTATAAATCATTTTTTCAATGATTATCCTTTCAAATAGTTTACCATCTTTCGCACAATATTTGTTTTCCTTTCTTTTTGGGCTTGAATATTCATCTTCTGATTGAAAATATTTTCTACCCAATTAACTCTGTCAAACTGATGAATTACAGAATAGGGCTCACCTTGACTGTTTATCAAATTTCCTTCTCGATTGAACCTGAAGTTTTGGGTATGGCCCATCGTGAGTATTGAACCTGTTTCGTTGTTTGAATAAATGATGGAGTCTTTGTGCTGCAAACACCAATAATTGTGAATAGCCTGATCAATGACCATGTTGCTTTCACCACTATCTAAGCCATTATGCCATTTTTCCAATAAAACAATCATCTCTTCTTCGTAAGCTAATATGGATTCGTAATTTCCAATGGTGGTTCCCGCACAAATAATTTTGCGCTTAGCTACACTGTCAAAATAATCTTGACCAAAAATTGTCCTTATCCAATTCGAATTTATAGCACATCCTTCAATTGTCATGTCTTCTACTGCTACAGTAATTTTTTCATCAAGCATCTCAAAAGGATCACTCTGAAAAAAAACATCGCGTACATCAGAAAGCATTACTGCATCTATTGACGAGTTTCTTCGCAAGAAATCAAGGTATAAGTAGTGACGATAATTAATTACATCGTTAAAGGCTACTGGCAAGGCTGATTGCCTTTCTGGATTCCAGAATACAAATTCCACCTCAATGCCTTTGATTGGTATTTTGATTTTGCGGTTTGTGAATAATACCACTTTGCCGTTAAAGACTCTGGCTAGCGATCCTAAGAAAAGCTCTATCTGTTTGTAATCATAATTAAAGGCAGTACCAAGTATTACTTTATTCATGAATTACTGCTTAAGTTATTCACCGAATACACAAACCCTGTAGGAGGAGCTGTATCAATGCCTGGCGTAAAACAGACGAATCCACGATGCTGGTCAAGGCTGGCGAACAGTTCGTTGCCCAAAACATCCCATTTTTATAAAAAATAGACATTCCTATAGCGCCCGATCTTAGTTACAGATAGTACCTGTGTACAAACGAACTATTGCCGAAGCAGCTTTGTTCGCCAGTTCAATATGGGCTTCTCAAAAAAATAATAGCATGCGATGGCAGTCATAAAAAGCAACGCTATGTTCCATGGGTATTGGTTGTAAAAAGAGTCGTTAATAGTCTTCGTACCCTGTTCATTTTTGTATATCATTGGAACAAGAAAGAGTTGTTGCCATAAATACAAACCATACGACCAAAAACCAATCATTACCATTAGACGGCTGTTTAGAAAGGCAGATAGCCATGAAGTTTTATAAATGGTGTGCAACATCCAATAACCAAAGGCAATGCATTTGATGGTGCGTGTGAATGGTACAGTGAAAGCGTCAATATTATGCGCTTGTGACAACTGGTCAACAATCAGGTATATAACTGCAGTTACTAAAAGCATTATATGCGGGCGCAATAGTCCGGCAAAGAATTTAGAAAGTACCGATTTTGCATATAACAAAGCAAAGAGGCTCCCGGTCATCAATGCATCAATGTACACAACGAAATTGCTTAAAATGTTGTTTGCTATGAAGCCGGCCTTATGGTGTGAGTCAAACAAGTCGTGCCCAACTCTGTAATAAAGCAAATATCTACAAATCCAGGCCGAAACAATAGCGAAGCAACAAACCAAGGCTATTATTAAGAACTCATTACTGTATTTGATCAACCAGGGCCATGTTAGGTAAAACTGTTCTTCAATGGATAATGACCAGGCGTGAAAAATTATTATGGAGTTTCCCCAAATGGCAAAATTGTTCAGAAAAAGGAAATTCTGGAGAAACTCAGCAAAGCCTATATTCCAATGTTGAAAAGCATTTAATACAATAATTGTTATGATATATAGGTAGAAAACCGGAATAATTCTTAATGCCCTCTTGATATAAAAATGTTTGAGGCTTACCTGTTGCCTTTCTTTTTCCTGAAGTAGCAGTGTGGTGATAATGAACCCGCTTATTACAAAAAAAGCATTCACCCCATCTCCTGCCAGTCTATCTGGGGGCAAGTATTCTGTCCAGCCAGGAAGTGGATTAACACCCTTTAATTGAATTCCATTTACCAAATGGCCTAAAATGACCAGCATTATTGAAACTGCTCTCCACCCATCCAACGATGGTAAGCGCTTATTGAGAGAATTTGAATTGTGGAGGTTCACTATAATTTGAGCCATTTGCTGTTCAGGATGCAATGTTGTTTACGAAAACAAAATCGTCTCACATAAATACTTTAAAAGAAAATAGAAATGTGATTTTTTGAAGAAACTCATTGACCACTGTTACATTTCTCTACAATGGGTTGAGGAAAATCAACAATTGAAAAACATCAGCCATACATATCTTACAGGCTCTATGGTTTGAAGCCATAATTACTTCGATTTTATATGAGACGTATGCCACTAACAGCATGAAATAATAAAAACCTAACTAGATAGCTCTAGTGCTTTCAGAAATTGCAGACACCGTGAAAAAGTATTATGCTCAATAATGGTTTTTTCCATAAAGGACGCAGCAACCGTTTCACAAATTGATGGATTATTAAGCATAATCTCCATTTTCTTCAAGTATTCATCAGGATTTGATGCCTGCCATGGGTATTCTGGAAAATTATGCTGTAGTAATGCAGGCTGATCCAGTAGTTGCGGGATACCACAAGCAAAAAGAATGTAAGTCCTTTCATTCAATTCATTGGGTTCATCGCACTGACTTTGCAAATGTAGGTTGACTCCAACCTTTGCCTGTGCGTACATCCATCTATCACGTTCAAATGACAGGCTGTAGGTATTCCATGGCCATCCCTGGCCTGCAATGGTGCCGCTATACTTTTTAATTAGAGAATACAGATAATCATGATACCGTTGTCCTTTTTCATAATTGGCTGAGCCAAGAAATACATAATCATAATTAGGTTGAACAAAAGGTGCCGGTCTGTGTCTCAGGGGATTGGCGCCGAATTCCAAAGAAACAAAGGGCAATCCTGCAATGGAACTGGACCAACTGCTTTGTGGGGCCTTATCAATAAAATTCTGGCTGGCTGCACTAATAAGCACGTCAACGCCACGTTCCCTAAGGTCTAAACTTCTGCTTTCGAACAATTCTTGGCTGACGGATTCGAATTGGGTGTAACAGGCGATGATGGATCCCATTTTCCTTACATTTTTCATTCGTTGCCATGGCACCCGTTCAATATATGCCTGGTGTATATTGCTGACTATCAGATCTGCACCAGCCATATAGTCATCGGGCCAATCTTCCCACACCTGCTTCACCGTTACTCCCATGTGTGTGAGGGTGAGTGCGATGCTGCTGAACCAGGAAGTCCACGCAGGAGCAAAACTATCTGGAGGGGTATGCAGGATAACATTTAATGAAACATGGCTCAGACAATCATG
>JBBIOQ010000173.1:0-5059 GCA_037443285.1 Sphingobacteriales bacterium | reverse complement strand
GTTTCATACTCATCAAACCTTGAATAGTAATAAGGGTATCTTTCCGGATGTGCTAATATCGGTTTGTAGCCTTTGGTTTGCAATTGAAAAATTATCTCTTTGATATTGGGAGATTCAATAGCATAACTCATTTCAACGAGAACATACTTATGCGGCAACGAAACAATTTCACCGTTATTTATTTTGTCCGCCAAATCATAATCCATCATGTATTCAGCAGCAAATCCCATGGTTACATCCCATCCCTTTTCTGATACTGCCCCTTTTAATGAAGTAAAGGCACTTCCTATTGTCTGTGGTGTGTTGGGATGAACTTCGCCAAGTACATGAGGCGTACAGTAAAAACTGCTGTAACCCAATTGCATCATGCCTTCCATCAAGCGCAACGACTCGTTGACATTGGGACTGCCATCATCAATTCCGGGAAGCAGGTGGTTGTGCATATCAGCACCAATAAACTCGAATGCCGGTTTAATTTGGCCGGCACTTTTCCTGAAAAAAGAAAACATGAATTCCTCCAGACAATTTGAGCGAAAGTAGGCAATCGAGTTGTCAGTTGGAGGCAATGGCTCCCGACTCGTTGATTTCGTCGAAGGATTGATAAATTGAGTTATTACTGATGTATTCCGGAACGATACGCTTCATCTGACGTACCACGTTTTCATCATTACTTTGGTATGCTTCTTCAAGCAGGTGGTCGATTGCTTTATTCACCGCGTAAAAATCATATTCGGCAACTTTTGCAATCAGAATTTTCTTGTGATGCGTTGGAATAACTTCTTCTTTCTTGTTAAGCAATTCTTCATACAGTTTTTCGCCAGGGCGCAAACCAGTGAATTTTATTTCGAGGTCTTTGCCCGGCACAAAACCTGCTAGCTTAATCATCTTTCGGGCCAGGTCCACAATCTTTATCGGCTCTCCCATATCAAATAGGAAGACCTCTCCCCCATTGCCCATGGTAACTGCTTCCAGCAGCAAGGAACAAGCCTCCGGTATGGTCATAAAATAACGGATGATGTCAGGATGTGTTACCGTCACCGGTCCTCCACTTGCTATCTGGTCCTTGAAACGAGGAATAACCGAACCATTTGACCCCAGCACATTGCCAAACCTAGTGGTAATGAATTTGGTGGTAGGTTTTGCCTGCCTGCTCGGAGTATCCGGAACTGCGATGTTGCTCAGATGCACCACTTTCCTTTCGCGGTTGCCAAGTGATTGCACATAAATCTCAGCAATACGCTTGCTGGCTCCCATTACATTGGTTGGATTAATGGCTTTATCGGTAGAAACGAATAGGAATCGCTCAACACCATATTCAATGGAAAGGTCGGCCAACACCTTTGTTCCCTGCACATTGTTGCGAATTGATTCAGAAGGATGATATTCCATGATGGGCACATGTTTGTATGCCGCAGCATGGAAGACGACTTCTGGTCTAAATTTTTTGAACAGGCTTTCCATGGAGCTTTCATCACGAACATCCCCAATGTAGGTGGCAAGGTTGTCGAATGCAGGGAAGCTGTTGTTCAACTCGTATTCCAAATCGTACAACCCTGTTTCGTTCTGGTCGCATAGAATGAGGAATGCAGGACCAAAACCGGCAACCTGCCTTGCCAGTTCGCTTCCTATGCTACCTGCTGCACCGGTAATTAATATTCGTTTTGAAGAAATCAAATCATGCACTTGTTGATTCTGCAAGCGAATGGGGGGCCTGCCAAGCAACTCTTCAATCTTGATTTCTTTCAATTGAGAAATGTATAGCTGGCCTTTAATCCATTGGTCAATGGGCGGAATGTCACGAACCTGGATATCATTTTCCAGGCAGAAGTCAACAATTGAATTTTTGAGTGAGTTATCCAAATCAGGTTTTGCAAACAGCATAAGACCCACCTCCCAGCTTTCAATCATTGGCTTCACCTGGTCGAAACTGAAAATTCTGACGTTGTCAATAGTTTTTCCGATGTATGTCTCATCGTCGTCGATGAAGGCAATGACCCGGTATCGTTGTCCGCTTGATTGTTCGATGGTGGTCTTCAGTTGCGAACCATTCAGTTCCCCGCCGTAAATCAGCACATTTCTCAGTTGTCCTTTGTTGAGGCTACTGCGGTAAAGGGTTTTTACCAATAAGCGATAGCCAACAATGAAAAACGAACCAGTGAGCAAATTGATAATGAGTACTGATGCCGGTATTAGTGGTTCTTTTCCAAATGCTGTCATCCCAATATTTACCAACGAAAGCAGCAGGAAGGAGCCAAAAAGTGCTGTCGTTGTTCTTACTGCTTCGGCAAAACCCGAAAATCGAATGATACCCTGGTAGGTTTTAAAAACAAAAAAGAACAGCGAGTTAGTAGTAACTACCAGAATCAGGTCATTAAGCACTCTTTCGGAAAACAGAACATGGGTATCGAAACTGAACCTAAGTGTAATGGCGATAACAACACTACAAGCGCCTATAAAAGTGTCGAACAGGAACACCATCCATTTAGGTGCAACCTGATGACTGAGCAGATAGTTTCGGAGTCTATACACGGTTTAGGATTTGCGTTTTTAGTGTGAAGCGTAAGCAGCTGAGAATCCTATCCTTTTTTCAAAAATAAGTTTCAACCGATTCATTACCAATATTTTTCATAAGAAGCATACGCCAAAAATTGCATTACAGTTGCAGGTTCATAACAATTCCGAAGCTAGAATCCGTTAGCATTAATGATGTGCAGGAGACGGAGATGGCATTGTTTCAGGGGCTGCAGGTGGCTTCACTGCCACTACTTCTACATCAAAAATCAGGTCGCTATAGGCGGGCAATTTATCGCCCTGGGCATTTCCGCCGTAGCCCAACATGGCAGGAACATATATTTTTCCTTTGCCGCCCTGGCGGAAATATTTCATCGCATCATCCCAACCGGCAATCACCTGGGCCTGGCCAACCACAAACTCATATGGCTGGGCATGACCAAATGAAGAGTCAATATTAGAATCGAATTTGGTGCCATTTTTCAGGGTACCTGTATAATTCACTGTTACGGCCATGCCGCTATCGATGGCTACACCCGATCCAGGCTGTGTGATTTGTACAAATGCCCCTTTGGGTGTCTTCTGAAGTCCGGGTATCTTTTTCTCATCAAGATATTTTTGCAGAGCGGCAACCTCACGTTTGGTTTCCAATTCAGATTCTGCCTGTTGGTCAGCTGAAATTTGGCTATCACCTTTCAACACTGCAAGAATAGTGATGCTCCCCTTGATAGTACCGCCCGGTTTGAATGACTCATTGTAGGTAAGATACCCACGCTTTTGCATAGTATCTACCGAACGAATGAACACAGCTGAATCGCCAACGGACATTTGGTCTAGAAAATCAATGAAATCATGAACATTTCTGCGGCTGGTATCGTATTTCCCATAAACAGGAATTCTTCCGTAAGTATCAAATAAAGTGGAGTCTCCTATTGTGGCTTTATAGTGGATTTTGAGCCATTGGCCTACTTGTATTTTTTTGCTTTCGTCACCTCGGTGAACAATCTTATACATAAGCCCGGATTCGGTTTTGCGGTAATCATAGTTGCCGCATGAAGCAACAGTTGCAGCTGCCACAGCAAGTGCCAGCACCCTGGTGTTAAGCAAGAATTTCATATTCTGTTTCATGTTTTGTTTTATTCCAGTACATCCTTCAAAGAAGGCAGCACTTCAAAAAAATGTTTTACAGTAGTTTCAAGTGAATCAGAAGACCGGCCACCCGCAGCATTTCTGTGCCCGCCGCCTTCAAAATAAGTTCGGGCAAATTGATTAACATCAACATTGCCTTTGCTTCTGAAAGACCATTTTCGTTCCTCATCTCTGTCAATCACAATAGCTGCTAGTTTGATGCCTTGAATACTTAATGGAAAATTCACAAGGCCTTCAGTATCGCCAGTCTGTATATCGAATCGAAGAATATCCTGTTTTGGAACCGCCAACAATACAGTGTTCAATTCATAGATGACTTCCATCCTGTTGAGCAGCACATGGCCAATGAAACGAAGCCTGTTCTCCAGGTAATTATCGAAAATATGGTCGTGGATAACTGCATGTTCAAGGCCCTTTTCCTTGAGAAAGGCGACCATATGATGCACGGATGCTGTGGTACTGGGAAAGCGAAAGGAACCGGTATCGGTCATTACACCTGCATAAAGGCATTGTGCAATTTCCTTGCCTATCTGGTCAGCACCGCCTGAACTGATAATGAAATCGAAGACCATTTCGGCAGTGGAACTCTTTCCGGTATCGCTAACGCCATAGTCAAATGCTGAAGCTTGGGGTTCCTGGTGGTGGTCAATCAGAATTTTTGTTGCTGTTGAAGCAAGGATGAGTGGTTCAATTCTTTTTACACGGGATAGGGTATTAAAATCAAGACAGAAAATCCAGTTTGCTTCGTTGATTTTGCTGGTAGCAAGTTTTGTTCTCGCTTCAAAATCAACCACCTGGCTACATCCGGGCATCCAGTTGAGAAATCCGGCCCAGTTGGTGGGACTGACTACGGTAACCTCGTGTCCCATGGCTTGCAGATAATGGGAAAGTGCAAGCGATGAACCCATTGCATCCCCATCGGGTTTTTGATGCGTAGTGACTACCACCTTTTGCGGAGGACCGGATAAATAGGAAAAGAATTGTTCTATTGGCTTCATTTGCAGGGCGCAAAAATCCGTTTCATGGCCTTCACCAACAAAAATAAAATACCAAGTATTGGTCACTTGCTGTTGATAACCGGTCTTTTGAACACCAAATTACTCAGAATTTCATCGAAGGGAAAATTTAGATTCATAAGTCCGGATGGTTGGAAATCAACACTTTGCGATTCATTTTCATTAGCAAAAAGGAGGCAATGCAAATGACCACAAAACTTCCTGCCAACAGATAAGTAGCAGTGTTTTCATTTAATTTGTTTAGCCTGGATAATAGAAAGCTACCCAAAACATTGAACACCAAACCGCAACAGGTAGCCAGCAGGTTTATAACAAACCTTCCGTTGGATGATTGGTAATAACTGTTCAGCAGGTACAGGCCATAGAAAACCGCCCCTGCGCCC
>JBBIOQ010000172.1:0-5060 GCA_037443285.1 Sphingobacteriales bacterium | reverse complement strand
CAAGCGCATAGCGGCGATCGTGGCCGGGGCGAATATTGAAATCATCAATAAACTGTATGAAAAGAAAAAAATAAACAAGGACATTCACATTATCTGCAATGGCTATAAGCAGAAATCCTATACATCACGCATTGCCAAATTGCTCAACTCCGGATTCAAGAATGTAATTCCTATTCTTGATAATAAAGAAGAATTGCAAGCCTACAAAAGGTCCGTGAAAGTGCCATTCAAACTGGGTATTCGCGTAGCTGCGGAGGAGGAACCGACTTTTCCTTTTTACACCAGCCGTCTTGGTATCAGGGCAAAAGACATTCTCGAATATTACGTAGATAACATTGAAGGTTACGAAGACAAGTTTCAGTTGAAGATGCTTCACATTTTCCTCAACAAAGGAATCAAAGATGACATCTATTACTGGAGTGAATTGAACAAAGTAGTAAACCTTTATTGCCAACTCAAGAAGATTTGTCCTGAGTTGGATTCCATCAATATTGGAGGCGGGTTCCCCATCAAACATTCGCTTGGATTTGAATACGACTACCAGTTCATGATAAATGAAATTGTGGGAGTCATCAAGAAGGCATGTAAGAAGGCCCGTGTTCCGATGCCGCATATTTTCACTGAGTTCGGAAGCTATACCGTAGGGGAAAGTATGGCTCATATTTATAGTGTGATTGGCCAGAAGGTGCAGAATGACCGTGAGATTTGGTACATGATCGATTCTTCGTTCATTACAACATTGCCCGATACCTGGGGAATTGGTGAAAGATTCCTGATGCTACCGATTAATAAATGGGAAAATCCTTACCAACGGGTAGTGTTGGGTGGCATCACCTGTGACAGCCATGACTATTACGATTCTGAAGAACACATCAATGAAGTGTTTCTTCCGAAACTGGAGGGTGAAAACAATGAGCCGCTTTACCTTGGATTTTTTCATACCGGCGCCTACCAGGATCAAATTAGCGGATATGGCGGTATTAAGCACTGTATGATTCCATCGCCCAAGCACGTGATTATTGAATACGACAGAAATGGCAAACTAATTGATTGGGTGTATGCCAAGGAGCAAAGTGCACAAAGCATGCTCAGAATTCTAGGCTATATCAAATAAGCAGAAATCTATTCTCCATTCACCATCTAAAACTGCCCATGCAGTTTTCTTTGTTATGGCAAAGTCTATTTTATTTGTTGCATTGCTGATGATTGGTACACTGGCTGTTAAATCACAAACCGCTTCGGATTCAGTTAAAGCAACTATCAGCAAATTGTTTGCAGCCATGAAAAATGCAGATTCAGCCGGAGTAATGGCATCATTTCATCCGGCAGCAATCATGCAAACCCTTACTAAAACCAAGGAAGGGAAGGATACTATTCGAGCCAATACGGTTGAGCAATTCGCGTCTTCTGTAGGAAAATACTCATTTAGCGACCTGGATGAGAGGATTGAATTTGGAGCGGTACAGGTAGACGACGGCATTGCTATTGTATGGGCGCCATACAAATTTTACTTCAAGCAAAACTTCAGTCACTGCGGCGTCAACTCATTTCAGTTGGTGCGCATCAATGATGAATGGAAAATTCAGTACCTCATTGATACAAGGCGCAAGACAACCTGCCTTTAGTTCATTTTCGGACGATATTTTTTGTTCACTTTGGGGTTCTCAAAGTACTTTTCGGCATCCTCCCTGGTGAATTTTTCATCAAATTCAACTAACGGAAAATCTACAAGCTGCATTCTTGCCTGCTTGAGTTCTTCCTGCAGTTTTTTTGTTTTAGCTAAAACATCCGGGTCTCTTTCGCCAATCAAGGCATTTTCACTCAGTAAATACTCGAGGCGTTTGGCTACAGTACGCACTTGTGTAGCCATATTTTGCTCCTGTGTTTTGCTGGGAGCTGTTGCTTCTTTTACAGGTACCAATGTAAGACCGATGCTTGGTAGAATTTTCCCAATGTCTTTTGCCTGCTGGCTTTGGGCGGTGGTGGCCACTACTGTGCCTGCAAGGGCTGTGGTGGAACCAGTGATGTCAAATGTTGTCCGGGTAGACTTATTTTTCTTCACTGTATTGCTAAGCACATAGAAAGTAAGTTTGAGGCTGGCCACATAATTGTCTATTTCGGTTGCGAGCTTCTGATAAACAAGGTATTGCCTTGGATAATCGATTCCCGGTTTTATCTGTATCCTAACTTGTGCGGTGTCCTTGTTGGAGAATTTATCGCTGCCCACAAAACTGATAGCAAGTGTTTTTTGCTTGGCAGTATCATTGTCTCTTATAAAATCGAAAGGTATCATCCAGATAAAATCTTCATCACATGATTTTACCGATTTGTATTGAGCAATGGGCATATTCGTGAACATGGTGATTTGCTCAATAGGAAATGTGCCGTCTTCGCATTGCACCCTGAATTTGATAGAATCACCCTCCTCAGCGAAAAGCATACCGTTCACCGATGGCTTGATACGCGACTGTATAATTTCTGTATTGTAAAAAACAATTGTACAAGACGTGTCAACCTTTTCATCCGGATTAAAAAGGCTCTGAACACCCAGATTCACCTGGTAAGGCTGGTCGTATTTTAGTTTGCCGCTTTTGAAATACGACTTATCGGCTTTGAAGTATAAAATGCCTGTCGATTTATCGAGTTTCACACCAAGCGGCGCATTCTTCATGTACCAATGATATCGCTCTGCAGGCTTGTTTATTTCAAAATCGTATTGCAGGATTGAATCAACATGCAGTGTGAAATATGGATTCAGGTTGATGATACGCAAAGGAACCTCAACTGAATCCTTTTGCAGCCGCGCAGAATCAGGGAGTATGCGTTTAGTGGTGTCCTGTGAAAATATTATCTGCCATTGAAGCAGCATTATAACAGCCAGTATGTATTTCATGTCGGGCTATAAACGAAAAAATGTGAGCGAATGTACATATGAAATATTAAAGCCCTTTCGAAGAATCGAAAGGGCAAAAAAACCAATTGCCTTTTAATGACAGTAAGAAATCAATAATTAAAAAAATTATAGAATGGAAATTTGTCTGGTTGCCGGTTTGGCTTCTGCTCTTTTTGGCAATACCACCTTCAGCAATCCATCAGTATATTTTGCCTCAATATTGTCAGTGTTAACGGAATCGTCCAGGGTAAAATTCCTGGTGAATGCACCCAATTTGAATTCAGTACGAATTTTTGTTGCATTTGATTCCTGTAATTTTTCATCTTCCTGGTATGCCACGGTAAGAATGTTGTCCTCCACTTTCAGGCTGAAGTTTTCTTTTTTGCGACCTGGTACGAGTAGCTCCAGCACAAAGGCTTCATTCGTTTCAACTACATTGGCTGGCGGGAAATGGAATGAGTTCTTTGTTCCATTTACTTGGTTGAATGTTCTTTCCAGGTCGGTGAACAGGCTGTCGAAAGCACCTGAAAATGTTTTTGAAAATCCGGGATTGTTCACTTTCACGAGTGTCATAGAATTGAAATTTTATGGTTTTTGAATAGTTTGTTTAACCCATCCTTCTTCAAACCTTATTCCAAGGTGAAAGCATAGGTTGATTGTCAGAAATTTCAGCAGACCTGTCCAAAGGTTGATGCCATTATGGCACTGAATGGGCATGTAAGCTGCCCTAATGGCGCTTTTAGCTAAGGCATTCTCCTCTTTTTCGAAATCGGAAATGAAACAAATTGCATTGTTAAACCAAATTATTTTAATGCTTGTTTTATGATCTTTGTCGACTTAAGATTTAAAACAAAACCAATTTAATAGCTATGTATCCTGCAGAAATTGTAGAGCCCATGAAGGCTGAACTAACAGAATATGGATTTGAGGAATTGTTGACTCCTGATGAAGTGAGTTCGCAAATGCAAAAAGAAGGGACTACCCTGGTTATGATAAACAGCGTTTGCGGTTGCAGTGCCGGTAGTGCTCGCCCTGGCGTAGTAATGGCCGTAATGAATGCTACCAAAAAACCAGATTACCTAACTACCTCATTCGCAGGTTTCGATACCGCCGCAGTGGCAAAAGTTCGAGAATTCCTGTTGCCTTATCCTCCATCTTCACCTGCCATTGCGCTTTTTAAAGATGGGTCTCTGGTACATATGATTGAACGCCACCAGATTGAAGGGCGCCCTGCACAGGTTATTGCCAGAAACCTCATTAGTGCTTTCGAAGAATATTGCGGATAAAAGATTGAATACCAATAACCAAAAAAACCTTTCCATTTGCATGGGAAGGTTTTTATTTGCTTTCATTTTTGAGAAGCTGCTTAAAGTAAAAATCAATGTACCCAAACCTGTATTTTTTCCTGAAAGAAGTTTTTGGAATTGAACTGAATGGTTTCAAACTCATCAACACTTTCGGCTTCATGGTGGCCCTTGCATTTCTGAGTGCAGCATGGGCACTTACATCCGAATTAAAACGCAGGGAACAGGCCGGCTGGCTCAAATACACTGAGCAAGAAATTTGGGTAGGAAAGGGGGCAAGCTGGAACGATGTGGGTTGGAATGTACTGTTTGGTTTTATTGCCGGCTGGAAGTTTGTCGGATTCTTTATTATGAAAGAGGAGGCCTATGCCGACCCTCAGACTTTTTTGCTGTCCGGCATGGGCAGCATTCCTGCAGGCATAATAGGTGCTATCATTATGGGAGCCTGGCGCTGGTACGAAGGGAACAAAACCAAAATGGCAACCCCTGAAAAACGTACCATCAGGATTTGGCCACACGACAGGGTGGGGGATTTGATAATACTGGGAGCTCTGTTTGGATTTGGAGGTGCAAAGGTTTTTCATAACCTTGAAAATTGGGAAGAATTGGTAAAGGACCCTGTCAATGCACTTCTTTCCTTCAGCGGCCTTACTTTTTACGGAGGTCTAATATGTGCCGGTGCGGCCATTCTCTGGTATGGTCATAAGCACAAAATCAACTTATGGCAAATGGTTGATTCCTTTGGACCCGCTTTGATGCTTGCATATGCTGTTGGCCGAATTGGTTGCCAGGTTGCCGGCGATGGCGACTGGGGTATCGTGAATAGCGCTTATGTCGCCGCTCCAGATGGTAAGGCTGTTTTG
>JBBIOQ010000171.1:0-5096 GCA_037443285.1 Sphingobacteriales bacterium | reverse complement strand
GCAGCTGCTTTGCCGGCATTGGGCTGTTCGACCAGCGTCAGAGGGTATTGCCCAGATAGTTGACGTACAACCGCCACCGTATTATCAGTACTGCCATCATCAACAATGATGACCTGGCAATTTTGGTACTCCTGGCAAGCACGATGCACTGAGGCCACTGCATCAGGAATAGAGCTGGCGTAGTTGAATGAACAAATGATAACAGAGGGCTGCACGATTCAGGAGGATCGCTTTTCCGCAATAAGGATAAACTGTAGAGCAAAAAGCCCTGGGAATAATTTTACTGCAAGCCGGTCGATTTTTTTGCAGAATGCCGGAAACAGCCGCCGGATGACTGGTTGCGGAAACATACCGTTAGCTGTCTTTTGTGTTAGTACCAAATTTGACTTTGCCAACACGGAGTCGCAGGTTTCAAAATCAAAAAAGCGAAGATGTGTTTCATCCATCAAACCACCATTCGGATTGTACCGAAACCGACCCAGCAGAAACTGCCAGCGCTGTTTGAAAAACAAAACATTGGGCAATGCAATTATCAATTTCCCATGCTGCACCATGCAGGGTTCCAAAGCTGCCACAAGCTCTGCCGGTCTTACCACATGTTCCAAAACATGGCTGCAAACCACACAATCATAAATGCTCTGACAGCTATCCGAACGAAAATTGTTCAAATCACTCACATGCACTTCGTCGAGTTTATCCGCCGCCATTGAGGCTTCACCAGGAGAAAAGGTAATGCCTGTAACAAAAGCATTTTCCCTTTGAGTTTTGATTGCACTCCCGAGTGAGCCGTCACCACAACCAACATCCAGTACGTGTTTTGCTTCCAAAGGCACTAACTCCAACACTTCCTTATTTAAGGCCTGGTAAAGCAAACTATTCATAGAGCTTTTGAGTACTGATTGTTGACAGGAATCTTTCTGCTTCGGCAATCGTAGTGTGCTGAGAAGCCCATTCGAAAGTCTTTTGTTGTAGTTGACGCAATTCTGGCTCCCCAAGCATACTGATCTTGCTCATCAGATCTGGATAATCGTGGTAGCTAATGCAATTAGTTTCATTCAAACCAAAAGGCGCTGCAGTATCGGGCTTTTGTGCAAGTTGCTTAAAACAAAGGATGGTACCCTTTGATGCGTATTCATAATGCCGCAGGGCATCCCACCCAGACCTTTTAGTGGTGATCCCGAACCTGCTTTTTCTGATGTCATCAAAATATGCCTCCTCAGTTTTAAATACAAAAGAACGGGTGGCGACGCTACCAAAACTGCTTTCTGTTTTGCGGGCAATTTCTTCATCCACCAGGTAACGCGGGAAATCCTTTTGCTTGTTCTCCCATTCTATCTGCTCAATGTGGAAAGCCGGTATGGAAATTGCCAATGGGAACAAACGGTATCTTCTTATTCTTTGGCCAATGCCGAGTGGCGCAGCAGTTTTGAAACCCGCGAATTCCCTTTTGAAATAAAGCCATTTGTGTAAGGGCCACAAAAGTGCTTTTGGATTCTCCTGCAGGCATAACCGCATATTGATAAATGGAAACAGCGTTGGGGTATCACTTCCATCTACCCAAACAAGCTTTTGCCAGCTATGGTAATGTCGAAGCGTTTTCAATAAGGCCGACAACCGATCTCCAAAACCGTTCGGCTGGCTGATTACAATCACATCAAAATCAGGAATACATTGCGGGAAACTTGCCCTTACCTCATTGAGTGCAGCACTGTCCTGGAGTAATCCATACAAGGTCTTTCCTTCATTGGCCTTTCCTATCCACCATGATCGTGGACAGTCTGCATACATATAATCCATCCGGGGATAATCCACCGTTTCATCTCCGTGCAAGATGCGAAGTCCATGAAACAAGCCATCGCCGGCATAGTCAGGTGTGTTCGGATGAAGAAAGAGAATTTTCAAATGAGCGGCTTTCTGATTATGCAGAAAATGTGTTCCTTAAAATGTCGTTGTGACTCATTCGGAAAACTACAAGTCAGATTATTGCCCTTAGCCCAAAATTGAATATCACTCCTATTTGCAATATATACTGCATCAATGTCCGGCCACAAATCGTCCTCATAATGCAAACACGCTGGATTGATATTCACCATGAAGCGACCCGGTGGTTCAACACATCCTTTTAAGCCAAGAGGCAGCCGAATCCTACTATCATACAATCTCACCAGAGAATCAACAAACCTTCCTTTCAACAACTTATTTTTCGCCCTCCTTTCCTTTGAAAATCCGATGTGCTGAGAAGGAAATCTTCCTGAGGCAACGAAGTCGGGACAGACTACTACAAGGTAGCCCCCCGGCGCAACGAATTGCATCATTTTTTCGAGTGCTGTATATGGTTGAGTCAAGTGTTCTAACACATAAAATGAAAACACGCAATCATATTGTTGAGGCTCCAAATTGAGATCATAAATATTGCTGTTGATCCATTGTTGATTTGGCCATTTTTCCGAATTCTTGAATAAAATGTCACTTGAAACCTCAACACCGGTATAGTTGAATTGATTCGACAGCCGGAAAAGGCGATCCCATATTCTTCCCGTGCCACAACCGATTTCAAGCAGGTTTCGCAAATCCTTTGAAAGCAACCAATTTGCAAAAGCTTCTGTTACGGGGTCTTTGGTATCTTTTTCACCCGAAATCATCTCTTGATAAAGATGCCTTGTTTTTGATTGATTATAGTAATTGCTCATTCTTTCGTCGAGTTCCCTTAATTCACCTTCATGGCTTCTATCAATACTTGAAACCCACCTGAATTTTCGAGAGGCATTCACCTGAAGCATAAAGAGAGAAGTAAAACAGGAATGACTAGTACAATGGTAAATAGCGCTATAACCGCGTTTTTGGGTTTCCGGTTTCTGATGGCTTTCAGGAACATGGCAATCTGCGATCGAAAGCCGTCTGATATTACCAGTAACCATCCCTTTTCTTTTCTTGCAAATTTCATCCAATTCAATATTTGGGATGGAACTCGCATTAGTGCTCTCGGAAACCTTCTAATTCTAACAGGATGAACGATCCTGGCATCAACAATAAACGCCGGGACCGTTCCTATTTTGACACGACGAAAAAGGTCCTGATCCTCTTGTGCAGCCATTTTAAACTGCTCATCAAAACCGCCAATTTCCCAATACAAACTTTTCTCCACCATAATATTCGCACTCCAAAAAGCTCCTCCCGTTGTATTCACCGGGCATTCGGCCATGTCCTTTTTCAACAGGCCCCAATCATCCGGAAGGACGGTACCTTCAAAGGCTTTGCAATCCGGATGCTGCTGAATGGCATCGGCATAAGCCTGCAACCAGTGTGCATCGGGCAGGCAATCATCATCTGTAAACACCAACCATTGGCCTTCAGCAAGGCGGGCTCCGTTGTTACGATTGGCAGCAGGACCGCGTTTGGGGCCTGCCGTATATTTCACCCATGGAAATTGTGTTCGCACCATTGCCGCGGCTTCATTCTCCGGCCCATCGTCCGAAACAATTACTTCATAGAATGAAGGACCAATAGTTTGTGCTCCAGGCTTCAGCCTTTCAATACATTGAGCGAGCAAATCATTGCGCTTGCAGGTGGGGATGATAACAGAGAAGAGCGGCAAGGATGGGATGAAATTTAGATTGGAGATTCGGATTTGAGATTCAGGAACTGCAGTTTGCTATATGGAATTGAACATTTCAGAATACCCGGACTGTAAGGCTTGCCAGGTGTAATGTTCCCGAACAAAGTTCTTCCTGTTGTTCCCGATTGCTTCAACCTCTTTAGTTTCAAGGTGTTCAAGAATAGTCGCAGTCCAGTCAGCTTTGTCAATTGTCGTTACAAACCAGACCTTATCTTTCAATACGAATTTCACTTCTTGAAAATTACTGCAGATTACCGGCAGGCCATGGTATAAGGCCTCCACCATGGCCAGGCCAAAACTTTCCTTTGGTGAGCAGGATACGAAAACATCGGCAACTGCATAGTAATCGCCCAACAAAGGATGCGGCAGTTGCATCATCAGAAAACCATTTTCACCAAATGCCTGCGCTGCCTTTTGCCGTAGCATTTTTGTTTCTGGCGATTCAGCTCCCAGGAATACAGGAAATACTTTTTGCTTCAATGGCACCAACGCATCCACCAACAAACCGGTTCGTTTGGTTTGGTCATCCAATAAGCCAACTGAAAGCACAACCTGCTTTCCATTTGCTAGTCTTTTGATTTGATTTTGTACAGCACTACTGTATACAAAATCCTGCTCAATAAAATGCGGCAGCACTGCTTGGCGGCTTTTGGGAATATGTGTGCATTCATGTAGGTACCTGTAGGTAACATGATGCACAAAATCCTTTCCCGAATCAAAAACGCTAGCACCAGGGATAGCCTGCCCCCCTGTATAAAGCACCAGGGAGTATTTCAGTCCCAGCGCTTTGCGGATCTTATACAAATAGCAATACAACTGGTATTCGCCCAAATAGATCACTGATGGCTTAGTGTGCAGCAATGCGGGAATCATTCCAATAAAAAAACTGCGTTGCTCCCAGAGGAATGCATCACGGCTTTTTTTTATCATCCTGCTGTCACGTGGCAGGCTACTAATTTTCCTGGCAGTTACACCTGCTATTTCCACCTTGCCGCCGCTCCACACTTCTATCCGTTGACGGAAAGAAGGGGCTGTGGAGAGATGGATGGCGAGGCTGCTAATATATTGTTCAAAGCCGCGGTTGATGCGGCCAAGACCCGTGCAGACCAATACAATAGGGCGCATGTACAAAATAAAAAAAAGAAACTAGCCCTGAACCACCGGGGCAGGGTTTGACGCAGGCTGCAGGCGGTGAAAAACCTGTTGCAGAAAATCGTATAGTCTTTGCTGTACCGCCGACTGGCTGAAAACCGTTGCCGCTTTTGCTGCAGACGTTGCGGCAAACTGGCATAACGCCACATCATTTGCACGGATACCCTTCAGGCCTTCAGCAAGGGTGGCCGCATCCTGGGCATGCACCACAAAACCGGTAGATTCACGCTGAACAAATTCACCACTTGCGCTGCCTTTCGGCCCTACAAAAAGGGTTGGCCTTCCGGCCGCCATGTAATCGGTGAGTTTGGTTTGCACACTGCTGTAG
>JBBIOQ010000170.1:0-5150 GCA_037443285.1 Sphingobacteriales bacterium | reverse complement strand
GCCAGGTAGCTTCGTGTTTTGCAAATTCGGCAGGGAAGTAGAAGCCGAGTTGTTTTGGCGTTAGGTCTGTCATATCATTCCGGGTCTATGAATCGCTTGGTGATGGGTTGGTAAGAATCAATCCTCCGGTCTCGCATAAATGGCCAATGGGTGCGGTAGCTATCGGTTTTAGCAGTATCAATTTCTATTACTGTGGTTTCTTCATTGTCGTGTGATGCTTTGTACAGTAATGAACCGAATGGGTTGCTTACAAAACTGCCGCCCCAAAATTTCATGGCGCCATTTTGTTCAAAGCCTACGCGGTTCACACTTACCACATGCACACCGTTTGCCACGGCATGACTGCGCTGTATGGTTTGCCAGGCATTGTATTGTTCTTCATTGGTGGCAGCATCCTGCGCATTGGCCCAACCAATGGCTGTTGGATAAAACAGGATTTCCGCACCCATGAGGCTGGTGATGCGGGCAGCTTCTGGGTACCATTGGTCCCAGCATATGAGCACTCCGAATGTGGCATATTTCGTTTTCCAAACCTTGTAGCCAAGGTCGCCGGGGGTGAAGTAGAATTTTTCGTAGTAAGCCGGGTCATCGGGTATGTGCATTTTGCGATACTTACCCAGGTAGGTGCCATCGGCATCAATAACTGCAGTGGTATTGTGGTACAAACCCTGGGCACGTTTTTCGAACAGGGATGCGATGACAACCACCTTTAATGATGCGGCTACTTTTTGCAATGCCTCCGTACTCGGACCAGGGATGGGCTCGGCCAGTTCGAAGTTGGCGTAGTCTTCCACATCGCAGAAATAGAGGCTGGTGAAAAGCTCCTGGAGGCATACAATTTGTGCGCCTTTGGCAGCGGCCTCCTGAATTTTGTCAATGGCTTTGGCCAGGTTCTGTGCTTTGTCGCCGGTGCAGGTCATTTGCACCAAACCCACGTTTACTTTTCCCATTTTGTACAATAAGAATTGAATGATGAAGGGCCGGCAAAAGTATTGTTTCAACGGCGGTTTTACCAATTGTTAAATTATTCTTACTGCTTCAAATTTCGACTGTTTGAAGGTGTGTTGCCGTCACATTACCCGATGAAAGCCACACTTTTCACGCTGGGATTTTTAGCACTTGCCTTCTGTTTTCCTTCGGTTGGTTCATCCCAAGTTTTTACTGTAAAAGGAACCATCAGAGATGCCGATTCACTACGTTTCCTGGGCAAGGCCTCCGTGAAAATTTCACCTCTGGCCGATTCTACAAAAGGAAGATTCGTAGCTGCCAATGAAAATGGTGCATTTACCATCGAAAATGTTCGCCCCGGAAAATACATGTTGGTTTTTTCATTTACAGGGTATGAACCGGGTAAAAGGCCAGTAACGGTTGCCTCCACCAATGTTGACCTTGGCGAAGTGATGCTGGTGAAAAAGGCAAAGACCCTGGGTGATGTGACTGTGGTGGGACATGTGCCGCCTGCCCGACAAAAAGGCGATACCACTGAAATTAACGCCGCAGCTCTCAAGGTGAATCCGGATGCAACAACAGAGGACCTGCTGAAAAAGGCGCCCGGTATTACCATTGACAACGGACAGGTGACCGCCCACGGCGAACAGGTAAAACGCATCACCATTGATGGCCGCCAGTATTTTGGCGATGATGCTACTGCCGCACTGCGCAACCTGCCCGCCGAAGTCATTGACAAAGTGCAGATTTTTGACCGCCTGAGCGACCAGGCACAACTTACCGGTTTCGACGACGGAAATGGTTACAAAGCCATCAACATTGTGACCAAAGCCAACATGCGCAACGGGCAGTTTGGCCGTGTATATGCCGGTTACGGCTCCGATGACAGGTATGCAGCGGGAGGAAATGTAAATATTTTCAAACAGGACATGCGCATCAACCTCATTGGGTTGTTCAACAATGTGAACCAGCAGAATTTTTCGGGGGAGGATTTACTGGGTGTATCGGGCCAGGCCAATAGTTCGGGCCGTGGTGGCCGAGGCGGACAAGGTGGCCCCCAAGGCGGTTTTGGCCGCGGTGGTGGCGGTTTTTCTGTAGGACAACAGCCTGGTATTGCTACCACAAATGCAGTCGGTATCAACTTCAGCAATGCCTATTTGCAAAGAAAAATGGATGTGACCGGCAGCTATTTTTTCAACAACAGCCAAACCGATGCCCGCAGCGAAACCAACAGGCAGCTTTTTCTCCCGGGTGATACCAGCCAGTTTTACAATGAGGTAAATAAATCGAACACCACCAACTACAATCACCGCATAAACCTGAGAGCCGAATACAAAATCGATAGTAATAATACACTCATCATTGCTCCCAACATCAGTTTCCAGAAAAACCAATTGGAAAGCCAGTTGGTAGGTATTAACAGCACGGAGTCCAGCCAGTTTATAAGCAGCACGGTGAACAACCGCAATTCTGAATCACAGGGCTACAACCTGCGAAGTGAAATCACTTACAGGCATGGTTTTGCAAAGCGTGGCCGTTCAATTTCCATAGGGCTCAACAACAATGCCAGCAACAAAAACGGTGATGTATACCTCGATGCTATCAGTTCATATTATAAAGCCGGCATCCTGATAAAAGACAGCCTTCGGCAATACACCGACAACAGCAGCAACAGCAGCAATATGTCGGTAAACATTGCATACACCGAACCGGTGGGCAAAAAAGGGCAGGTGCAGTTGAATTACAACCCACAATACACCACCAGCAAAGCCGACCAGCGTAATTGGTTGTACAACAAAGAGGACAAAGTGTACAGCGATTTGGATACTGCCCTTACCAATGTATTCGATAATAAGGTGAAAGCGCAGAATGCAGGCCTTACTTACCGCATAGGCGACCAGAATAATCAATTTGCTGCCGGCCTGAGTTACCAAACCACAAGGCTTATGAGCGACCAGTCGTTTCCTGTGGTTGCATCGCTCGATAAGTCGTTCAAAAACTGGTTGCCCAACCTGCAGTGGCGCAAGCAATTCAATAAGCAAACCAACCTGCGAGTTTTCTATCGTGCCTCTGTGAATCCGCCTTCGGTTACACAATTGCAAAACGTGTACAATATTTCCAACCCGTTGTTCATTACCGGCGGAAATCCTCAGCTCGACCAGAGCTACACGCATTTCCTCAATGTAAGGTTGAGCACAACCAATACTGTAAAAGGAAAGAGCTTTTTTGCCGGGCTCTTTTTGCAGAAGGTAAGCAAATATGTAGCCAATGGCTCATGGGTGGCATCAAAGGATTCATTACTCGATAAGGGAATCATACTGAGGAAAGGATCGCAGTTGACAAAACCTGTCAACCTCGATGGGTACTACAGCCTGCGATCATTTATGACTTATGGCTTACCCATTAAGCCTATAAAAACAAACCTGAATCTCAATGCCGGTTTTAACTACACCCGTTCGCCCGGGCTGGTAAATGAGGTGCTTAATTATTCCAATAATTACAACTACATGCTTGGTGTAAATCTTGGAAGCAACATCAGCGAGTATATTGATTACAACCTCAACTATTCAGCCAATTTCAATAATGTAGTCAACTCCATTAAGCCTGAACTCAACAACCGCTACTATTACCATTCAGCTGGACTTAAAATAAACCTACTCACTAAGTCGGGATGGTTTATTCTGAACGATATTTCCAACCAGATGTATACCGGTCTCGCCGATGGATTTAATCAGAATTTCTGGCTTTGGAATATCAGTACAGGCAAGAAATTCCTGAAAAACCGAAGAGGAGAAATTAAGGCAAGTGTCTTTGACCTGCTGAAGCAAAACCAAAGCATCGCCCGCAATGTGGCCGAAACTTATATTGAAGACGTGCAGACCAAAGTGCTGCAACAATATTTCATGCTCACATTTACCTATTCGTTAAAGAATTTTGGGAAACCTTCCGGAAGGCCTCAACCCGAAAGGAGTACATTGCACGACCATTAATGGAAGGACCTAAAGAATTCTATTCGAGTGAATGAGCAGGAATTGATTGAGCAACTGAAGGCTGGTGACCAGGAGGCGTTTCGCTTCATGGTTACTTCGTGGCAGGATATGGTATATAATACGTCACTCGGGTTGGTGCAGAGCGAAATGGATGCTGAAGATGTAACGCAGGAAGTGTTTGTGAAAGCTTTTGAATCCATACACGGCTTCAAGGGCGAATCGAAAGTGAGTACCTGGCTATATCGCATCACAGTGACCAAGAGCCTCGATTTTCTGCGCAGCAAAAAGCGCAAGAAACGCTTTGGCTACGTGTACAGTTTGTTTGGTGCTGACAATGAGCCAACCATTGACCCGCCCGAATTTGTGCATCCAGGCGTGGTGGCAGAAAAAAAGCAGATGGCTGCTGCCTTGTTTAAAGCAATCGACCAATTGCCCGAGCAACAAAAAGTAGCATTCATACTCGCAAGGCTGGAAGGGTTGGGCCACAAAGAAGTGAGCGAAGCAATGGACAATACCGTACCTGCAGTGGAAAGCCTGCTGCAACGGGCCAAACAAAACCTAAAGAAGCAATTAACAGAATACTATCGTCAGCATCAGGAAAAATAATCGTCAAATATTGAAGCGGCCAAAAGCCTCTTGTTTAGAAAAGCCACATATGAAAAACGAAGAATTGGAGCAAAAATGGACAGATGAAGCGATGGCAAGCATCGATGGTTTGCCACGGGCCGAAGCCAACCCGTTTTTGTTTACCAGGATACAGGAACGCCTGCGCAGGCAAAATAGCCCATGGGAAAAGGCAGCATCGTTTGTAGCGAAACCTGCTTTTGCCATGGTCATCATTATCGTGTTTCTTGCAGCTAACTTTTTTGCTGCTGCCAAGGAAAAACAAAACCGGCTTGCCAGGGAAAAGCAAACCAATGAACAAATGTTCGCATCCGAATTTAACTCGGGCAGCAGCCTTTCTAATGAAATCACAGCCAACCCCAGTAAATAATGGAGCCGAGGTCAAAAAACAAAATGCTGATACTGCTCATCGTGGTACTCCTCATTACCAACCTGGGAATGCTTTGGCATTTTACCCATGAAAGCAAGGAAGAAGTAAAACAAGTTTCAAGAACGGAGCGAATGGCCGACATGATGAAAAAGGAACTTGGGTTTAATGATGTGCAGACCCAGGAATACATTCACCTCCGGTCGATGCGTGACTCCATT
>JBBIOQ010000169.1:0-5256 GCA_037443285.1 Sphingobacteriales bacterium | reverse complement strand
TTACAAGTTTCATGAATTAAATGAAAGGTAAGCAGTGGAATTGAACCTTTTCAATGACGCAGTGAATCAAAACATGTGAGCATGAAAATTACGGAAGCATTTTCTCCAATTATACCACCAACCCTACACCCTATACCTCAAACCCTACACCTTTTTCAAAACTTATTCTTCCACATCATGCTTTCGATAGGGCGGTTGGGTTGGCCGCTGTATTTCGCATTTGATTTCTGATTGTATTTCACTTCTATTTCGCCATCAACAGGGAAATAGATGAGCTGGCCGATGGGCATGCCTTTGTACACTTTCACCGGTTGCTTCACAGAAATTTCAAGAGTCCAGTTGCCGCAAAATCCTACATCACCTTTGCCGGCGGTTGCATGAATGTCGATGCCTAGCCGCCCGGTAGATGATTTGCCTTCCAAAAACGGTACATGCGCATGTGTTTCAGTATACTCCAGTGTTACACCCAGGTAAAACACATGCGGGTACAGCACAAAACCGTCGTCCGGCATTTCAAAGTATTCAATCAGGTTGTGTTGTTTGGCATCGAGAATATGGTTGCGATAGGTGGCCATGGTACCGCCAAGATGCACGTCGTAGCTGTTGCTGCCAAGGCTATCACGATCATAAGGCGCAATTACGATTGTGCCTTTTGCCATTTCCTCCAATATCCTTTTGTCGCTCAGGATCATGTTATGTAATTTTCAGCGTTGCATCGCAATATGCTGATTGCCGCTTGTTTTATGCCGCTTTTTTATTCACAAACTATCGACGAACATACCCGCCTGGGCATCTGGAAAATTGAGGAGGATGAAAGTTTTTTTCTCGACAAAGTGCCGTTGATCCGTTCCATCAGCCATCCCCACAAACGCCTGCAGCATTTGGCCGGACGGTTTTTGCTACAATATCTTTTTCCTGATTTTCCTTTGATGCTTATCCAGGTGGCAGATACCCGCAAACCCTTTCTGCCGCAGGAATCGCACCACTTCAGCATTTCACATTGTGGCAGTTTTGCTGCAGCCATTGTGAGTACAGAAAAAAGGGTAGGGATTGATATTGAGGAGCCGGGCCAGCGTATTCTTGCAATAGTGCCTAAATTCTTGTCGGAGCGGGAACGCGGCCTTACATTGCCGCATGCCACTGACCAACTAATGCTTACAGCTACCATTTTGTGGAGTGCCAAAGAAGCTATGTTCAAATGGTACAGTCTGGGAGAAGTTGATTTTAGAAAGCACCTGCAAGTGGAAGCTATTGATTTCAAAAACTCAGAAAGTGGCAGCGTGCTTGCCGATTTCAGGAAATATGGACATCAGTCTTTATCGCTTTCGTTTCAGCTTTGGCCTAATCTGGTTTTATGCTGGATTTCAGTTTAGTTTGAAAGCGCATATAATGCCGGTAGGAATTGTTGTAAACCTTATCAATTGGTTTCAGCGTTTTGAGTAATCGCGGCCCGGCCACAAACCTGTATACCCATGCCAACCTCATGTTGCCTGTATGCAATTCATTTTTATAATGCGGTGATTGAAATCGCAGGTCCTGGTTGGACCAGGTAAATGCCAGCGACCATCGTGGCCTGCTGTAGCCAGCAGCAATTTTGTAAGTATAATCGGGAGTCAATGAAACATTGGTCCTTTTACCTTCAGGAATGTATTCTGTGTTGAAATTCACATTCAGATTACCGATCAGCATGGCTGTGGTAAAAAAGCGTTGCAAAAAAACAAAAGTGTAGGCGTAGCCAGCGGAGGGTCCAATTTCATATGTACGTACAATACGGACATCCTGTAATTGATTGAACTCATCGAGTTCAGGGATTATAGTTATATCGGCCGAACTGGACACGTAGTTAGTGCTACCTCCAATCAGAAATGTTCCGGCCGATTTTAACTGTCGTTCTGATTGAAGCATGGCTGCCCTGGCAGAAAACCGTTTCCAGTTGGCCATGTACATATATGCCAACCCTATTTCGTTGGTTAGCAAGTCGGGCTTCAGATAGGGGTCAGGATGATTAGTAAGGTTTTCAGGATCTATGTAGTACCCGTGGTAAAACTGCCCATAAAAATCAAGGGTTGACCTTCTTCCGTAAATATGCGTTTGCAGATCGATATAGTTGGTTTCACCCTTGTTTTCTTTGCTTTGATTGAGAAACTTAAAACCGAGAGCAAGGTTGATGCTGAGCCAATTATATGTGGCGCCAATTCCCAGGGTGATTTTGGAGTTGGGCATGTATTTTATGGTCTTTGGAGCCTCGTCTAAACTTTTCAGGAAGAGCGAAGTGTATTTGCGACCGAGGTATAGGCGACCGGCAAGGTAGCCTTCATATGTCTTGTAATAATTGGGGTCGTGTGGAAAGGAGTCAACCGGAGCCTGTGCAACGGATTGCATCGAAAACAACAAACAGCCAAGGCAGATCAGTATCCATTTTCTCCAGCAACTCTTTGTTATTTCTGAGATTATATGATTGCTGCTGTGTTTGAAAAAAACAATTCTCTTGTTGTAGGCACCTTTCATTCCACCGTGTCGTTTTCTGCATCTTCCAGCAAATTCAATTCAAAGTCCTGTCCGGCAATGCCTTCAATAGAGCCCTTGAAATGAGCCATGTTCAGCAGCACTTTTTCCAATTGTTTTTCTCTGGCTTTCCAAAGTTTCTCCATAGCATCTTTTTCCCTTGCTATGGACTGGCGCATGGACATAAATCCTTCGCGAATAGCCCGCCACTGTTCATTGAATTCAGCACCGGTGAGGTAGGCATAGAGCAAATGCATTTTGTCGCCTTTGTTCTCTTCGCTTTTCAGCGCGGTGAATACTTTAATTATGCCTTCGCGAAGTACATGCACCATTGGTTTTACTTCGCTGAACGTGCAAATCCATACACCGTCTTTTTCACCGAATCGTTCAATTTCTTTCGGTAGCGTTTGCGTTACAATCACAGCTACTTCGGCGCCCTGGCTGCGCATGTCGGCTTTCAGTTTTTCAATCCAATCATTGCTGAAGGCTTGTGTACGCTTGCTTTCAAAAATTATTTTGCCGCAATCCTGCCCGAACCTGTTGCGCACCGTTTGTATGCAATCGGCGCCACGAACACCTTTCGCCACTTCGCTGATTACGTCAAAGGGGAATGCGTTGCGCAGCATTTCTTCCAGCATCAGTTCCTGCACTTCGCCCTGCGTTTGCATAGAACCTTGCTCTGCCTTCCGCTTCATTTCTTCAGCCAGCTTTTTCTGCTGTTCAAATTTTTCTTCAAGCTCTTTTAGTTTCAGCAGGTATTCGTTTTCCTTGTTTTTGTTCTTATCAGCTTCTTCCTGCCTGATGGTTTCGGTTAATTTGCTTCTTTCATCCAACAGCATTTTTTGCAGTTTGATTTCCAACTCCTGCTCTTTGCTTACCAGTTCCTGTTCTTTTTTCAAAAACTCGAGTTCTTTCTTCCTGGCTTCATTCAACTTTTGGTTGTTGTTATCCAACTGGTCTTGAAGCAATTTCATTTGCACCTCATAATCTCCACTGAGTTGCCTGCGAATCGATGTTTCCAGCGTTTCAGAAAGTTTCTTTTTTTCTGCTTCAATCAACTTCGCAGATTCTATGTCCTTCTGTTCCAGTTGAAGTTTCAGGCTGGCTTCCTTTTGTTTGAAATCTTGTTCCTTCTGCTGCTGCCATTCCACCATTTTATTACGCAGTTCTTTTTGGATTTCGTCGCGCAGTGCATCTGTTGGTTCGAAGCTGAAGTTGCAATTGGGGCAAACTATTTTAGGCATGGTATTTTAGTATTGTCAGGTTGGGGTTCGAAAGTACATCCTGTTTGTTACAAGATGCATGACCACATCGGCAATGGTCTTTAGAACCAGGAAAAGAGTGATGTCGCTGAATTTTCCAAAAGCAGCCCCCAATATCATAAGGTGCATGGGTATGATGCGCAGGTAAGGCAGGAAAAAGATGAATCCCTCATTCATAGGCTGCGTTTTTGCCACCTGTTTCTTTCGAATAAATTCCATCAGTTCGGCCAGCATAATAATGAAAATAGAAACCTTGAGGAGCATAAAATCGACCGGCCCATCGTTTCTTACTACCAGGAATACAAAGTAGACAAGGTGAAAAGTGCCGTAGTGAAAGGCAAAGAAAGTTGCGCTACAACCAGAGGACATCTTTTTGTCTCCGCTGCCTTCAAATTGTATTGTGCCGGTCTTTTGTGATGCCGGTGTTGTGAGCAGATTTACAAAGGTAAAAAAGCCAATCATCACACTCTGAAACCAGTAAATGAGCAGCAGGGTTTTGAATCCATGCGGATTCTGCTGGTAGTACCAGATAAAATAAAGGTTGAAGGCAATGAGCATCAACAACGGGATGTTGGAGGCAAGTTTTCTGAACATATGGCTAAAACTAAGTTATTGCTGAAATTCCTGTATGCTTGCTGACCCGCATGTGGAATAAAAAAGCGCAACATCACTGAATGCTTTTGGATCTGCCAGGTGCCATTGAGGGAATGAACTTCTTATAACAAGATCTCAGGAAAATTCAGGATGGCAATGCCTTTGCGCATCAAACAAGCATTTTCAGGGAGATAGTTCACGAATTGACAAGATTAAAAACAGGCTTATTCCATATTGCTATCCATTCTTACAAGTCAAAGAATGCAGGTGGCGATTAAGATGACCATTAAAAGTTCACGCTAATTCAACTGGCTACTCTTTTTGCAGGAGGGCAAAGTAAAATTCAGTCTTCCCTGCATTGTCATTGTCAAAATAACATGTAAAGCAATCAAAATGGGTTTGGTTTGGTAGAAGTTGATGCAGCTATCTTTGAAATGTAAATTGAATTTGGACCAATTTGGACTTTGCCATGCATCTTAACCGATTAGTATTGGGAACCGTGGGCCTCGGTGGAGTCTGGGGCAGCATTGAACCGGAGGAGTCTGTCCGGACAATTCTGTTTGCTCTTGAAAAAGGGGTTGGAGCCATCGATACTGCGCCGGCATATGGTGACGCTGAAATGTATGTTGGCAAAGCCCTGAGCCAATGGCAGGGGCCAAAACCCAGGCTCAGTACCAAGGTAGGCAGGCTGAAGGGATTTTCGGCAACTGAAGGCCACTATGATTACAGCGCTGATGGAATGATGCGCAGTGTTGAACTGAGTTTGGCAACATTGGGTGTTCCTGCAGTCGATATTCTTTTTCTGCACGACCCGGCTCACATGAGTGTTTCAGAAGCCGGTAGGGTAGTAGAAACTTTGCTTTCAATTAAGGAACAAGGCTATGCCACCAAAATT
>JBBIOQ010000168.1:0-5305 GCA_037443285.1 Sphingobacteriales bacterium | reverse complement strand
TCTTGGATAGGACTTGTACTTAGGCATGTTGGCGCCAATGGTTGCCCACATGTGATTGAATACACCCGTAGAACCAGTGAAATGCACGCCGGCAAAATCGGGATGATTAAAACAAACATCGCCAATGGTTGGGCCATCAACATACAGGAGGTTGATGACACCATCAGGCAGTCCGGCTTCCATCAAAATCTTCATGAACATTTGTGCCGAATAAATTTGTGTGTTGGCACATTTCCACAACACCACATTGCCACACATGGCTGCACTTGTTGGAAGGTTGCCTCCAATGGCAGTAAAGTTGAATGGAGTTACTGCCAGAACAAAGCCTTCCAATGCACGCCACTCCATGCGGTTATGCATGCCGGGGGCACTATTAGGCTGCTGCTTATAGATTTCGCTGATGAAGTGCACATTAAATCGCAGAAAATCGATGAGTTCGCAGGCACTGTCAATTTCGGCCTGGTAAGCATTTTTACTTTGCCCCAACATAGTAGTTCCATTCATATGAAAGCGATACTTGGTAGCCATCAGGTCAGCAGCCTTCAAAAAAATAGCAGCCCTTTCTTCCCAAGGAGTGGCCTCCCAGGTGGGCTTCGCTTTCATTGCGGCATCAATGGCTTGTTGCACATGTGCCCTGTTGCCGGCATGATAATAACCCAGCACATGGTTTCTTTCATGCGGTGGATGAATGGGATGCCTGTCACCGGAACGAACAGCTTTGCCTCCGATGTACTGCGGAATGTCGAGTTCTTTTTTCTTCAGTTCAGCAAGTGTTTTCTGAAGTTGTTCCCGCTCCTTTGATCCGGGAGCATATGAGAGCACCGGTTCATTGGCCGGCATCGGATAAGAAAATGTACCAAAACTCATAGCAAACAATTTGAAGATTTGAAAATGAGGTAATTTGAAAATATCAAGTTGTAATCGTTATTTAAGTTGTGTTGTTTCTCCTGAGAAAAATTTCAATCCTACTATCGAAAGGGTTAGCGTACATAAAAAAAATATTCGCCAGAAACTAAACGGCTCTTTGAAATAGAATATGCCAATCAAAACTGTTCCAGCGGCGCCAATACCTGTCCATACAGCATAGGCTGTGCCAATAGGAATGGTTTGAACGGCTTTGTTAAGCAACACAATACTCAACACATAGAATGCAACAAAAATCACCGTCCATTTCACATTGCTGAAATTCTGTGTGAGTTTCAAACTGCCTGCAAAAGCTATTTCACAGAGCGCCGCCATCATCAGGTAGAACCAGGCCATTCAGATTCAGATTTAGATTCAGATTTAGATTTGAAATTTGAGATTGGGAGATTTCGAATTCTTTTTGAACAACTTTCTACAATAAAATTGAGTAGCAACAGTCAATTTCAAATCTCCAATTTTGAATTTCAAATCTTACCCCAATTCCTGCTCAGGCCGATTCGCTTTCCTTTTCCATCATCAAATACGCTTTAATAAACCCATCCAGTTCGCCATCCATCACCGGGCCAATATTGCCTACTTCATAATCTGTTCTGTGGTCTTTAATCATTTTGTACGGATGAAAGACATAACTACGAATCTGGCTGCCCCATTCGATCTTCTTCTTATTCGCATTGGCTGCATCCTTTAGTTCATTACGCTTTTGCAATTCCATTTCGTACAGGCGGCTCTTCATCATTTGCATTGCCTTTTCGCGGTTGCCCAACTGTGTGCGTTCGGTTTGGCAAATCACCACAAGCCCGGTGGCTAGGTGTGTCAATTGCACTTTGGTTTCCACCTTATTCACGTTCTGACCGCCTGCACCACCACTTCGGCTGGTTTCCATTTTCACATCACTGTCCTTCAGGTCAATTTCAATGGTATCATCCACCAGTGGGTATACGTACACGCTGGCAAACGAAGTATGCCTGCGGGCATTGCTGTCGAAAGGAGAAATACGAACAAGACGATGAACACCGCTCTCAGCTTTCAGAAAGCCGTAGGCAAACAGACCGTCAAACTGGAAGGTAGCAGTCTTAATGCCTGCACCATCACCATCGGTCCAATCGAGTTCGGTAACAGTCCAACCCTGCCTTTCACCATACATTTTGTACATGCGTGCAAGCATCTGCGCCCAGTCCTGGCTTTCAGTACCTCCGGCCCCGCTATTTATTTGCAGCACAGCCGGCAGTTCGTCTTCCGGTTGGTTCAGCGTACTCTTGAATTCTGCATCTTCAATAGCAGCTAAAGCATGTTCGTAGGCATGCTTCACATTTTCTTCGGTTTCCTCTCCTTCCTTCCAGAATTCGAATAATACACCGAAGTCTTCCACAGCCGTTTCCAATTGGTTGTAGAGTGCTACCCAATACTCGTTGTTCTTGATTTCTTTCATGATACCGGTGGCACGCTTGTTATCGTCCCAAAAACCCGGTGAGAGGCTCAACTGTTTGTCGTTGTCAATCTTAGCTTGTCGGTTATCGACGTCAAAGAAACCTCCTCAGGACACTCACACGGTCCCTCATATCCTTCAATTGTTCAATAGTCATAGTGGCGCAAAAATAAGGGCAATTGCATGTTTCAAATGTGGCGTTTGGTTTTCTTTAAGAAGTCCGAAAATCGAATGGTCGGTAAAGACCGAAGTTTGATACCGTTTTTATTCCTGCCATCTGAAAACTGTAAACTATGGTATGTTGTTCTTCCACAAATTCTGTTTGCAAAATCAAAAACAACGAAATTCATTTTTATGAAAACAATCATTCTTTTTCTAGGTCTGCTTTTGGCATTGCAATCACAGGCACAGTTCTTCAAACGGGATGCGCCTTTTGCCCATACGTTCAGCATTGTTGCCCGCGATAGTGTAACCGGTGAAATGGCTGTAGGTGTGCAAAGCCACTGGTTTAGCGTAGGCACTGCTGTTAGTTGGGGGCAAAACGGTGTGGGCGTAGTAGGTACACAAAGTATGGTGGAAAAGAAATACGGGTATGAAGGCCTACAACTGATGGCCGGCGGCAAGCCGGCACCAGATGTATTGGCACAGTTGCTGCAGCAGGACCCCGGCCGCGAATACCGGCAGGTAGCCATGATTGATGCCACCGGAAAAGTGTCGGCCTATACCGGCAAAACATGCATCGACCATGCATCACAAATCATTGGCCCCAATTTCAGCGTGCAAAGCAATATGATGCTGACGGACAAAGTGCCTGCTGCTATGGCTTCGGCATTTCGAGCTTCGTATGGCAAGCCCCTTGCTGAACGCATAATGGCAGCCCTGGTAGCCGCACAGAAAGCTGGTGGAGACATACGTGGCAAACAAAGCGCAGCCTTGCTGGTGGTGAGTGGCGACAAAAACATGGCGCCATGGAACGGCCGCCTGGTTGATTTGCGGGTAGAAGACAACCCCGAACCGCTGCATGAATTGCAACGTTTGCTGAGCCTGCACCAGGCTTATGACCATATGAACAACGGTGACCTTGCTACCGAAAAAGGTGATATGCAAAAAGCGATGGAAGAATATGGCGCTGCCATGAAAATGTTTCCCCAGAACCTGGAGATGCAATACTGGACAGCTATCATGCTGGCGAATCAGAAACAAATTTCAAAGGCTTCAAAAATGCTGCAAAAAATTTATGCCAAAGACCCCAACTGGCGCGAACTCACGAGGCGACTTCCCAAAGCTGGCCTGCTGAATGTGGAGGAAAAGGATTTGAAGGAGCTAACAAAATGACACGCCCTATTTGCACATACCTCAAAGAAATTTTGCAAAAAGAAGAGCCAGTAAGGCGCATTTGTTTAGAGGCAACATTTGGAAACCACCTTGTTATTGCTGTATTTTAATGTCATCTTTTGTGCTTTCAACATTAAAAAGTGAAGCGCTAAGGCCGTGGAAACCAGCTACCACTTAAAAAAACGGGGCGTTACCGAAAAGCCAAACGAGTAGGAATCAAAAAATCCATCCAGATGCCTAAGTATGTTATTGAAAGGGAAATTCCCAATGCAGGACAACTTACTGCAGAACAACTCAAAGCTATTTCTCAAACATCCTGTGGTGTTTTGAGCCACATGGGGCCTTCCATCCAATGGCTTCATAGTTATGTTACTGAAAACAAAATCTATTGCGTGTATATAGCGCCGAATAAGGATTTGGTGCTCGAGCATGCCAAGCAGGGTGGTTTTCCGGCCAATGTGGTTACTGAAATATCTACAGTAATTGACCCAACAACTGCGGAGTAAAAATTTGCATTTGAAATTTAAATTTGAAATGAGAAGCCTTCCTGAAAATGGATGGCTTTTTTGTTGCATGCACCGGCAGATTTCTTGTCAAGGCCCTTTCACTTAAATCATGCGATCACTTTCATCGCGAAACACTATAATATTTCAGTGTGGTCATTTTCAGTGTTTCATTTTTCACACTTACTTCTTTGTACTCCCTGAATTTTCGTTCCTTATCCAAGAATCCAATGATGCATTCATATTGCCCGTTTCCCTTTTGTATGAGGGGTTTCGGCTCAAATCCAAGGTTGGGAAATGTGATCATATCCTCTCCTCTTACTTCTTCGTATTCCATTTTCACACGGTATGTAAAACGGTCTTCGGTTTCATACAGTGCTATTGCAAACTGCCATTTGTTGAGTTCGTTTGGCACAGGTACAGAAAAAGACGCAACAGCATTTGCCTGTACATTACCTCTTTTCAAACTCAACGTATCAGTTGTATTTGATGTGTGATCAGTTGTATTAACAGGGCTTGTATTTTCAGAACCATTACAAGCAAACAGCAATACAACTGCTGCAAAAATGATGGCGAATAATTTCATGAATTCGATGGGGTGTTGATGAAAAAAAGAAGCTTTAATAATACGTCAAAACCATTTCGGAATGAAGTTCTGCAAACCGCAGGAGCATGGTTTTTATGTACTCATTATCGTTAGATGGCGTAATGATTTTGTCAATATTTTTCAGTGAAACGGATTTTCCTGCTTTCTGCACACCCATGCCAGCAAAGCTTCCGTTGCGAAGGAGGTAGCATACTTCTACTGCATTCCCCTTTTCATCTTCACCTGGTTGGCAAATAATAAGTGTAGGAAAATTTTCCTTCAAAAACCGGATAGCCGATTCCATTTTCTCATTATGTGTTTGTTGCTCCTGGTTTGAAATACTAAGCGAACCATTCCCTGTAAAGAACAACAGGTTTTCTTCTATGGCAAACTGGTGCATCAATTTCCGTCCCCACCGATAGCCTTCTTCCAGTTTGTGAAAACTGTACAATGCTGGCAGGTGCTTCCTGCGCTTTTCAATGGCCAGCCGAAGCAGGCCACGCTGGTCCTCTAATGCATACATGCCAAACT
>JBBIOQ010000167.1:0-5312 GCA_037443285.1 Sphingobacteriales bacterium | reverse complement strand
ACAGATTGAAACCAAGAGGCCTTTGAATTTTGTGAAAGGCCAAATTATAGAATTCAAGAGTATATTCAATATTGTGCGCCAACCCTCATACCCTAAACCCTAAACCACAAACCTTGAACTTTTGAACTATTGATACGCAAATTAACAATGGATGAACTCGGCCGAAAGTCGGTGAGTGAATTCAAATCTTCTGAAAAACTGCCCTTGGTTGTTGTGCTCGATAATGTGCGCAGCATGCACAATGTTGGCAGTGTGTTTCGTACTGCGGATGCATTTCTGATTGAAAAAATTATTCTCTGTGGGTTCACTCCGCAGCCACCGCATCGCGATATTCACAAAACAGCACTGGGTGCAACAGAAACTGTTGCATGGCATCATGATTCCATTGCTGCCAACGCCGTTCAGCAATTAAAGGCTTCTGGCTACCGGGTTGTAGCCATTGAGCAAACCACCAACAGCATATCACTGCCTGCTTTCAACTGGGACGCCAAACAGCTGCTGGCGATAGTTTTTGGCAACGAAGTGGATGGCGTGAGCAATGAGGTGCTTGCTTATTGTGATGCATCTATTGAAATTCCTCAGCTTGGCATGAAACATTCATTGAACATTTCTGTGGCAGCAGGCATCGTATTATACAAATTGGCTGAGGTTTGCCTGAAATGATTTTAATTGCTGGCACCGAATTTACCAGTAGACCTATGACAAAAATCAAGAACTACCTTTCCCTAGTCAAGTTTGCCCATACCATTTTTGCCTTGCCATTTGCCCTAATCGGATTTTTCCTGGGCATTGTTGCATTGGAGCGAATACCCCTGGTGAAAGTGGCTTCCGAATTTGCTGATGAACCTCATGAAAAAATCAGGCTATTCATGCAATACGACTGGTATCTTTTCTTACTGGTGATGCTTTGCATGGTCACTGCCCGCAGCGCAGCCATGGCCTTCAACCGCTACCTCGACCGCCAATTTGATGCGCAGAACCCACGCACCGCTATTCGCGAAATTCCAGCCGGAATTATCCATGCCAACAGCGCATTAATGTTCACCATCATTAATTGTGTGCTGTTTGTTGTGGCCACCTGGTTTATCAATAAGCTTTGTTTTTATCTCAGCCCGGTGGCGTTGTTTGTTATCTTATTTTACAGTTATACCAAGCGTTTCACAGTACTCTGTCATTTGGTTTTGGGCCTCGGCCTTAGTCTTGCACCCATTGGTGCCTACCTTGCAGTTACCGGTCAGTTTGCCGTATTGCCCATACTTTTTTCATTTACGGTTTTGTTTTGGGTAAGTGGTTTTGATATCATTTTTGCCCTGCAGGACGAAGACTTCGACCGCAGCCTCGGGCTTCACAGCATACCTGCTGCATTGGGTACCGCAAGGGCCTTAAGGGTGAGTGAAATGCTGCATGTGCTCAGTGCTGCCTGTGTAATTGCGGCTGGGTTTTATGGTCATTTCGGTTGGCTGTACTGGATTGGCACTGCTGGTTTCTGCGGGATGCTCATTTACCAGCACAGCATTGTAAAACCAACAAACCTCAGCCGTGTGAACATTGCCTTCATGACAGCCAATGGCATTGCCAGTGTAGTATTTGCTGTTTTTGTCATTGCTGATTTGTTGATTTAGTCAAGAAGACCGGAAGTCGGGAAGACAGTAATAAATGAAATAACTTTCAAACTTGTGAACTTCTGGAACTCGTGAACTCCTGAATCTTTGAACCTTTGAACTCGTGAACTCCTCAACGTAGAACTCAACACATGCCCCGCATCCTCTCCATTGATTACGGAAAAAAGCGCACCGGCATCGCCGTCACCGACCCGCTGCAAATAATTGCTACCGGGTTAACTACGGTTGATTCGCATCAGTTGCGTACGTTTCTGAAAGACTACTTTTCCAGGGAGGAAGTGGAACGTGTCATTATCGGTTTGCCACAAAATCTGGATGGGTCTGATACCGATGCCACCAAGCCGGTGAAGGATTTCATCCGCTTATTCAGGAAAGACAACCCTGGTATTCCCATTGAAACAGTAGATGAACGATTTACCAGCAAAATGGCCGTGCAGGCGCTCATTGCCAGCGGAGTAAAAAAACAGGAACGGAGAAATAAAAAGTTGGTGGATGAAATGGCTGCCACCATCATGCTTCAGGAGTATTTACAAAGCCATTAATTCCATAACCCTGATATTTGCGAAAAATTTTTTGTAAGTGATTCTACCGATCGTAGCCTACGGTTCGCCCATACTGAGAGAGGTGGCCAAAGACATTTCAGCAGATTATCCAAACCTGCAGCAATTGATTGAAGATATGTGGGAAACCATGTATCATAGCAACGGTGTAGGCCTTGCTGCTCCTCAGATTAATAGAAGCATTAGGATGTTTGTAGTGGACAGCAAACAAATTATTTCCGGCCTTGATGATGCGGAAAAAACTGAATATCCCGGCGATGACGGTATCAAAGAAACATTTATCAATGCGCATGTGGTGAGCATGGATGGCAGCGATTGGGCTTACAACGAAGGTTGCCTGAGCATACCAAAAGTGAGGGAAGATGTACTGCGCCCGGCAACCATCACGCTTGCTTATTTCAATGAAAATTTTGAGCTACTGCAAAAAACTTTCACCGGCATTACCGGCAGGGTGGTCGTGCACGAATACGACCACTTAGATGGCAAATTGTTTATTGACTATTTATCGCCACTCAAAAAGAAATTACTGAAGGGCAAACTGCTCGATATTTCGAAAGGAAAAATCAGGATGGACTACCGGATGATTTATCCAAAATAGTTTTTTGCACTAACCACAAAGGCACCAGGGAAGCACAAGGCACACAAAGAAAGTTTCTATTCTGTCCATGATAAAAAATGGATTGTGCCTTGTTAGAAAAATGAATCATTCGTCAATCTTCCCTTTGGCCTGGAAATACCTGCGCCATTTTTCAATGACCGTTTGCATATCCTCTGGCAACGGTGCTTCAAAAAACATATGTTGGTTGGTGGCCGGGTGAACAAAGCCCAATGTTTTTGCATGCAAGGCCTGGCGCGGACAAATCGTAAAACAGTTGTCTACAAATTGCTTGTATTTGGTGTAAACAGTGCCTTTCAGAATCCTGTTTCCTCCATAGTGGTCATCAGCAAAAAGTGTGTGGCCAATATGCTTCATGTGTACACGAATCTGGTGTGTACGACCGGTTTCAAGTTCGCATTCCACAAGCGTCACGTAATGGAACCTTTCCAGCACTTTATAATGGGTGATTGCATGTTTGCCCTGCTCGCCATCGGGGAATGCCTCAAATTGTTTTCGATACCGCACATTGCGGCCCACATGTGCCTCAATAGTTCCCTCGTCCTGCTCCATATCGCCCCAGACAAGGGCAACATATTTTCGTTCGATAGTATGATTGAAAAACTGTTTGGCAAGGTGCTGCAATGCCCGGTCAGTTTTTGCAAGCAGCAGAAGCCCGCTGGTGTTTTTGTCGATGCGGTGCACCAGGCCAAAGCGTGGCAGGCTGAATTCGGTGAGTTCGGGATTCTGCTGCATTAGGTAATAGGCCACACCATTTACCAAAGTGCCATTGTAGTTGCCGCTACCCGGATGAACTACAAGACCTGCCGGCTTGTTAATGAGCAATACGTCATCGTCTTCATAAACTATGTTCAGTGGCATCGGTTCGGGCACAATTTCCGTGGAATCGGGGTGCTCCTCGCTGAACACAATGATTTCGTGCCCTGGCTTAATCCTGAAGTTGGGCTTCACTTCATTACCGTCCACAGTAATCATACCGGCGTGCAAAGCCTGCTGAATTTTGTTGCGGGTGGCGCCTTCCATGCGGTTCATAAGGAATTTATCAACCCGCAGTGGTTCCTGGCCCTTGTCTACTTTCAGCACAAGGCGTTTGTAAAGTTCATCCGATTCGTTGTTTTCATCGGGCACCATCAGTTCTTCGTCCAGCATAATTTGGCAATGTGTTTTTCAAAGGAGCAAAAGGCCGTTCCCTATTTTCGCAAAGTAAATGAGCAAACAAATAGTGCACTATAAAGATTTGGGCGTGATGCGCTACAAGCCTGTTTGGGATTTGCAGGAGCAGTTGCTCGCCGAAACCTCGGCCATCAAGCGCAATGAATTTGAAATTGAACCGCCGTCACGCAGTACTTCACACTATCTATTGCTTGTTGAACATCCGCCTGTGTACACCTTAGGCAAAAGCGGCCACGTGGAGAATATCCTGATTTCGGAAAATGAAATGCAGCAACGCAGCATTGACTATTTCAAAATCAATCGCGGTGGCGATATTACTTTTCACGGCCTTCAGCAAATAGTGGGATATCCAATTCTCGACCTCGAGAAATTTTATACCGACATCGGCAAATACCTGCGCAACCTGGAAGAAGTTGTTATTAAAACCATAGCATATTATGGATTGAAGGGGGAGCGTTCGGCAGGCGAAACCGGTGTGTGGATTGATCCTGACACTAAAGGTGCTGAGCGAAAAATTTGTGCCATGGGTGTACGCTGCAGCCGCTGGATAACCATGCATGGCTGGGCACTAAACGTAAACACCGACCTGTCTTATTTCGAAAATATTGTGCCCTGCGGCATTCGCGACAAGCAGGTGACGTCCATAGAAAAAGAAATTGGAAAGCCTGTTGACTTCGAAGAGGCAAAGCAAGTATTGCTCAGGAAATTTGAAGAAGTCTTCGATGTTGACCTTCAGCCGATGCTCAGAAATCTTTAGCCAGGAAGATTTTGTTTCGCTCCTTTATTTTCCCATTTTCCCGCAGTTCAAATTTGAACCATCCTCCATGGTAGAAGTTGGTTTTATCAATAACAAGGTAAGGTTCCTTGATGTTTTTCATTTCAAGCACCGGCGTTTCATCTTCTTCGAGAAACAGGACATCAAAGCGTTTTTTGTCGGCCTCGGGAAGTTTTACCACGATGTATCCATCCTTGTCGGTAAACACAAATTCGCTGGTACGTTGAATGTAGGGAGGAATATAAACGCCCAGTAAAATAGTGTCTTCCGTGAGTTGGTAAAGCGTATCCTTGGTGTTGTGAAGAATGGAATCTCTGAAGGCAAAGAACTGGTCGGTGACAAGGGTAGAATACAGCGTGTCTTTTATTTTGATGTAGAAAGGCTTGTCCGGCGGATATATCACTGTGTCTCTTTGCTTTTCTCCTTTTAGTTTTTCGATCAACTTTTCATCCAACTGATCCCGGCGTGAATCCACTTCCTTGTTTGATGTAACATTATTCGATGTGCTGGCGGGGGAAACAATGGGCTGTTTGCTTTTGGTGAAGTAATATGCGCCGCCTTTCATT
>JBBIOQ010000166.1:1505-5375 GCA_037443285.1 Sphingobacteriales bacterium | reverse complement strand
AGAATTGGGATATGGCCTGCAGGATTTGATGCCGACGATGTGATGTGGTGCAATACCGCATTTGGCGATTATCCTCACTACCTGCCCGGCATGTCGCCCGATGGTACCGCCAGGCCTCAGTGGCAATTGCTCAACTGCAACAAACCCGTACAGGTTTCAAGCACATGGGGCGGGCATCTGCCCAATGATGCAGTTGATGAAAGCATGAAGACATACTGGAGCGCAGCATCGGCCAACAATAATGAGTGGATTCAATCTGATCTGGGTATTGTGAGTACGGTGAATGCTGTTCAAATTAATTATGCTGACCAGGATGTTGACAGCAATCGTCTTGGAAAATGGAATGGTCAATTCCATCAGTACAGAATATACTCGTCTATCGATGGAAAAAAATGGAACATCCTTGTAGACAAGAGCAGCAACCAAACCGATGTACCACATGATTATGTGGAATTGGAAAAACCTGTACAGGCACGCTACATCAAATTGGAGAATGTACACATGCCAACCGGGAAATTTGCTATCAGTGGTTTGCGCATTTTTGGAAACGGCAACGGTACAAGGCCCGATGCGGTAAAACAGTTTAACGTGCTACGCACTGAAAAGGACAAACGCAGCGCCTGGCTGAAATGGAACCCGGTGGACAATGCTTATGCCTACAACATTTATTTCGGCACAGCACCCGACAAATTATATAACTGCATACTGGTATACAATGCCAATGAATACTATTACAAAGGCATGGACAATACTAAATCATATTACTACACCATTGAAGCCATCAATGAAAACGGAGTGAGCGAAAAGTTCCCCATTGTGAAGTCAGAATAAGAAATGAAGCGATCATTACTCATATTAATCCTGCTTTTTGCTATGGGTCGTTCACTGGCACAGGTGAACAATCCGCCATTCTTTAATGACATTCAAGCCTTCAAATCACTTGACAGTGCTGCGTTTCCGGCAAAGGGTCAAATCCTTTTCATTGGCAGTTCATCGTTTACCAAGTGGAAGGATGTGCAGGAATATTTTCCTGGTTACTCCATTCTAAATAGGGCCTTTGGTGGCTCCACACTCCTCGATCAGATTTACTATAGGGAAGATTTGATAAACCCTTACGCCCCGAGTGAAATTGTAATCTATTGCGGTGAAAATGATTTTGCATCCAGCGACACTGTCAGTGTAGCCATGGTGGTGAATAGGTTCAAATCACTCTTCGGTTACATACGGAAGCGATACAAAAAGATACCTGTTGTATATGTATCCATGAAGCCAAGCCCGGAACGCTTGCACTTGCTGGATAAATACACAACAGCCAACACGGAAATCATGCAATATCTGTCTGCGCATCGTCATACAGACTTTGTAAATGTGTACAATTCAATGCTCGGAAACAATGGCTTGCCAGAGCCTTCCATCTTCCTGCCCGACAGCCTGCACATGAACGCAAAAGGGTATGCCATCTGGCAAAAAATTTTGAAACCATATTTAGTCAAGAAATAAATACATACTTCATGAAAAAGATGAATTACTGGGTCTTTTCTATTTTGCTGCTGTGCAGCAGCACTGCATGGTCGCAAAAAGCAGCTGACCCAAAAATGAAATCTTTCATTGACAACCTGATGAAGCAAATGACGCTGGAGGAGAAATTAGGTCAGCTCAATCTTCCCGGCGCCGGCGATATTACTACAGGGCAAGCAGGCAACACTGATTTCGCAGGTAAAATTCGTGCAGGAAAAGTAGGAGGACTTTTCAACATCAAGGGCGTTGAAAAAATTCGTGAAGTGCAGGAACTGGCAGTGGAGCAAAGTCGTCTGAAAATTCCATTGCTGTTTGGCATGGATGTTATTCATGGTTATCAAACCGTGTTTCCCATTCCGCTTGGGCTCAGTTGCACCTGGGATATGAATGCCATAGAACGCAGCGCACAGATAGCAGCCAAAGAAGCAAGCGCCGACGGCATTTGCTGGACCTTTAGCCCAATGGTGGATATTGCCCGCGACCCGCGTTGGGGACGTATTGCAGAAGGCAGTGGTGAAGATCCTTACCTCGGCAGCGAGATTGCCAAAGCCATGGTGCGTGGCTACCAGGGCAACGACCTTGCTAAAAACAATACCATCATGGCCTGCGTCAAACACTTCGCGTTGTATGGTGCTGCTGAAGCCGGCCGCGATTACAATACTACCGACATGAGTCACCATCGTATGTACAACGAATACTTTCCACCGTACAAAGGTGCCGTGGATGCAGGAGCCGGCTCTGTGATGGCAAGTTTCAATGAAGTGGATGGCGTGCCTGCCACCGCTAACAAATGGCTAATGACTGATGTGCTGCGTAAGCAATGGAACTTCGGCGGATTTGTTGTTACGGATTTCACCGGCATTAATGAAATGATGGCACATGGCCTCGGCGATTTGCAGACTGTATCGGCACGTGCCCTTGCTGCAGGAGTTCACATGGACATGGTTGGAGAAGGCATGTTGACCACGCTGGCAAAATCGTTGAAGGAAGGAAAAGTGACGCAGGCGCAAGTTGATGCTGCTTGCCGCAGAGTACTGGAAGCAAAATACAAACTGGGTTTGTTTGAGGACCCTTACAAATATTGCGATGTATCGCGGCCAGCAAAAGATGTGTACAGTGCAGAAAATCGTGCTGAAGCAAGAAGCATTGCAGCACAGTCGCTGGTGTTGATGAAGAATGAAGGAAACATATTGCCGCTGAAACGCGGCAGCAAAATAGCGCTGGTTGGGCCGCTTGCCGACAACAAAGAGAACATGCCCGGCACCTGGAGCGTGGCTGCAGATTTTTCGAAAGCAATTTCCTTGCTTACAGGCATGAAAGAAGTGGGAGGCAGCAACACACAGATTATTTATGCGAAGGGAAGTAATCTTGATTATGATGCTGCCTTTGAAGAAAGGGCCGGCATGTTTGGTAAGAGCTTACACCGCGATAACAGGCCCGCAGATCAAATCATTGCAGAAGCAGTGAATGCAGCTAAGGGTGCTGATGTGATTGTAGCTGCTGTGGGCGAAAGTGCAGAGATGAGCGGCGAAAGCAGCAGCCGCAGCAATATTGAAATTCCGCAGGCTCAAAAAGATCTGCTGGCTGCATTGAAGAAAATGGGAAAGCCGGTTGTAGTTGTCTTGTTCACAGGCAGACCACTTGCCATTAAATGGGAGAGTGAAAATTTTCCAGCTATCCTGAATGTTTGGTTCGCAGGAGGTGAAGCTGGTTCTGCCATTGCCGATGTGTTGTTTGGTGATGTAAATCCATCGGGTAAACTCAGTACAACATGGCCTCAAACGCTTGGACAAGTGCCTATTTTTTATAATCACAAGAACACTGGCAGGCCTTTGGCAGAAGGAAAGTGGTTCGAAAAATTCCGTAGTAACTACCTGGATGTAAGTAACGATCCACAGTATCCGTTTGGTTTTGGATTAAGCTATTCCACCTTCAAATATGGTGATATCAAACTGAGTGCAACTGCCTTAAAGGGAAATGCAAAACTCACCGCTACTGTTTCTGTAACGAATACAGGAAACGTGACTGGCAAGGAAGTAGTGCAGTTGTACATTCATGATGTTGTTGGCAGTACAACACGGCCCGTGAAAGAATTGAAAGGATTTCAAAAAGTAGAACTTAAACCGGGAGAAACAAAGACGGTTTCGTTCACCATCACCCCCAACGATTTGAAATTCTACAACTATGATTTGAAGTACGATTGGGAAGCCGGTGATTTTGATATCATGATTGGAGGTAATAGCAGGGATGTTCAAAAGTCAACAGTTAATTGGAGTAAGTAATTTTCTATAAAGCAACAACATGAAGGCAGCTATTCTTTTTATTTCGTTCTGTGTAATTGTCGTGTTAGGT
>JBBIOQ010000166.1:0-1469 GCA_037443285.1 Sphingobacteriales bacterium | reverse complement strand
TTAAAACTGATGACGCTGGATGAAAAGGTTGGACAGTTGCACCAGTTGAATAGTGATTTTGCCACCGGTCCCATTACGCCTGTGGGCGATAAGCAGGAACAAATCAGGCGTGGAGAAATGGGCAGCATGCTCAATGTTACGGGTGCTGCACGTACCAGGCAGTTGCAGGAAATTGCCATGCAAAGCCGCTTGAAAATTCCATTGCTTTTCGGGCAGGATGTGATTCATGGTTACCGCACTATATTCCCCATTCCACTGGCCGAGGCTGCTTCGTGGGATTTGGATGCTATTGAACAATCGGCACGAATTGCTGCCACCGAAGCTGCAGCAAGTGGCATTCACTGGACTTTTGCGCCGATGGTAGATATTGCCCGAGATCCTCGCTGGGGCCGTGTGATGGAGGGTGCCGGTGAAGACCCTTTTCTGGGATCGCTTATTGCGGCTGCACGGGTGAAAGGCTTTCAGGGCAAGGGTTTTGGAAATACCGATGCCGTAATGGCATGTGTCAAGCATTTTGCTGCTTACGGCGCCGCAGTAGGTGGCAGAGATTACAACAGCGTTGATATGAGCGAACGCCAGTTACGCGAAACATACCTGCCTCCATACAAAGCTGCAGCCGAAGCCGGTGCCGCTACGTTTATGAACAGCTTCAACGACATCAGCGGAATACCTGCAACGGGCAGTGCCTTGCTGCAGCACACTATTTTAAAAACAGAATGGAAATTCAAAGGCTTCGTTGTAAGCGATTGGGGCAGCATTGGTGAGATGATTAACCACGGCTATGTAATTGATGCGAAAGACGCAGCTTTGAAGGCAATACTGGCCGGCAATGATATGGATATGGAAAGCAACGCTTACCATAGATATCTCGCGGCACTTGTAAAAGAGGGCAAGGTTCCAATGGCTGTGGTGAATGAAGCCGTGAAAAGAATCCTTGTCAAGAAATTTGAGATGGGCTTGTTCGACGACTCGTTTCGCTATTGCAATGAAGAAAGGGAAAAGCAGCAATGGAACAATCCTGAACACCTGAAGGCTGCACGTAGTATGGCCACAAAAAGCATTGTATTGCTGAAGAACGATACCATAGCGGCATTAAAGAAGCCGCTGCTGCCGCTTGATAAAGGCAAAACCATTGCCTTCATAGGTCCCTTGGCAAAGGCGCAAAAGGAGAATTTGGGTTTCTGGAGTTTCGATTGGAATGATGATAGTGCAAGAATTGTTTCGCTTTGGCAGGCTGTGCGCAACAGGCCTGGCAATGCCTCGGTGATGTTGTATGCAAAAGGGTGTAACATCAACGACAAGGATACAAGCGGTTTTGCCGAAGCAATATCCACTGCAATGAAGGCCGATATTGTGGTTGTGAGTGTTGGCGAAGCAAGAGACATGAGTGGCGAAGCCAAGAGCCGCAGCAATATTCATTTGCCCGGTGTGCAGGAAGAATTGGTATTGGCGATTGCACAAACCGGTAA
>JBBIOQ010000165.1:0-5691 GCA_037443285.1 Sphingobacteriales bacterium | reverse complement strand
CATTGCCGTTTGAATTGGAAGAACAACTGGGCTCTATGACTATGTTTAACTGCAAAGACGGCAATCCCGGGCAGGCATATTCCATTCAGGCGAAAACAAAATCAAACAAATACCTCATCGTTATCCAGGAATGGTGGGGACTCAACGACCACATCAAGCAGGAGGCCGAAAGGTTTTACAATGCCCTTGATGGCAAAATAAATGTGCTGGCAGTGGACCTGTACGATGGCAAAGTAGCTGCCACAGTTGACAGCGCACAAAAACTGATTAAAGCAGCATTGAGCAGCAACCGTAAAGAAACCATTCTGCAAGGTGCTCTTGATTTTACCGGAAAGGGAGCGCAAGTGTACACTGTAGGTTGGTGTTTTGGAGGCATGATGAGCCTGCAGACTGCCATCATGGGTGGCGACAAAATGAAAGGCTGTGTGATGTATTACGGCACTCCAGAAAAAGACAACGCAAAAATTGCGATGATTAAATGTGATGTTTTTGGCGTTTTTGGCACCCAGGACAAAAGCATTCCCAATGAAGCCGTGGACAAGTTTGCTGCAGATATGAAAACAGCTGGAAAAAGTTTTACCCTGCAGCGCTATGATGCCGGCCATGCATTTGCCAACCCAAGCAATCCCGGGTACAGCAAGGAGTTTGGCGATGATGCATTCGGCAAAAGTGTTGCATTTCTGAAAGCACATATGAAATAGTGGAACCTGTGACCAAATAGGGTTTGATTTGTTGTAAATCATGAGGTTTTGTTTGCCGGGTTCCTGAACAAAATGCTGATGCAGGTCATGCATCCTGGGCATTGGCTTTGCGAGATTTTGATACAAAAATGTATCCCATGCGAAGCCTCTTCTTAGTATTTTGGTGGGTCATGTCTGGCATCATTAGCGCAGCACAATATCCCATCACCTACTATCCTTTCAACGGCAATGCAAATGACTCAAGCACAAGTAGCAATAATGCCATCGTTTACGGAGCTACGCTTTCAAGTGACCGGTTTGGAAATGATGGCAAGGCCTACGCTTTTGATGGTGGCAGCCAACGCATGCAAGCACCAAAAATCCCTGACTACGATTTTGGCGCCGGCGATTTCAGCATCACATCTTTTATTAAAGTCAGAAACATTGCTTCGAGCCGAATAGTATCAGCCGGCTACAGGGAAAATGACAAAATTTGGGGACTTGGCTTTGGCACAAATAGTGTCTGGGGCTCTGGCATTCGCATCAACTATTTTGTGTACAGCAATAATGGATACCGCGATTTCAATTCAAATGAAATCTCAAATTATTCCATTGGTCAATGGGCTTTTGTGGGAGTAAGCAAATCGGCCGGAACCCTTCGGTTTTATTTCAATGGCAAATTGGTGGGTGAGTCAGCTATTGGTTATCAAAGCAACGCCAATAGTTTCCTGAGCATAGGTTGCCGGCAGGATAACCCGAATCAGTTTATTGAGTTTTTCAACGGCAAAATCGATGAAATCAGAATTTACAATAGCGCTATTTCTTCCCTTGAAATGGAACGGCTGGCTAAGGATGGGCTGGTGGCACACTACAAGATGGACGGAAATGGCAGAGATACAAGTGGCAACGGCTACCATGGTACACTACAATTCGTTCAGGATACCACAAATAGGTTCGACCAAGCCAATGAGTCATTGTCGTTCAACGGAAGCAGCGCATACATCAATGTTCCGCATACCGCTGCCTTACAAATCAACGGAACTGTGAGCCTTGTGGCGTGGGCAAAAAGAACACGCTTGGGCATCGACATGATATTGGAAAAAGGCGGCGATTGGACTTCAGGCACCTGCAACTATGGCATGTCGTTGCACTCCATCAGCAACAACATGTTCTATTTCTTTTTCAACGGCGGCTGGAGGGGCACTACAGGTGTGCAGGATTATGGATGGCACCACTATGCAGTGGTTGCCAAAGAAGGTGATACCAATCCGAAACTATACATTGACGGCGTGCAGCGACCGGTTGAATTCAGCCAGGGCATATCCACCCTTTCATTTGGTTCATCCACTGCCGACCTTCATATAGGTGCCCAATTAGGAACAGCAAATTACTTTGGAGCAAACATCCTTGATGAAGTGTACATATTCAATCGTAGTTTGGATAGTTTGGAAATAGGGCACTTCGCAGGGAACGGCATATTGGCAATGTATTATTTCAATGGCAATGCCTCCGACAGCAGTGGCTTCGGTCACCATGCCACTAATTCGGGTGCTGCAATTACTACAGACCGTAGGCTTTCTGCCGACAGCGCCTATTCGCTCAATGGGTCAAACAACAAAATGACAGCGCCCGAGCACCCCAACTGGAATTTGGGATTTGAAGATTTTAGCGTGGTTGCATGGGTCAATTTGCAGAGCCTCACCACTGCCCGCATTGTTTCTGCCGGCTACGATGGCAATGAAGGCATTTGGGCACTTGGCTTTGGTACCAATCCTATTTGGGGCACTGGGTTACGCATCAATTGGTACGTCAGGAGCGGAAATATAAATCGTGATTTCGATAGCAAGGAAATAACAAATTATACACTTGGAACATGGGCCTTTGTGGGAGTAACGAAAAAAGGAACAACGCTCACCTTCCTCCTAAATAGAGATACAGTGGGCACCGCTACTGTGACGTACGCTGCCAATGCAAATAGCTACCTGGTGATTGGCGCCCGGCAGTACAGCGGACCTGACAATATCATTGAATGGTGGCCGGGAAAACTAGATGAATTGCGTATATACAACCGTGTAATCAGCGCTGCTGAACTCGAACAACTGACTGCTACACAATATCATTTTATTGGTTCAGGCAACTGGTCAGATGCTGCCAATTGGGAAGGGTTTGTAAAACCACCGTTCACCATTCCCAGTGGTCATGTTGTATTCATTGACCCTACGGGGACTTCAGAATGCATCATCAACGATTCGTTGGAAGTGAGCAGTGGCGCCCAGCTCCTATTACGTCCCGGAAAGAGAATGCGCTTTACAAAATAACCTGTCAATTCCCGAATCAGGATGCAGCCTGGTTCATGCAGGAACTGCCTCGCCTTATTTGGCGATGAAGCTTGCAGTGAAAGGTCGAGTTGCTCGAAATACGGCTAAAGGCGGCTGACTTTTAGGCCATTGAATAATTCAGGAATCATCCGGGTAAGTGCCATCCTGTTTTCCACCGCACACCCTGTTCCTGAGGGCGCTTATACCCTGTCGCTAATCACCCACTGTCTTTCATCATTGCTAATTTCCATATTGGCCGAATACACCATCAGTTGTGCCCCAATGTTTTGTGGCATACCCACACATAGGCGCAAAAAGCCACGATGTCTTTACACCAATTCGTGCGGCAGAATTTTTTCTTTAAGCAACTGCTGCGAACCATACAAATCGGCCAGTATAAGATTGAGCAGGTTGGCCCGCTGCTGCAAACCGCTTTCAATTTTCTGCCATTCAGTTTGCTCTATCAGGTATGGAATTGGGTTTAGGTTCCATATCCGGGTAGCTTCGCCTGCGTTGTGGTAAATGTTATAAGTAACGCCGTTTTCTTTGAGAAACCTTTGGATACCCTGTTTCCTGGATGCTAGTTCAGCAGGCCCAAGTTGTTGCAGGTTTTGAAATATAGTTCGCCAATTGGCAGAAAGACCCTGGCTATTTTTTGCTGCAAAGGTATCATCATTGGCCATCAGCATATCAGGCCCGTTATCGGGTATGTTTATTTCAGGATGCGTCATGCAGTAGTTTGGAAGCTAGCCTCGAAGTCGCACGGAAGTTCATGAAGAATGGCGCTTTTGCCGGAAACTAAATGGCTTCGCGGGTACTGTGAACACTGAAGAGTATTAAAAAAGGGACCAGTCTAACAATACAATCTTAGGTAGTATTTTGTGTCTTCCCTGAGTCCAAATAATTGCAAACGACAATTCTATTTTCCAATCTTATCGTAGCTGGTAATTATTCCGCGAATAAGCGATGAACTGAAGCCCTGGTGTTCCATTTCGTTCAATCCTGCAATGGTGCAGCCTTTGGGTGTTGTCACCTTATCAATTTCCTGTTCAGGATGGCTACCGGTTTGGAGCAACAAATCAGCAGCTCCCAACACAGTTTGCGCTGCAATGAGTGAAGCCGTTTTTGCATCAAATCCTATTTCAATTCCTCCCTGGATGTTGGCACGAATATAACGCATGGCATAGGCAGTACCACATGCGCCAAGTACAGTTGCCGCATCCATTAGTTTTTCATCTATCACCGCGGTACGGCCCAGTTGGTCAAAAAGATTTTTTACAAAATCTAGTTGCTGTTGGCTGGCTCCTGCATTGCTCAGGCAGGTCATGCTTTGTTGAATGGCAATAGCTGTGTTGGGCATGGCACGGATAACCGGTACCGGTTTGCCGATGGCCTTTTGCAATTGCTCCGTCCATATGCCGGTTACCACACTTACCACCACGTGTTTTTTTGGATTAAGTGTTGCTTTGAACCCATTCAATACTTCGGCATAGTTGTAAGGCTTCACTGCCAGAATAACCAGTTCACTTTGCTGTACTGCCTTTTTGTTATCGCTCAAGGTATTGCAACCGGCCGCAGCAAGTTGAGCAAGTTGGGCAGTGTTTCTGCGAGTAATGGTTATGTTGGCAGCTGCACAAAACTTACTGTTTACAAGGCCCTGCGCAATAGCGCCACCTAAATTGCCACCTCCTATAATTGCTATTTTCATAATCGTGTTTGAGTTGCCAAATATAATTGCAAAAAAAGCCCGGCTGCGTGGCAACCGGGCATCATATTTTGAAATACCAATTAATCAATACAAGTAGTTAAGTGCGGTTTTGTCATTAGCTGTAAATGGCCTGTTCTGATTTAAACTAACGCAAGAAAGCATGAATGAATTGTCTGTTGAGGGATCGGCTGTGGAAGGTGTGCCAGGAATTAAAATAGCGCCAACTGTTGAGGCACCTTCATTAGTAGCAGAACCCCCGCAACTGATGGCACGGTTGTAATAATCAGTATGGCGGAAACCGATGCAATGGCCCAATTCATGGGCGAGAATTGTTGCACAGAAATTAATGAATGTTGTGCTGGTACCAGAGCCTATTGAACGGCTATTCACAACAACAGAATTATAAGGTTCTCCAGTACTGGTGGGAAAACCACTGGAAGCTAGAAAACTTCCGTTACCGTTGGAAAATGTAACGTTTGCCCTGGAACTTACCACCTGCATTTTGATAGTCAGGTTTTCGGCATTGTAACGGTCTGCAACTTCCTGCAGTGCTTGTGGATACCCGGCCTTGGCTGCAAGTCTGCTGTCCAATGCCAGTGTAATAGTCCTAGTCGAGCCGATCACTTTCACCAAATTAGTAGTGCGATACTGTTCAACATCAGCTATACGTAATAATTTTTGGTCTGGGGTACTGTTTAGCAATTCCGGAGTAAGAACAATATCACCCTCAACCAGGTAACCTTGGTCAACCTTCTGCACATTTTTTGTGCCGAATCCAAGAGCCTGGATTTTGGTCAGAACATCTGAAGCAATTGGGTCCTGCGTTGAAAGTGCCTGGTCTTTCTGACAGGCAATCATCGTGCTTACCAAGGAAGCAAGCAGGATTAGGCGTGGATGGAATCTCATAAAAAGATTGGTTTTAGCATCGTAAAATAGGAATTATCAGATCTAGAATTCACATGCCTTCTATTTTTTGAAAACTTTT
>JBBIOQ010000164.1:928-5771 GCA_037443285.1 Sphingobacteriales bacterium | reverse complement strand
AAACCCCGGCGCCTATGGCCCCGCCTGGTTTGTAAAGCACATTGATTACGTGAAAGATGCTGCTGCAGAAATGAATGCACTGAACACAACCAATGTAAAGGATACCGCTATTGTGCAGGAAAGTTTCAAAGCATCTGTGGCCATTGCACCGAAATTTGACAGCGCTGCCAGCATCAAACTCGAGAACTATGACAACGATGTAATCAGCTATGCAGTAAACACTACTACACCACAGTTTGCTGTGTTGAGTGAAATTTATTACAGCCGTGGGTGGAACGCATACGCTGACGGTAAGCAGTTGCCCATTGTAAAAACAGACTATGTACTGCGCGGAGTGGCTGTTCCTGCAGGCACCAAAAAGCTGGAACTGAAATTTGAACCTGCCAGTTACAAGATTGGTTCAATGACCACCAGTATTACTTCCATCCTTATACTGCTTGGTTTACTGGCCGGTATTTACATGGAGTTTTTCAGGAAGAAGAAGACAATTAGCTGATAGAATATTTCTACCACATAGACACCAGGGAGGCACAAAGCACAAAAGGCTTGTGCCTCTTTTTTTTGAAGCCTACAAATACAAACAACACTTACAAGCAACAATCCTAACATGCCCTTGTATGCCTTGTACAGATTATTACAAAACTGATTGGCTAAAGCACTTTATAGAAACAAGGCTTGTTGAGAAGAATGGTGAAATAGTACGGCCATGTTTTGAGCACATTGGCACAATATCCCACAGCATCAACCAATATGGCTTTGCTGCCGGTGATGACCGCATGCAAAATGCCCAAAGGCAATACCAACAAAATGGAAAATGAGTGAAAGAGAAAATGAAAAAAGAACCAGAACACGCCAAACTGCTTGCGCAAACGCACCAGCATGGAGATGAGTAATTGAAACCCCTTCCTGTTGCCCAGGTTGCTGTAATCATTTTTTGCAGTACCAAATGCTGCATTGGCCGAAGCGCCTTCGAGATGAGTAACATGCAAATCGCCGAAGATGCAGAGCCGGCCTTGTTTTTGAAGCCTTCCGCACCATTCGGGTTCTTCGTGGTATAGAAAAAAATCGGGGTCAAGTTTGCCTGCCTTTTCAATGGCAGTTTGCTTCACCATCATGTAAGCGCCATTGATCCAATCAACCTCCTTTTCGGTTTGTGTTACTTCTTCAATGCTGGGTTTCTGCACGCCCAGCAACAAGGAAAAGCTGCGAAGCACACGCCCGACATATGGAATAGTCATCAGGAAATTGAGTCCACCGGTGAGGTTGTAGTTGCCGCTGATTTGAGGAGTTCCATCGGCATATTGCAATTGCACGCCGCAGGCAACGTACCCGGGTTTGTCCATGAGCCTTTTAAAGCTTTCGCTGATGGCGTTTTCTTTTATGATGGTGTCAGTATTCAGCAACAATACCGCATCGCCCTTTGCTATTTCAATGCCTGCATTGTTGGCACGTGCAAAGCCAGCATTATAGCCCATGTCAATTGCCTGCACCAGCGGAAAATCGTGCTTCACTTTTTCAACCAGCCCATCATCAGCGCTGTTATCCACCAGGATGATTTCAAAGGCAATGTCCTTTGTCTGTTCAAAAATGCTGTGCAAACAATCGTATAACAATTGCCCGCTGCGGTAGTTGACGAGAATAATGGATAAAAGCATTGGCTGGTTGTAATTGCAAACTTACAGATTAGATATCCAGCACCATGACATCATCAGTTTGGAGAGATAACCATTACGCAGTTTTGCTGTGCTTGCACGCTGCTGATGGCGAATAATACTCCATATAAAATCAGGAACAGGCAAGCCCTTTGAATACGACAGGAATTGTTCATCACTGCGGATTTCCAGGTTGCGCATGATGCGCCACCATGCATCAAAGTAGAGCATATTATGTCGGGGACTGCCATGAAGTTTTGAATAGAGCAACAAGCCTTCGGGCACCTCCACTTCAGGAACAGTATGGCATCCCACTGTCACCTGTTCATTGCCCACACCTACTGCTACCAGGGGCTGCGGCACATATTGAAATTCATAATGCTGCATCAAACGGATGTAGAATTCAATATCCACCAGCCATTTCAATCGGTTGTCGTATTCCTCCGCAACTGAACGATGAACCAATATCACACTCGGCGGCCCGATGATGTTTCGTGCATATAGCGCTGCAGGGTTTGCCTTCACCATCTGCCAGCGCATTTTCGGACAGTTCACCTGCTCTTTGGTTTGCTTATTTAAAAAGTAGTTAGTGTATGCAGAAAAAAACACTTTGCTATTGGAGGATTGCGTTGCTGCGAGAAATATTTTCAGCGCATCGCTCGAATCAAACCAATCATCATCATGCATCAGCTTAATCCATTCACCCTTTGCCCTGCGAATTCCCTCGTTCCAATTCTCAGGTGTTCCCAACGGCGCAGCATTCCGGTAATAACGAATGCGACTGTCGTTGAAAGAACCCTTGAGCCATTGCTGTACTGAATCATCAGGACTGTCATCTGTGATGACGATTTCAAAATCGGTGAATGACTGGCTCAATGTAGAGTCAAGCAGCCTCTTCAGAAACTGTACGTTTTTATATACAGGTATGCAAATGGAAAAGGTCATGCTGTGATCATCCTGATTTTTCTGTGTGTTGTTTTGTTCAATTACTTAGGCTCCAAACTTACCGAATCTTCCTCGGTGATAGTCTTTAAATGCAAACCACATCATTCTTATAACCTGCCAGCGCTTTTGATTGTAGAGCAGGTTGTTCTTTATCCTGTTTCGCATGCTTGCATCGAGCTGGCGATAGAGTTTTGGGAAATGCATTACATACCGGCTACGCATGTCGAGATAATTGCGAATCATGTAGTAAATGCGCAAAGGGCTATGCAAACTTCTTGCTGTAGTCTTTAGATTTTTCAATGAACGGTATTGGGCTATTTCACCCAGGTGATGATAGAGGTATACGCCTTTCACTTCAATAATGCTGTACCCCGCCACCATGGCTCGCTGGCAAAATTCTGAATCCACTTCATCAATAAAATATTGCTCATTGAAACCACCTATTTCCGAAGCCGCATCAAGGTTTACTATACTGCCAGATGTAATGAGTATGCTGTCCTTCACCAATGAAAACTTTTCGCTATCCTTTTCTTCGCTGGAGTATTCCAATCCCATCATAGCCATTCGGTCCACAATACTGCCTTCAAGAAATGCTTCCCGATAACGCTGAAGATTTGTCGGCGTGAAGGATGAATCCTGGTCCATGGTCAGCAGACAGTTGAAACCTTTTGACTTTGCCCATTTACATGCCTGGTTCAGGCGCAAGGCAATGCCCCCGTTTTCACCGTCATGATAATAACTGCCACATATTTCAGCAAGATGTTTCAGGCTTTGGGAAGCAGTGGGAGAATTATCGATGATCAGTAATTCCGCAAAATTGCCGGAGTATGATTGAATGTTTTTTACCACCTGTTCGTCAGGAAAATAAACAATCACTACAGCCGCAACTTCGGGAAACAATGGCATCATGCATGATTGAATTGAATGAACATGTTTTCATGATTCTGCACCATGGTGAAGTTGAAAGGTAGAAGTGCATTGAACAAAGCTTTGGAGCAACCCGGTTTCATTTCATCGTGCAGTTCAATAATCAGCAGCTTTACATTTTTCAGCCACTCTTCAGCTCCATTGCTGAACAATTCTTTTTCTGCCCCTTCGATATCAATTTTCAAAATATCAACTACTCGAAAATTGTACGTGTTCATCAGTTCCGGAATCGTCACTGTACCAATGCCTGCGTCTGCTTCACCCACCATGAAACTTGCCGCCATAGCGTCCTCGTTTAATATTTGAATGTGACCCGCTTTGTACCAAAGACCTGCATCAATGGGATGAATGCATGAAATGCCTGAAATGTTTTTTTGCAGTTGCTGCAAATTGGCAGGCTCCGGTTCAATGGCAGCAATGGTTGCGTTTGGGTAGTGCAGGTGAAAATACCTGGCAGACATGCCGATGTTGGCACCGGCATCAATGATGAAGTCGGCCTTGGGCATCAGCCTTGTTACCGGAGCGTATTGCTGCTCAAAAAATACCTGTCGAAAAATGGCCTTATCGGAAATGTTGTTCCGCAGGTAAAACGGTGCACCCCATGGTTTGTGGTTTATCAAATAGCCGCCGGCAACTTTCCTGCGCATTTGCCTGAAAAGGGAAAGTGCGTCAGGAAATGGAAGTAGTTTACTCCATTCGCTGATGTCGTTCAGTTCGGCAACTACTCTATTCCAAAATCCCATTGAAACCTGCTTTGATTGATTAGGCGTGAAACGGGGCGAAAGGTAAACAGCCATGAATTGGCAACCAAAAGCATTGCAAACAGGTCCGGATATAACTTCCTGCAACAATTCATTGTTTGCAGGGGAGGCTGTTTGTTACAGCTAAAAATCAAAAAATCACCACTGCATTGCAACCTTAACGGCTGTTCAGATTTTGGTTTTCCATAATGCTGCATTTGCTTTCTTTGCCACATTCTGTTCAGCACCACATGTCAGCACCTTCCATACAACGCCAGTCCATCATTTCCACCATCATCATTTTTTTGGGGTTTGGATTCGGTGCGCTGAACCTCATTCTGCTGCAGCCACGCATTCTTACCACTGCACAATGGGGCCTTACCAGGGTAATCACCGAAGCGAGTGTATTGCTGGCCAGTTTTACCACACTCGGCTCTACAGCTGTAGTTGCCAAGTTTATGCCCTTTTACAAACGACACCTGGCACAGGAAAAAAATGACCTGCCATTTATCAACATGATGCTTTGGCTTTTTGGCCTGGTGTTTACCTATACCCTGCTACTGGTGCTTAAACCACAAA
>JBBIOQ010000164.1:0-889 GCA_037443285.1 Sphingobacteriales bacterium | reverse complement strand
AACCTTACTATTACACACTTTTATTGTTTGTTGGTTTCCAGGCGTTGTTCATTTTCATGGAAACTTTTGCCTGGTATGCCGGCAAAACCCTACTCAGCAACCTGCTGAAGGAATTGCTGTTTCGTGTCCTTACAACCGTTTGCCTGCTAAGCCTCTATTTTGGCTGGGTAAATTTTGATGGCTTCATGTTCATGTTTGCCTGTATTTACTTACCCGCTGCATTTATTATTGTACGCACTGTTGTAAAGGCGGGAGGATTCCCGCTCACGCACCACATCAGTTCCCTCACCCGGCGACTCCGGCGAATGATGCTTTCGCTGGGGAGTTTTGTTTTCCTTACCGTGCTCAGCAATATCGCGTTCATTGTTTGTGATACGCTTTTCCTGGCAAGCATGTACAACTTCAGCCAGGCTGGCATTTACGCAGTGGCGCAGTATTTCAGCCAGGTGCTGGAAGTGCCCATGCGCAGTATGCAAACCAGCAGTGTGCCGCTGATATCGGAATACTGGCGGGCAAAAAACATGACAGGCCTGCTGAGTGTGTACCGTAAAAGCTGTATCAACCTGCTGGTGGCTGGCATTGGCCTGGGCGGCCTCATCCTTATCAACCTCAACAACCTGGAACGATTCTTTCCACCTGCGTACAGCTTGATGATTAAGCCCATTGGCGTGCTCATTGCCGCACGGTGGATTAACCTTGGCACCGGCCTCAACGCCACAATCATACAGCTTTCCACCCGCTGGCGCTTCGACTTTGCCAGCACACTGGTGTATTCTGTTATCGGCATCCCACTCAACTATTTACTCATCAGCCATTATGGAATGATGGGGGCTGCATTTGCCAACCTTACCGCCATGTTCATTTACAATACTATCCGCTATGCGTTCCT
>JBBIOQ010000163.1:0-5805 GCA_037443285.1 Sphingobacteriales bacterium | reverse complement strand
GCCCACAGGAAACCGAGGTATACTTTTTTCCTTTCGTTGTTACTGCTGTTGGCAAAAGTTTTGCTGAACAGGTGAGCTGCGTCTTTGCCTTTGCCCATCCGGAAAAGTGCACCGGCTTTGTAAGAAAGCGATAGTGTTTTTACAGCTGCGTTGTTGTTTGCATCAAAAGCTTCATCGTACCAGCGGATGCAATCCTTCAACCGGTTGTTGTAAAAGGCAAGCTTCACACGCAGGTATGCATATTTGTTTTTGAAGAACTGATCAGTTGTTTTTTTGAATGCATCATTAGCCTGCAGGATGAAGGTGTTGATTTTGTTGCTGTCGCGGGGTGGTGCATCGCTCCACTGATCGGGCGTGGTGCAAAAGGGCTCTATGCTTTTTGCCATCAGCAGATAGTTCACAGCATCTGTTCTTTTGCCAGCAATGAGATGAGCTACCATACTGTTTGTTTTCTGTTTAGCCGGCAAAGGGGTTGAAACATTCTTTATATACGCAGCCAGTTGTTTCATGTCTCCTACAGTCAGTTTATAAATCACCTGCTCTACATCGTTCCTGGTTGCCTGGCTGCCTGCAAAATGTTGCCATTCATCCACGATCGCAACGTTGATGTTGCCGGTAGTATCACTGTAATCCCAATCGTCATAAAAGTCGAGTAATGATGTATAGAAAAACGGCTTGCTGCTTTTTGCATCCACTGTTGATTTGGAAAAAAAGGTGGTGTAATAATCATACGGGTCCATGTCGGGACCGCAGCCAATCATGTTTTGTGGCAGGGCCAGCAGCAGGCTAACGATGGAAGCTGCTATATATATTTTCAAGCTGATCAATTTCATAGTGGGATAGTGTTGTTGAGTCAAGGTGATACAGCAGCAGGTTCAGTTCATGCGTGTTGAGTTTATCCTTCAGCAGGGCTATTGCTTTTCGGTTTTCCTCCCATGTACTGTTCTCATATCTCAGCCAGTCACCTGCTCTAAAAGTATAACCGTTTAGGGTTGTATCCTTAATACAATGCCATCTATTGTTTGCATCAGTAGGCAGCGAAATGCTGTTGGAATGGATGAGCCCTTTATAATCATTCCCGCTGAACCATACCCACCAGTCAAATATGGGAAGGGCAATATCGAGTGGCAATGAGTAGTCCTTTGCGTGGTCAATGTATTGTATCAAAACAGCATCATCAATGATTGAATTTTTTGTTTCGGGGCGCTGCAGGTTGCCCATGTTGTAGCACATGAGCAAGCCACGGTCGGCAGGCGGAATGCCACTTTCATTGTGGTACTTCAGCTGGTGCAGGCGTATGGTTACTGACAGCGTTTTGTTTTGAAAAATCCTTGACTTGCGCATTTGTTTCAGCAAGAGGAAATATTTGTCTTTGGTACTTTCCGTCCAGTCGCAGTCTATCTGAATTTCATTAGGTGAACCGAGTTTGTTGTTCGACAATATGCTTTCGATAAGTTTCGGAATATTCAGGCCGAGGCTGGCAATATCATCAGCACTTGCCTGCTGCAAGGTTTCATTGGTAATGAAGACAACAGGAATTGGTTCGATGCCTGCTGGAATCTTTTGTGCAAAATCAATTTTGGCAACAGGCGCAGGCACTTTGCGGAGTTCATCCCAGGTTACATCAAAAAACTTGATATAGAGTTTTTCAATCTCTAGTTGGTACAATGGGTTTTGTTCGGTACTGGTCAGTGCCAATCGGCTTTTCCAAAAATAAAACCCACGATGAACAGTAATGTCATCGTGGGTTTTGCAGGATGCAACAGCAATTATTGAAAGCAATATCAACAAAAGCATTCTCTGAAACATGACACATTTTTTTGAATCAAAAACCAAACATCAGAGATGCTAAATTTTTTTGTCATGCAGGTTCCACCCACGCATCATTTTCCTTCAATAGATTGATGAGTTCATCCACAGCTACATCGCTGTCCACATTTCGTTTCACTACTTCTTTGCCTTTGTATAAGGTAATCTTTCCGGGGCCGCTTCCCACATAGCCAAAATCAGCATCGGCCATTTCTCCCGGTCCGTTTACAATGCAACCCATAATGGCAATCTTCAGTCCTTTGAGGTGGCTGGTAACGCTCCTGATTTTTGCAGTGGTCTCCTGCAAATTGAATAATGTACGCCCACAACTCGGGCAACTGATGTATTCGGTTTTGCTGATACGGGTACGTGTTGCCTGCAGTATGCCAAACGCGGTGTTGTTGATGAACTGCTCGGCCCTCTCCCTGCCTTCACCGCTGGGGGAGGAGTAACGGCGTCCTTTCAAAGCGATTCCTCCTTCATTCCAAATTGAATATGCGTTGGAAGTCATGCCCAGGCAAAGACCATCACCAAAACCATCCAGCAACAATGCACCTGTTTCAGTGGCATAATGTATAAGGTGTTCATCGGCAGTTTGCCAGTTGCTATCTGTAATCAGCACTACGGGATTTTTTATGTCACGTGCCTGCAATTCCATCAACATGCGGCGCACTGCCTGCATGGCATTTTTGCGCTGGCTGCTCAGGCAAAGCACCACCGTTGGGTCATTGGCAATTTCATCGAGATAGGTAAAATCATTGAGTGGCGTGGTATCATTGAAACAGTCAATCATCACGAAATTCATTGAATCGCTTTTCACTTCCGCTTCCATAAAACCATGTATATCGAAAATCGGGAACACGGCCCCCTGCAAACTTCTCCCGCCGGGGGAGGTTATACAACTTGCAAAGGCAGCCGGATTTACAATGACTTTCAAGGTTCCTGGCAATGCAAAGTCGGGAATTTGGTGCCCTGTGAAAATGTAGTCAGCGGCCATATCGCTGATGCTCCATTTGTCGGTAATTGGATCGTAAGTGTAGCCCACGCCAATCAGCGAGTTGGCTGTGACTGCATTCATCTTGCTCACATCGGCTATCACTACCGGTACATGCTTGTCGCCGATGTTCCCAACGGAAAAGGTTTGACGGCGGGAGTAGGCTAAGGGGGAGTACCGGAGTCCTGAGTCCACAGCCGGGAGATCAGAAACTGCATTATCAGCTGACTCCCAACTCCGCACTCCCGACTGATATCTTTTTACCAAATCCCTGCACACCGGAATCTCAAACTCCGGGTCTTCAGTGAGCGACACCCGAATAGTATCGCCGATACCATCTTCCAGCAGTGTGCCAATGCCAATGGCACTTTTGATGCGGCCATCTTCGCCATCGCCGGCTTCAGTAACGCCCAGGTGCAGCGGGTAGCATTCGCCAAACTCACCGAACATGGTTTCGATCAGCATGCGGTAAGCCTGCACCATCACCTGAGGGTTGCTCGATTTCATGCTGAGTACAATGTTGTGATAATCGAGGCTGCGGGCAATGCGCAAAAACTCCATAGCGCTTTCAACCATACCCATGGGCGTGTCGCCATAGCGGCTCATGATGCGGTCGCTCAGGCTGCCGTGGTTGGTGCCAATACGCATGGCAGTGCCATATTCTTTACAAATGTTTACCAGTGGCGTAAAGCGTTCGCGAATGCGTTCAATTTCTTCCAGGTATTCGGCATCGGTGTATTCTATCTGTTCAAACTTCTTTTTGTCGACATAGTTGCCGGGGTTCACCCTGACTTTTTCAACAATGCGGGCAGCTACCTCGGCGGCATTGGGTGTAAAATGAATGTCGGCTATGAGTGGTGTGTTGTAGCCACGACGGCGCAACTCATCCTTTATGTTTTGCAGGTTCTCTGCTTCTTTTTTCGATGGTGCAGTGATGCGCACCATTTCGGCACCTGCTTCTATGCAACGGATGGTTTGCTCCACGGTAGCCAAAGTGTCCATGGTGTCGGTAGTCGTCATGGTTTGTACACGAATGGGATGGCCGTTGCCCAGCAACAACCCGCCAATGTTAACCTCACGTGTTTTCAGTCGTTTGTACGTTGTAAGACTTTCAGTATAGCGTTGCATCAGTGGCAATTAAGATTTGAGAGTTGAATTTGAATTTCAGTCGCGTTCAAAACCCTTTGTTTTGAAATGTTTTACGAACACATGTTTTCAATGGCAGCATTGTAGCCTGCCCGACTTTATCGTTCAGGCGGGCGTCGCAATCACTTCTTCGATTGTTTTCCATGGCATCTCTTTTTGCCACACATTTGCTGCGCTGCAAATGTCACCAAAAAGCATCTACAATCAGCTATGCGCATCCTATTAACATTGTTAACGGTTATTGGTTTAAGCCTTGGCCATTTGGCCAATGCACAATACCCCAGCTTTTCGAAGCCTTATTGGCAACCGGTGAACAGTTCAGCCAAAGGCAGGGCCTTCGTCCTCAAAAGTGCCAACAGTCTTTTCCCCGATACAGCCAGGATGAATGGCTATGTGTACCAGGGCAATTCCTTCTCTTTTGCCCAGCATTACAACGACAGTTCCATTTTTGTTTTTGTTCCCGACCATTTCACTATTCACAGGCCTTATGAATTCGTCATTTGGTTTCATGGCTGGAACAACAGTATCGATTCTTCACTCAGCACATTTCAGCTGGCGCAGCAGTTTTACGATGCACGCCGCAATGCCATCTTCATTTTTCCGGAAGGGCCTAAAAATGCACCCGACAGTTATGGTGGTAAATGGGAAGACCCATCAAATACCCTGCTCGGAATTGGCGATGTAATTTTTATGCTCGAAGAAGAAAGAGTAATTCCTCCAACTGATGGCAAGAAAAGCAGCATGTTCAATGGGCTGATAATGGCAGGCCATAGTGGTGCTTACAAAGTGATGGCAAAAAACCAGCAGTTTGTAAAAGGTATGTACCTGTTCGATGGTCTGTACGGACAAATGGATCAATACCAATCATTCTGTACCGATACGCTCAACCACAAGCGCTTCGTTCACATTTATACTGACAACGGAGGAACAAAGGAAAATTCACTGGCCTTGATGCATTATCTCGACAGTATGCATGTTGCTTACCTGCACACCGAAGAAGAAGATGTGACTATGCGGGAACTGATGAACAACCGAATCATTTTTCTGCACAGCAAAAAGCAGCACAACGAAATCATCACCAATCGCCGGAACCTGGAAAGGCTATTGGCACCTGTAGAATAATAAAACACTTACCAGTTTTTGCTGCCCGGAACTTTTGACGACTTCTTTTGCTTCATCAAATTCTGCCGAATCTTTTTTTCTTCTTCCTGCAGGGCATTCAAACGGTCTTCGGTTTGCTGCTTGTTTTGTTTCGTGGTATCCTTCGATGGCTGGTTGGCATTGTTGCGGTTGCGCATCATTTCATCCAAAGCCATGTTCAGGTTGTTTTTCAGTTCTTCATCCCCGGGGTTTATTCGGATGGCTTGCTTAAATGCTTCAACCGCCTGTTCCAGTTTCTTCTGCCTGGCATATGCAAGCCCCATATTGTTCATAATGGCCGATGCATCTTCATCATTCATTTTGTTTTGCAATGATGCCTTGTAGAAATTGAGTGCATCTTCAAACTTGCCTCTTTTGTAAGCAATATTACCAAGTTGCAGTTGTGCCTGCCATACGGATGCATCCATCTTCAAGGCCTGCTGGTATTGCTGTTCTGCTTCTGTCATTTGTCCTTTGGCATAGCTTTCATCACCCTGCATGATTTTGTCAATTGCTTTTTGGCCATTGGCGCAGGTTGAAGAAAACAGAACAAGAAAATAAATTGTAGCTTTTGCTTTGGAGCCTTGTAGTATTTTCTTTCTGCTTCGTTCACTAATTGTAGCACTGAGTATCATGAACAACAAAGCCAGGGCTATCAGCCAATGCGAGTAGCTGTAATAATTCACCATGTTGGAATTGACCAATGGCTTGCGTGG
>JBBIOQ010000162.1:0-5882 GCA_037443285.1 Sphingobacteriales bacterium | reverse complement strand
TAACCTGCACAGGAGCAGCATAGCGACTATGAGGGTGGGGGAAACCAGGATTTCGGTGGTGGATCCGATAATGGACCAAATCATTCGTGGCAGGGGACCAACAAAACGGGAATAACTGCGTGCCAGGAAAACAAAGCCGATAAGGAGCAAGTGCAGCAGGTTCCATAACTGCAACATCCATGGATGCCCATTGTGGCGAAAGGCAAAGATGCCGAGGCCATACACGGCGAATATGCTACTGCCCAGCAGCGACAATTCCAACCACTTGGGCCAGCCCCTTTCCGGATCCTCCCGCAGCAGCAGGTAATACACGGAATACACCAACACCACCAAACCCAGCCCCCACTTTTCCCTACGCTTTGGCGACATTCCTTTTTTCTGTTTTGACGATGCCCTTTACATAGAAATGCCAGAGCAGGAATACAAAACCATACACCAATATGGTGAATACATAATGATGGGCCAGGTCGAACCAGGGCCGCAGTGTACTGTTCATGATCAGAACGAGGAAAACACAACGCAAGACATTCACTACGTGAATGGCCAGGATGCCCCACGCTATAAAACCCAACTTGCGCAACCAGGGACCTGTAAAACAGATGATGAAACCCACATACAGCGCCATCAACTCAAGGCCATTACACCCATTCATAATGCCCAACACCCGTTTACCCCGGAAGTAAATTTGGCTCTTCATCAGTGGTAGCCCAGGCCCCGAAACATCTCCTTTTGTTACAGCCGGTTCCAGCAAATCGCTATAGTTGTTCTGGTTGGCGCTGCCGTTCAAGACCATGGTGGCATGCTGCCCCACTGTCTTTACCAACCAGTTGTCCAGCTCCTGGCCGGGGTACAACCAAAAAACATAAACCATCTTCCACACCACAAACAGCAGTAGTGCCTTTCCCAGGAAAAGCCAAACCTGCCTAGGAATCTGTAGCCACAATGAACGCAGGTTAAAAGGTGAATGGGAAGAAATCATATTTTATTGAACGCGTTTATTCGAAATTACTTTTGGCGTTGGCCTTGCAAAGAACCATCCCAAAACCCCGATGATCACCAGCCCGCCAACGAGCCCCGCTGTGCCCCAGGCCACATCGCCCCAATCGGGTTGGCGGAAAGGCAAAAACCACTGGCCGCCTTCGGCCAGTAGGAGTAACAGCATTCCCAGCAGCAAAGCTCTTACCCAGTGAGCAGGCGTACAAAGGCGGGAATGCACCAGGAAACAACCTGAAAACAAGCCCCACCCTATGAAGGGCACTGCTGTCCTAGAATTGACATGCTCAGGCGCATCGGCCCAACGACTTACTGATACTGGCAGCCAGCCTAATTGCGCAAGTAGCGGATGCGGCACCCAACTGAGCAGCAATATTAAAAAGCTCAGGAGGACCAAACCAATGATGAATATCCATTTCCAATACCTGATTTGCCTCATGGGTGAACCTGAAGAATGTTGGTGGGAAGCCCTGGTTGTATATACCGGGCCATTGTCAAAGCCGTCAGGACGAAACCTGTTCCAGTTTAGGTTTTCTGGCCCTGAAACCCTGCCTCGCCCATGCTTTAAAAAGCAGCCACAAAAAAACAGTATTAGTAACGGCATACCGCTTAAACAGTCTACCTGGTTCCTGTACCAAACGAAACAGCCATTCCAGCCCAGCATTTTGCATCCACTTCGGCGCCCGTTTTTGCATACCTATCATTACCGGCAAGGCCCCTCCTATCCCAATCATGCAGGCATGAATACGGCCTTTCATAGCGGCCATCCACTTTTCCTGCTTGGGACAACCCAGGGCAACAAACACTAAATGGGGTTTTGTTGCATTAATTCGATTGACTACTTCCGCTTCCTCCGCCGGAGCCAGGAGGCGAAAAGGAGGACTGTAGTAGTGCTTGTTTTGTAACTGTGGGTAATGCTTGCCCAGGTAGGCATGTGTTTTTTGCAGCATATCTTCGGTGCCGCCATAAAAGAAAACGGTAAGATTTTCTTTCTCAGCTGCGCTCAGTAAATCGGGCAGGAGATCCATGCCGGCAATCCTTTCCTGGTGAATGCCGTAGAGCAGCTTTAGGCCCCAAACCAGTGGCATGCCATCGGGGGTAACGATATCCGCGGCATTTACCACCACAGCAAATCCCGGATCCCGGTGTGCTTCTATCAGCATATGTACATTGGCGATACAACAATAAGCTGAGCTATGAAGTTGGGCCATTTTCAACAAGTAGTTGAATGCATTTGGATATGGTGAGCAAGTCAAGTTGATTTCTAACAATGAATCCCTCATCGTTTAGCTATTTGAAAACCTTATATTTTAAATAGTGTAAGCTTCACTGGTTAATTAAAACCACTTCCGCTATTCGCACACTTGTTGTATAAGCCAAGCATCAATTCGCCCTTGGAGTCCCATGTAAGCACTTTTTTTCGCTCAATACAGTTCGCTGACATTCGAATCAACACATTACGATTATGATATAGGAACGACAGTTTCTCACTAAACAACCTTACGGATTCTTTTGGAGTATTTAAAGGAATCTTAATACCTACGTCACTAGTAACCACATCACCCTGACCACAGGTTTCAAAACATAAAACTGGTAAATGAGCATTAATTGCCTCCAGAACTGCATGTGGAGTACCTTCTGCGATGCTTGAAAAGAATAGCAAATGATTTTTTAACATCAATAGTTGAACATGTTCACGAGGCACTTTTCCATACCATACCAATTTCTCTGAAATGCCCAATTTAAATGCCCGCTGTTTCCATTCCTCCTCTTCCGAAGTACTGCCTCCTACTATGTGAAGCTTGATATCTAGCTTTTTGAGAACTTTAATAGTTTCAAAAGCAAGTATAAGTTGCTTCGTTAAAATGAAACGCCCTATCCATAAAACATTTAATGTAGAGTTGTAAAATTCCCTTAGATTATTGTCAAAGGTGGAGACTTCACAACCTGCCTCATTAATTAATACGGGAACGCGTTTGTGGAATTTCTTGATTGCATTTGCAGAGTCAGTAGATGCCGCTACAATAAAAGCGGCCCTATCAACTGCTCTTTTAACTCTCGGAGAATAGGCTAACTGTAACCTAGTAATCATATTCTTCAAACCAATAAAAAGCAAATTTCGAATACCAGCCCCAGCAAGGTATTTTAGTGAAACTCCCTCCTTAGCATTTATAGGCCCCCAGACAAAAGGTACATTTGGAATTTGCCAAAGAAACCCTGGTTCACGGAACCCAATCATGTTTAGCTGATGTACTACATCAATTCTATTGGTCTGCATTACTTCCAATGCCAACCTTAGCGCCCTTTTCTGCCACGCCCCATAGTGTAAATAAAACCGCCAATCACCTTGATTCCAACACATTTTTCTGACATTCTCAGAAACTGGCAAGTAGTAAAATTTCAGGTTTTCATTATAAGGTATCAAAGGAAGAAACTCTTCAATTTTATCTTTAAACTCACCTTCAGTAATAATATGCAACTTGCAGTGCTTGGCAAGATACACGCACCAGTTCCAGGCCATGCCAGGTTCACTCCCCATACCAGGGGAACATGCATATGCGTTGATGAGCACGTTTATAACGCCATTTTCCTTCGACAATGTGCTACTATAATACATTTAAGAAATCACATAATACTTCTGCGTTCTGAACAAAGGAGCCCCTCAATAAAGACTGTCTACCAAGGTCAGATTGCATTGAACCTATTTGCTGTAGCTAAAATTCTAGTTGAGCCTCCAAACTATCAAGGTCTTCGTTAAGAAATACACTGCCGTTTTTCGCGTCCAACAACTCATGTGCACCTGCTGCCGAAGAACAAACCACCCTTAGGCCGCTAAGTAATGCTTCAACGACAACAGCCCCAAATGTTTCTTGTCGGCTAGGTAACACAAACACATCCCCAACGTGATACCAAGCGATCAGTTCAGCGCCGTCGTAACGTCCTGGAAGAATAACAAAGTCAGAAATCCCCAATTCTTTTATCTTGGATTCGATTTGACTTCTCATTGGTCCTTCACCCACAATAATCAGTCGCAAATTTTCTTCACGCTTTGCCAAACGACCAAAAGCAGCCAATAACAGCAAGATATTTTTCTCCGGTGCAAGACGTCCAATATATAAAATACTTTTGTGCGGCTGTAACTGATAACGTTCAACATAATACTCAGTAATAAGGTGTGCATTATTGAAATTTCTTCTAAAAACACGATCATCAGGAAATAATGGATGCCAGCAAGTCCGCTGCTCAGAGATACCCATCGTAACATATCTCTGCCTAACCAGATTGCTGGTGCAAATCAAACCATCGATCCACTTTACCATTCCTGACTTCCAAAAGCCTTTAGTTTTCAACTGTGCTTCAAAGACCGCCATGCTATCATCGCAGGTGACCACGACTTTACAGTTTAGTACTCTCTTTAGAAATAATGAAGAAAATGACAAGAAACCAAATTCATGCCCAATTATGATATCAGGCTTAAATTTTGCTGCCTTCAAAAAGAAATCAAAACGGAATGCCTGAAACCTGATATTAAAGCCAAAATCGATAAACTCGTACTTAAACCGGCATTGCGCCGACAACAAATCCAAATCGAATTTCTGTTCCGGAGCAGACCTATACCAGTATAAAACCAGCAAATCATATTCTCCAGCCAAATAATTATATATATCCAATCGATAAGGAGCCAGATATGGCTGTATAACTAACAACTTTTTTTTACGTCGCGCACCAATTACTTTCATTAAATTGAATATCTATTCAAAGCAAAAATGGTAATGATAATTTTTCAATTTTTACACCGACAAAAGAGATGGTAATCCCCTATTGAGATATGTGCCAGTTTATTTTTTGAACGTATCCCATATGGACGGGAAAAACGTTTTTAACCATAACAGGCAGAATGCGTATGGCCAGTACAATGGAAAATGCCTTTTTATATAAATACGATATTGCTTAAACGCTAAACCTTTTGGGCTATACAAATATTTGATCCGTTCTTTAAGAGGAAACGATGCCGTCTTCCAATTGGGCCCATGATCAAATTCACAATAGCCGCAAATCTTGGTTGCCAAGTATGATCGGATCCCTGCCTTTTTAGCCCTCAGTGAATAATCATAATCAGCGATGCCATGAGTAAACTCTGTGTCTAGAATACCAATTTTTTCGACCACCCAGTTCGCAACAAGCAAAACATTGGAATTTGTGAAATCGCACAACTGCGGGTATCCATTGGGCGATAGTTGCTTGGCCTTCATATTTAAGTGATTCTTTACGATAATACTGCCGCCATATGTAACATTCCCAGAACGATCTTCAGTTGCACCTGAAACAATACCTGCTTCTGTGCCAGTCGTAATGTAAACAGATTTCGAGGTTTCTAACAGTGTCTGAATGACGTGCTCAAACAATTCAACATCGTCGTTAAGCAAGAGATAATAATCAAAATTGCCTTCATTTATAGCTTTTTGCCATGCTAGTCGCATTCCACCAGCCCAGAAAAGTTGCCCGGAACCTGCAATAATTTTAACTCCAGGGAAAAATTGCCTAACAGCTTCAGAAGTACCATCATTGCTTCCATCATCAGTTAGGTAAATCGCAAACTCATACACATCCGGTTTGCTGGCTTTGACAAATGATTCGAGGCAGGCCAAGGTTTTATCCCGCCGGTTGTGGCAGGTCATTAATACGGCTACATTTTTCATGATTGTAGGTAGGACCTGGGAAAATAGGATGGAGACTTTTCGGATATCGGGGCCTTTCTTCGCCTAAATATTCCCGTAGCCCATTGCCTGAATGCAGCATCATTCATGGTTCTGAACTCATGGGAATAACAAATGCCCATCATCATCCAAAGGGTGAGGTTTTGAATATTAAAATCCGTAAAGTTTTCT
>JBBIOQ010000161.1:0-6170 GCA_037443285.1 Sphingobacteriales bacterium | reverse complement strand
AACACCCGCTTGCTTCAGTTCATCCACTGCTGCTTTTGCATCGCCATCCAATTCCTCACCGTCGGTGAACAATATCACGGCTTTGTGGCTGGCATCGGTGACAGGCAGTCCCTGGTTCGATACCTGCAGTGCCTGTGCAATATCCGTTCCTTCTATTGGTACCGATTGCGGCTGCACACTCGACAGCAAAAGTTTTGCCGCCTGCATATCTGTTGTAAGCGGCAATTGCAACCAGGCCTCACCCGCGAAAGCCACCACTGCTATTTTGTTGCCGGCCAGTGTGTCAATCAATTGGTGTGCTACCAGCCTTGCACGCTCAAGCCGGTTAGGTTGCACATCGGTGCAAAGCATGCTGTTGCTTACATCCAGCGCCAGCACTATTTCCAGGCCACTAACTGCAGGTCCGCCTTCTTCCCTTGGTTCCTGCGGATTCATGAGGGCAATGCACAATAATGCAACGGCCAAAATCAAAAAGACATTTTTAATAAGGGGTCGTTTTGGTGCAAAGCCTTGCAGCAACGGAAGGATAAGTTTTGCATCTCCGAGGCTGCGCAGGATTCTTTTTTTCCAGAGCATTTGTAGGAGCCATGCAGCTACCAATGGCAAAAGCAGCAACAGCCACAACGCATGTTGCGGATACTGAAATTGTAACTGCAGCAAAGGGAGAAATATTTTCATCGGCATCTGCAATTTCAGCATTATTCAATGAAGCTGTCCGGGTGTTTTGTTGCAGTTGATGCAATTATTTCAATCAACGCAGACAAGTATGAAAAATTGGTTGCGGCGCCTTAATTTTTTCTGCAGTGAGTATGCAGCAATCAAAACTCCACCAGCAAAAACGGAAAGGGCTTTATTGCTGCATTCATTCTGATATCATCACTCAATCCTTTTCTTTTTGATGGGCCTGAATAGCAGTTCGGTAATGAGTATGAGTACAAGACTTGCAAGCGTGGTAAATAGCACCTTGCCCACGAAATAGAAGAAGTCGCCAAAACTCATCCATTCCATCAGTACCAGCCAGCCATGATGAAACAAGGTGAGTACCACCACAAAAAGGGCATACGATGCAAAACCCATGGAGTGAATGCCCGGGCTGCCTGATTTCAGTTCTTTTGTTTCGCGGGGCACCAGCAGGTTGATGAGCGGGGTGCGCAGGTAGGCAAGCCACAGGCATGCAGAGGCATGAAGACCGGGCGTTTTGGTAAAGAAATCAAGGGAGATGCCGGTAATAAATCCAAGCACCAGCATCCATTGCCGGGGTACTGTAAACGGCAGCCAAATGAGAAACAGAAAATACAGGTAGGGGGTAATGAACTGGTGCACGGGGGGCATGTGGTTGAGCACCAGTGCCTGCACCAGTATAAAAAGCAGAAAGCGAAATATTTGTATGATGGGGTTGCTCATGCTGCCTTCAGCTGTGTTTTGCTGTGTTCTTCGTTATTGTTGTTTTTTGGCCTTTTGTTCTATGTCGCGCTGCTCTTGCAGGAAATGGTTCTCAATGACATCCACATAATCCACGCTGTAGAAATTCGTACCGGGTTTTATTTGGAGTGTGTAGTTGTTGCCTTCCGTTTCCTTACTGAATTTGGCAATGGTGCCTACCATGAGTCCCGCAGGATAGTACAGTGAAATGTTGCTGGTGAGTACCGTGTCCCCAACTTTCAACACTTCACTTTTTGGGATGCCTTTGAGTTGCAGTAGGCCCGGGTTTTTTCCGTCCCAATCGAGAATGCCGTTGGTGCCTGTGTGTTTGAGCATAACGCTGGTGGCGCTCTTGCGGTGCAGCAGGCTCATCACAATGGCCATGTTATCGCTCACATCGGTTACTACGCCCACTATGCCGCCGGGCCCCACTACAGCCATTTCGGGGCGAATGCCCTGCAGGCTGCCCCTTTCGAGGGTGATGTAGTTATTCTGACCTGAAACCGAGTTGTTGATGACCCTTGCAGATCGCCAGGTGTACTTGCGGATAATGGTGTTGCTATCAATCCTTGCGGTGTCTTTTCTTATATGGGCCGTGGTATCGATGGCAATAAAATTCTGCGGCAGTTCATTGCGCAGGCGGCTGTTTTCTTCGGCCAGTACCCGGTTGTTTTCACCCAAACTGAAATAAGAAGTTACGTCAGCATATCTCTTGTCAACTTTCCCGGTGAGGTCATAGGACAGTTCCATGTATTTGGCCTGTTGGCTGCTGTTGTATTTCACCAGCAGGCTAATGCTCAGTACCTGCAATGCCAGGAACATGAGCAACACATAAAAACGGCGGAGAAGAAGAAAGAAGTTTCGCATAGCAGGAAATCCCGAAAAAGAAAATTCCAAATTCCAAATGAAACTACGGCCTGGTTGCCTTATTTGGAATTTGGAATATTAACATCCGGGATATTATCTCATAATGAATGGATACTTGTCGTAGTTCTTGAGGGCGATGCCGGTGCCACGCACAACACTCTTCAGCGGGTCGTCGGCTACATGCACCGGCAGCTTAATCTTGTTGCCAAGACGCTTTTCCAGCCCACGCAGCAGGGCGCCGCCACCTGTGAGGTAAAGGCCCCGGCGGTAGATGTCAGCAGCCAGTTCAGGTGGCGTGGTTTCCAGGGCTTTCAGGATGGCTTCCTCAATTTTGAAGATGCTTTTATCCAGCGCCTCGGCCACTTCGGTATAGCTTACCATGATTTGTTTGGGAATACCTGTCACCAGGTCACGGCCATTTACCGGGATATCATCAGGAGGGTTTTCGAGGTCCTTCATGGCAGCGCCAATCTGGATTTTGATTTGCTCGGCAGTGCGTTCGCCAATCAGCAGGCTGTGGTAGCGGCGCAGCGCTTCCATAATGTCGGCCGTAAATTCATCGCCTGCAATACGGATGCTTTGGTCGCATACAATACCTGCCAGCGCAATAACGGTGATGCCTGTGGTTCCACCTCCAATGTCAATAATCATGTTGCCCACCGGCTCTTCCACATCAATGCCAATACCCAGTGCGGCAGCCATGGGTTCATGAATGAGGTACACTTCCTTCGCGCCGGCCTGTTCGGCACTGTCGCGAACGGCACGCTTTTCCACCTCGGTAATGGAAGAAGGTATGCAAATCATCATGCGCCAGCTGGGCGGAAAGAGCGGCTTTTTAGGGTAGATTTTCTTAATCATTTCCCTAATCATCAGTTCGGCGGCATTGAAATCGGCAATTACGCCGTCTTTCAAAGGCCTCACCGTGCGGATGCTTTCGTGCGTCTTTTCGTGCATCAGCAAGGCTTTTTTGCCCACTGCCAGCACTTCCTTTGGATTATTGCGATTGAGCGCCACAATACTGGGCTCGTTTACAACTACTTCGTCGTTATGTATAATCAGGGTGTTTGCGGTACCCAGGTCGATAGCAATTTCTTGCGTAAAAAAGTTGAACAGTCCCATGTCGGTCTTCTACGTAATCTGAAAATTTAGAATTGGGCAAAATTGCAGGAATAAAGCGGATAAAACAAAGTGTACCAATTCTTTTGGCGAGGCAAAAATGCGGCCAAACAGGGTTCAGGATTTTCGGGTGCTGTAATCTCCCGGGTGAATGCCTGTTTTTAGGAAATATTTCTCATTACGCGCCTTGTTGGCGGCCCTTATTTGCCTGCCCAACCCGCTGGAGAATGCCCCATGGTCTGAATGTTTGGTGCGTTGGGTTGGTAACCGTAAAAAGTGCTGATTCATCTTCAATGGTCAACTTCTCCTCCGCGAACCATGGCCGGGATATTGTGGACCTTGCATGTTTGAGTGGCGATGAAGATGAAAGGACTGGAAACGAAACCCAAATAAAATACCTTAGCCCGCTAATCATTTTCATGACGATTCAAAAGCCATCCTTCCTTCAACAGTTTTTTCGCGTTGCACTTGCCTTGTTAATAACGGTTTGCCTGTTGCGTGTATTTGAATATGCAGCGGTGGCCTTCAAATCGTTTGCCACACAGTCCTATCGTTTTGAACTGGCGGGTGTATTGTATGATGTTTGGCTTTGGCTGATTTTTTGCGCAATCATTTTCTTCCCCATCCTTGCAATATATAAACTGAACAAGCGGGCAGGATTGTTTTTATTCCATGCGCTGAATGTTGTTTTCATCATTTGTTGTCTTGCATTGCTGATCACTTTTTCTCAAAGAAATACGCCTTTTGATCATGAACTGTTTACCAGGAATAGGAAAGACACCATAGATACCGTAAAACAAATGTTGGGCTCCGGCTTCAAACCCTATATCCCGTTTTTAATTTACCTGCCGGCATATTTCATTTTCTACTTTGCACTTACCAAAAAAATAGTTGCACCCCAGCGCCTGCTGACTGTTATATCTTTTTTGGCAATACTGGCTGTTCTCTTCATCCGGTTCTCCATTCCCTCTCCCGATTGGTTCCGGCAAAGCTCCGGCTATTACCTCACCACCAATAAACTGAGTTACTGGGTCAACGATAGTTATCATTACATGTTTGCATCAAAAAAAGCCAATGCAAAAGGCCTTGCAGAAGAAATAGATTTTTATCATGCAAATCATCCTTTCAAATTCACGAGCAGTGAATACCCGTTGATGCACCGCAATACAGATGCTGATGTATTGGGCAATTTCTTTAACCTGAATGCCACGCCACCCAACATTGTGATACTGGTGGTAGAGGGACTATCCCGCGATTTCAGCGGCGACGATGCGTATGCGGGAAGCTTTACACCATTTCTCGATTCACTGTCAAAGAAGAGCCTGACCTGGGATAATTTTTTAAGCACCGCACCCGGAACCTTTGCCGCACACCCTGCTATCACCGGCTCTTTGCCCTATGGCAAACGCGGCTTTTCCATTATGAATGTGATGCCCGATCATTTGTCGTTGATTAAGATTTTGCGAAGCAATGGCTATTATGCGCGGTTTCTTACGGGCTTCAATCCCGACTTTGATAATATGGGTGGCTATATCCGCCTGCAGGGAACCGATTTTATTTTATCGCACTATCCGGCAAAATACAAGGAGATGGGAGTGGGTAAAGAAGGCTGGTCAATGGGCTACCCGGATGATGCCTTGTTCAGTCGCAGTTTTGAAGTGATGGATTCTGTGAACAGACAGCCCTATCTCAATATCTATCACACAGGCACTACACACCTTCCCTATTTGTTTGAACAAAAAAAACAGTACGAGAAAAAATTCGATCAGAAGCTGAAGACCATGCATGTAGCAGCGCCTATCCGAAGAACCCTGGTTGAAACCAAGGAAGTGCTGGTGACCTTTATGTTTTCCGATGATTGTCTTCGGAAATTCTTCAGCGATTATGCCAAACGCCCGGAGTATGGCAATACCATATTCTTCATCACCGGCGATCACCATATCGGGTCGTTTCCGTCCCTTGGAGAAATTGATGATTACCATGTGCCGTTCATTATTTATTCCCCCATGTTGAAGAAGGGAGAGAAATTCCTTTCCGTGAATTCGCATAATAATATCGCCCCAACCATCGCGGCTTTCCTGGCAAACAATTATAGTTTGAATAATTACCCGAAGGAAGTGCATTGGTTGGGCGGAGTGCTGGATACAGCCAAAGCCTTCAGGAACGAGCAATCAATGGCCTTCATGTCGTGGGACCGTGAGATCAACGATTACCTCTGGCGTGATTATTTTATTTCAGAAGACCAGCTCTACAAATTGAACCCCGACCTGACGCAGGAAAAGATCCAAAACGATTCTGTGAAAAGCCACATAATGCGCCTTCGCAGCAATTTTATAGCTATCAATGCCTATGTGTGCGACAGCAACAAAGTGTACCCCGCCAAAAGAGAATTGCTACCCGGACGAAAAGAATTGCTGGTTGACTATTTCGATTCCACAACCCGGAGGATTAAAACATCGCAGCCCGACACCAGCCTGATGCCGTTCTTCAAACTGCCGAAGGGCTACCAGTTTTTGTACATTGAATTCAGCGCCGCTGCAAATATTGAAGGCGAAGACCCGGATAAATACCCAACGGTGCGGTTTGCATTGATAGATACCAAAAACCGGGGGAAGAAATTTTTATACTGGAGCAAGCGTGATTTGGCCACACTGAGCAAGAATGAATTTCAACCAAAACAATGGAACGATATTACTACGGATGATATGTTTACGCTGAACGATTACAGCCATGTGAATGACCTGTATTATGAACTGGCGCTTTTC
>JBBIOQ010000160.1:0-6224 GCA_037443285.1 Sphingobacteriales bacterium | reverse complement strand
GAGTGGATGCCCGGTGAATGACAATTTTCAGCAGCTAAGATTCTCTAAATAGCAAATGCCCTGCAACGCCGGATTGATGAAACAATTCCACATTGCAGGGCATTGTTGTATGCCGCATTCAACTGCAGCGCTGCCAAACATCTTCTAACTTTTCTGCTGCACTTTAAGCACCCACACGTGCTGGCTCAGGGGCTGTAAAGCAGCAGGCACCGTTATTTCCAATTGGTCCGCTGTTTGCGTCCACTTCAGTTTTGTTTTGCTGCCAAGCATGGTAATGGTACTGCCCTTGCTTGCTTTCATTTTGGTCAACACCACATTCTTGTCGGGAAATTCAAACAGGAAAATGTATTGTGTTTTGCCATCCTTTGTTTGGGTGTAACGTATGTTGTTGCCTTCGCCAAAAACGGAATACATGCGGCTGCCATAAATAGCTTCGCCGTTTATTTTTATCCAGTCGCCAATTTCTTTCAGTCTTGTATAGGCAACCGGGTCAAGTTCGCCATCGGGTCCGGGGCCAATATTCAGCAGGTAGTTGCCGCCCTTGCTTACGATGTCAGTTAGTTTTTCAATGAGCTCGTTGGCGGGTTTGTAATGGTCATTGGGTACGTAGCTCCAGCTGTTGCCCATGGTCATGCAGGTTTCCCATGGATAGGGCAATCCCGTTTCAGGGATGAACTGCTCCGGCGTGAGGTAGTTTTGTTGTTCACCAGGCACCGCACGGTCCACCACAATCACCTTGGGTTGTTTGGCACGCACTTCTTTCACCAGCCTCGGCATGTCAATATCCTGGCTCTGCGGATTGCGGGCCCAGCGGTTGTTCTCCGATACTTCAAGCAGGGTATGCTTCACTTCTTCATCCGTTTTCTTGCGTACCCAACCACCATCGAGCCACAGTATATCCACCTTGCCATAATCGGTCATCAATTCATCAATTTGGTTGTGCGTGTAATCCACAAACTTCTTCCATTGCTCAGGATACTTTCGAATGGAGTAGTTGGCATTGCGGTCGGCTACCGGAAAATATTTCCACCAAAAAAAATCGCTGTGCCAGTCGGGCTTGCTGAAATAGGCGCCAACCCAAAACTGCTCGTTGCGAAAAGCCTTGAATATTTCCTTGGTTACATTGCTCCGCGGGTTGGTGGAAAAAGGCGTTTTACTATCTGTGATTTTATAGTCGGTGTATTTGGTGTCGAACATAGAGAAACCATCGTGGTGCTTCGTGGTAAACACCACGTATTTCATGCCGGCGTCCCTGGCAGCCGCGGCCCATTTCTCTGGGTTAAACTTCACGGGGTTGAAAGTGGTCTGCAGGTTTTCATAGGCCTTTCTATAGCCTTCATAACTGTCAGAAACGCCTTTCTTGCGGGCGCCTGTGGCCCAGCCCAAATCTTCAGGGCAAATACTCCAGCTTTCTACCACGCCCCACTGGCTGTAAGGCCCCCAGTGCATGAGCAGGCCAAACTTGAGGTCTTTCCATTCTTCCAGCCGGTGCTGAATGGCAGTATCAGGGTCAGGGAAATATTCCTGGTGTTCCTGTGCAGCAGCAGGTACAGTGCATGCCAGCTGAATGACAAATAGCGATAGGATAATCCGAAACAACGGGCGACAAGCTTTCATGTGCGATGTTTTTGATAGCACAAAGTTGCAACGGGTGGCAGCACTGTATAAAACTATTTTCTTATTAATGCATGATGCACCGTAAGAATGTGCAGCTACAATTTTCCCCTGTAATAGTCAATTATTCTTGTACGCAACACATACTCATAACCTGCCTGCGTGTAGTTGACTACACTTCGATCGTAGGCGTTCTTTATCACCAGGTATTCTGCACTGTTGATGACTCCATTTTCAAACCTGACTTCAGCAGCACGAAACGATTCCTGCAAAGCATCCACCTGTTCTTTCAGAATATTGTAGCGGTCGAATGCAGCTAACATATTCTGGTGGGCCTGTTCCACATCCTGCTGCAATTGCAACGTTGTACTTGCAGCAACAGCCTCTGCATTCTTCAGGTTTATTTTTGCCTGTGTTACCCGGTTTCGATTGGTCATGCGTGCAAGAATGGGCACCTGGAGATTCACGCCAAATTGAGCATTCAGGTTGTTGTTGTATTGTGTGCCAAAGCCAAACGGTTCCTTCTGCGTTGTTTGTTGCTTGGTATACACCGGCAACTGTGTACCGTTGTCGATGACATAATTATCGCTCGGCCCGTAATACTCGTTGACGATAGAATATTTTTCTGCAGCACTGGAATAGCTGGTACCCAAACCTCCGGCAAGGCTCAACGTTGGCCACAGGGCACCCTGTGCAACCTTCACCGATTTTATGCTTGCATTTTCGCGAAATATGGTTGCCTTCACCTGCGCCATATTGGTCATTGCTTCTGAATAGACTTGTGACGCAGAAGCGCCATAGTTCACCACACCTAACGCAATATCATCGCGACTAACACCCATGTTTGCTTCGTAGGGTATGTTCATGAAACGGCATAAGGTAATTTTTGATTGAGCCAGATTGTTGCGGGCATTGACTACACTCGCCCTGTTGCTCGCAAATTCACCTTTCAAATCGCTGAGTGTATAAGGAGCCACAGCTCCTTCCTTATAAACAATTTGCAAGCGGTCTACCTGTTTGCCGCTCACTGCTTCCTGGTTTTGCGCTACAGCCAGTTGGTCTTCATTGTTTAGCACAGCGAGGTAGGCTGCAATTACATTGAGTGTAAGATTGTCTTTAGCCTGTTGTAAATCCATTTTACTTGCGTTCAGTAGTTCCTTATTTTGCCCGATGGTGTTTTGAATTTGTCCGCCGGCAAACAGCGGCATCGAAGCATTGAGTTGCGTGTAGGAATTATTGAATGCCTGGTCCACAAAGCTGTTGGTAAACGGATCGATGCTGCGGCCGCGGCTACCACCGTAATTGAATGCACCGTTCAGCTCCGGCATGCGGTTGTATTTCGATTGGTTGAAATTGGCAGCATCACGTTCCACCTGGAAAGAGGATTGCCTGACGGTGAGATTGTTGGCAATAGCGGTATCAATGCATTGCCTGAGTGTGAAAGTTCGCTGCGACCAACCTGCTGATACAAATACAAGCAACGCAACGACCAGTAGAATTTTTCCTTTCATAAAATGGGTTTATAACTTTTCTTCATTTTCAATTCTTGCGTCCATCAAATGGACAATGCGTGATGCATACGCTGCATTTTTTTCGGAGTGCGTCACTTGCACAATGGTTACACCTTCCTTATTGAGTTCTCTAAACAAGTTCATAATCTCTTCGCCCTGCTTTGAATTGAGATTGCCTGTGGGCTCATCGGCCAGCAGCAGCCGTGGTTTTGAAATCAACGCCCGTGCCACACCCACCAGTTGCTGCTGTCCCCCGCTCAACTGTGTTGGAAACAAATCCTTCTTGCCAACAATGTTGAATCTGTCAAGCATGTCGGCTACCAATGCCTTGCGTTCGCTGGCTTTAATATCCTTGTAAATGAGTGGCGTTTCAATATTTTCATACACCGTCAGTTCATCAATGAGGTGATAAGCCTGGAAAACAAAACCGATGTATTGCTTGTACAAAGCGCTGCGATGCTTTTCTTTCAACTTGTGCACCGGCTCGTTCATGAATTGGTATTCGCCTTCGTCAAAATCATCGAGCATACCCATCACATTCAGCAAAGTGCTTTTGCCCGAACCTGATGGTCCCATTACCGAGACGAATTCACCTTCTTCAACATCAAGGTTGATGTCTTTGAGCAGGTAAACGCGGCTGCCGCCGGTGTTCACCCATTTGAAAATATTTTTCAGCGATAACAACATGTTCATTTTTTTACCAAATCAATTCTGCACAAAAAGCAAATACTCAATTGCACTTTGCTATTGCACATTTCCAAATAACACCGTTACTTTTCCACCTGATGACTTAACGGAAACGGGAACACCACCACCGTTCAGCTTTCCTTTCACTTTTGTGTTAGAAGCTTCGCCGGAGAAATTGGTGAGGTTGGGCACAGAAATGCGATCCCCATCAAAGTCAATATCCATGCCCTTTCCAGCCGGAAGGCTTACACTGATATTGCCTGCACTGTTCCTCAATTTCAGGTAGCTGCCCAACGCAGCCATGTGCACATTCATGGAGCCACCACTTGTGGCAGCATCAAGGCTGCAATGCATATTGTTCAAATGCATACTACCTCCCGAAGTCGCCACTTTCATTTCGCCTCCCACATCTTCTGCATTTACCGAACCGCCACTTGTGGAAGCATTTATGCTGCCTTGCAGTTTAGTGAAATGCAATGAGCCTCCCGAAGTTGTAAGGGAGAGTTTTCCTTTATTGTTGTTTGCTTCAATACTGCCGCCGCTGGTAGTAAGATCGGCAGTGGCATTACTGTTGGTAAGTGAAATGCTACCTCCGCTTGTTGAGCCATCAAGGTTTCCTTTCATGCCATCCACATGAATGCTGCCACCACTGGTGGTAAATTCATGTTTGCCATTCAGCTGCTTGAGCGAAATACTTCCACCACTCGTAGTGAGTTTGGAATCAACTTTTTCATCGGTAAAAAGCCTGAACGAAATACTCAGACCGTTATTCCAATCGCTGCCATTCTTCCTGCGTTTTGCATAGGCATTTACCTTACCACCTGCAACTGTCACCGATAGTTCGTAGTCATCATTCAGTCGTTGCTGAATTTCTTCCTTTGACAGCGATTTGTTGTTGTTGCCCTGGATATACACTTCCACCCGTGGCTGTTCACCAGCAACATGCTGCACCGAAATGCTGCCGCCCGATGTAGAAACCTCCACTGCCTTAATACCGGCGCCTGCAAGCGATTTTGTCATGAATGGTTCCTTCTGCTGTGCTGATGCAGCAAGGACAATCAACAATAGTGCGATGCTCAATATACTGCTTTGCAGGTGTTGCATCCATTCTGTTGTTAGCTTGAAATTTGTGTTTGACATGATATAGTTTTTGAGTGAAATGATTGATCGAATTATTCTTTTCTGATACGCTTTACAAGGTTTGCCAATGCCGCCTTCACCCAAAGTGTACCAATTGTAATCAATGCGTTCAACAGCGTAACATAACGAGTGGGTTATTCGGTTCTCAAATTCTGAGTGGGTTTCACGGTAGCAGCAATGCCGCTCTGGATCCCAATCAGCCCCAGGGAAAACAGGGTTACCACCAGGCCAGACAATGCGAACATCCACCAGGTAAGTTCAATTCTGTAAGCAAACTGCTGAAGCCAGCTTTCAGCATAATACCAGGCAATAGGGATAGCCACAACTCCGGCAATCAAAACAGGCATCATGAATTTTTTAGCAGTAATGCCAATGATATCTGCAACGCTTGCACCCAACACCTTTCGAATACCTATTTCTTTTGTCCGCTGCTTTAAATTCAACAACACCAATCCAAAAACGCCCGCCAGTGAAAGCACCACCGACAGTATTGAAAAGCCGGCGAACAATTGCCTGAATTTTTCTTCTGATTTATACAACCTGTCAAAGGCCTGGTCGAGAAACCAATAGTCAAATGGCGCCGATGTGGCTTGCTGCTTCCACAGCTGCTGCAACTGTGCAATAAGTTTTGCCGGAGCCAAATCATGGTACCTGACAACAAGAAAGCCAAACCTGCCATGCCACGGTTTATTGGTAATGATGAGTGGTTCAATCTTATCGTGCAGCGATGTGAAATGAAAATTTTCCACTACGCCAATGATGCTATGTATGCCATCGCGCCTAATGGTTTTACCCAATGGTTCTTTCCAGCCAAGTTTGTCCGCAAGCGCCTGGTTAATGATATAGCCATCCTTGTCCGCAGGAAATTGATGCGAAAAATATCGTCCCGAAGCCAACCTGATGTGCATTGCACTCAGCAGATCTTCATCTGCATCGAGTTGGTGCACTGTGATGGGAATACTACTGCCTTCCGGAAAGAAGCCATTTTGCGTGATGCCTTCAAGCGGCACTTCGGACAAGGCCGACACATTGCTTACCCTGGCAAGCTGCAAGATGCTTTCTTTAAATACCAGTGCTTTGTCCTGTGCTTCATCGCCGGTAAGTGGAAGTACAACGATATGGTCTTTGTCAAATCCAACTGGTTGCTGCTTTACAAAATTCAACTGCAGGTGTACAATTAGAACAGCAGAAATCAACACTGCACTAATCACAAACTGCACCGCAATCAAACCCTTGCCCACACGATGTTTTGTACCCGTGGGAATCTGCGCT
>JBBIOQ010000159.1:0-6235 GCA_037443285.1 Sphingobacteriales bacterium | reverse complement strand
CCCATTCAACACATCATCAACCGAACCCCGGAGGGGTGAAATGATTATAGCTAAAGATGTCGTGGAAAAATTAACCCCGGAGGGGTGACATAATTGTAGCAGAAAAAATGATAATAAAATGAAAGAAAACCGATTGTTCAACGAGCCCATTCCCGAATTTCATTTGCCACAACTCACCCATCATTTTTTAGATGATGCGCTGGATGAAATGGAACTGCTGGGCTTTACCCTGTGCAATCCGTTTGAACTGGTGGATGATGCCGAGGTTGGTGAGGACAAGAACCTCGGCACAGATGATAGTAGCAAAGCCGATGAAGTGAGCCCTTCTTCCACAGGAAGAAGCGAGACAACTATGCTTAATAGCCCTACACTGCCGGTGCACAAAAAATACACCGGCGCTTCAGAAATGTCGCAACACCTGGGCAAGACCGTCACCATGCTGGGCTACCTCATTACCTGGAAGCCGGTGCATACCATTAAGCGGGAACTGATGTACTTCGGCACATTCATCGATGCTGCCGGCGACTGGCTGGACACCGTGCATTTTCCCGACAGCGTGCAGCGCAATCCCTTGCAGGGCAAGGGTTTCTACCGCATGACGGGCGTGGTGGTGGAAGAGTTTGGCGTGTATAACCTGGATGTGCAACACCAGGAAAAAGTGGGCATCAAAAGCAGGGCATCTGCCAAAGCCGGCGCACTGCTCGAAAAACAGAAAGGATGGCAGCAGGGCTTGATTAAACGGGAGTAATGCAATATGCAAAATTCTGCCATCAGGATGCACGGCAAAAAGAAAACGCAACCAGTAGATGGTTGCGTTTTCAAATGACTGCACTTCGGATTTGGAAACCCGCTGCAGTTCCGTATTAGTAATATTTGCCCATCACGATGAGCGAATAGATGATGCCCGGGATAACGAAACAGAAATAGAGCAATAATGAAATCCACCAATCATTGCCCGACCAGTCGCTCTTAACACCAATAGCCAGCCAGCCCAATGCAATAATTGACAAAACGATGTATGCCCATTTAGGCAATGAACCGCCACCTGCTGATTTATTCGCGTCTTTCTTCATCATCTTTTGCGCCATTTTCAGCTGGATAGATTCCTTCCAGGAAAGCTTCTTGCCGGTAGCCTGTTCGAAACTCTTCCGGTCCATGTTTACCAAGGCCTGAATGTAAGCCTTCTGCATATCGGCGTTCATTTCGGAAGTACTCGATTGAGGAACTGGCGAAGCCGCCTTCTTTTCAACAAAAGCTGCGCTGACCTGGGATATACTGAAACAAACCAGCAACAGGAAAACGGAGAATTTCTTAAACATGGTAGTAGATTTTGGCTGTTAGAAAAAAGGTTTAATGCTACAATTTAAGGCATCCTTAACAGATACCAAAAACCTGCTATAAAAGATGGTTGATAATTAAAAAGATTGCCTGACCAAAATCATTTTCTGTTCCAGCACAAAAGCCACTCCATCATTTGGTTTGCATTTCCAGTGCACCCACCCATTGGGCAGGAGTGCCGGTGCGCAACAGGTGCGTAGCATGATTGAGGAAAAGGATGGCAGTGTAATCATCGGGGTCCATGGCAATAATCTCGCCGAAAATTTCAATGGCCTCGCCAAACTTCCTGCTCACATAGCAATCCATGGCTTTGCTGAACAGCGGGATGGTTTGTCGCTTCCTGCTCTGCTCTTCACCTGTGCAGCCGTTCAGGCATTCTGCAATGCTGAGAATCTTGAATTTTCCCTTGAATTGCACTTTGCCCAGGTGGCGCACCAGGTATTTGTCAGCATCCGGAATGAGCCTGAGTGTGGCGCTGCTCAACAACAACGATGAACGGTAATATTTGGTAAGGCTTTCGATACGTGCAGCAGTATTCACGGTATCCGAAATAGTTGCAGCGTCAAGGCGAAACTCGTCGCCGGTAATGCCCATGATAAGGGGACCAGTGTGCATACCTATGCCGGCTTTGATGGGCGGAAGCCCTGCCTTTTGCCGTTCAATATTTAGGCCATTCACAGCCTGCTGCATGCTGATGCCTGCCCTGAGTGCATCGAGCGGTTTTTCAGGAAAGATGGCCATGATGGAATCACCGAGGTACTGGTTGATGAATCCATGGTTAGAGCGTATGATAGGACCAAGCCTTGCATTGAAGGAAGAAACAAACTGAAAATTCTCTTCGGGCGTCATTTTCTCCGAAAGCGAAGTGAAATCGCGGATGTCTGTGAACAGCACCGTTACAATTTTTTCCACCTGGTCGCCGAGCATTACATCGGTCAGTGAATCTTTGCCCAATGAACGTATAAATTCATTGGGTACAAATTTCTTGGTCACTTCATGAATGCGCAGGATGGCTTCTTCTCTTTCCCGCACTTCCCGAATATTTTTTTCGTACAACAGGGCATTGTCAATAGCCGATGAAGACTGCAATGCAAGCGTGACAAGCAGTTTGAGGTGGCCTGCTGAAAATTGCTCATTGTCTTTGCCTGCAAGAATGATGGCGCCCATGATGCGGTGCTTCACCTTCATAGCTGCATACATCAGCGAATGCACATCGTCCTGGATGATATGCAGTTCTTTCAACATGCCCAGTTCATTGATAATTTCCGACTGGCCGTTCATGCCAATTTTCAGCAGCACGGTTGGATGGTCGCTCAGGCTGGTATCGTTGAACAAAATGTCGCCGGCGGTTGCAGGAACGCCGAGTTGCTTGCGCTGTTCATCCCATAGCACCACCACACCACTGTGTGCAGGAATGGAGTGCATAGCCTGCTCCAAGGTAACCTGTGCTATCACATCCGGGTCGATGGTTTGGGTGAGTTTTTCGGAGAAGTTGTAAATAATATTCAGCTCCTGGTAAAGGTTCAGTACCTCAGCACCCAGCTTTTTTTTCTCCGCCTCTTTTTCAAGCCACAATGAAATCAAACGTGCAGTGATGGCAGCCTGTTCCTTACCTTTCACCCATCCTGCTATTTCATCCTGCAGCACAATGGGAAATTCTTCTTCGTCATTCCCGGCCAGTTCTCCGTAGAGCAATTCCCTGGAATCATCCATTAAGCAAATTTGTGTGCCATGCAACCCTGCATAGGCATCCAGCCAAGCTCTGAAATCGCTGTGTTTTCGGATGATGGATTTTAAAGAAGGCAAAGCCATGAGTGATGCAGTGTTGAGGTTTGGAATGAATGATTACTTTGCAATGGCAGCGGCATTTTTTTATGATTCAAATCCAAGCACTTCACGTGCTTTGCTCAGCAGCACTTCAGGGTCAAATGGTTTCGTCATGTACACATCGGCACCCACCTCCTGCCCTTTTAACCTGTCCAGTTCCTGTCCTTTGGCAGTAAGCAGAATGATGAAAACATCCGGAATATTTTTTTCCTTCTTCACCCGTTTGCAAACCTCCATGCCATTCATTTTGGGCATCATCACGTCTAAAAAAACAAGGTCGGGTTTTTCAGCTTCAATTATTTCGAGTGCCATTTCTCCATTGTCTGCTGTAAGGAATTCCACATCCTCATCTTCAAGTTCTTCTAGTGTTTGTTCTATCAGCATCCTGATGTGTGCTTCATCATCTACTATCAATATTTTCTTTTCCATGTTTCTGCTGGTTTGGTTTGAGTTTGAATTAATTGGCAGCGTTGTTTATTGGTAAACGAGGAACAGTACATTTTCCATTCCTTTTTCAAAGCGCAATGACTTCACGATGTCGTGGTTACCGGAGAGCAATGAATTGATGATAATGATGTCAGGTTGATTGGCAACGGCTTTTTCCATCAATTCCTTTTCATTGGTTTCCATAACTACATAGCCTTTTGCCTGCAGTACTTCGGTGAGTGTGCTTATGGCGCCGAGGTCTTCATCTACAATCATCACTTTCTTTTTCGATTTGCCCTGCTCCAATAGGTTGCCTATTTCAGAAAACAACAGGTTGGTATCAATAGGCTTGGTAAGATACCTGTCTACCCCAATGCGGAAGCCACGAGCCTTGTCCTGAACTATGGACAACACGATAATGGGAATGTCCATTGTCTGCGGATCATTTTTGAGTACAGCAGCCACATCAAACCCATTCATTTCAGGCATCATGATGTCGAGTATGATCAGGTCGGGCCTGTAGTTGCGAACACTCTCCAGTGCTTCCTTTCCATTGCGTGCTTCGTTGATGGTGTAGCCTGCTTCACCCAATTCCTGCTGAAGGAGCGAACGGATGGAATCATCATCATCAACAATAAGTATGGTAGCGGCATTCCCGATTGCATTCAACTGTGAATGCGCCATTTGTTCTTTCAATTGCTTCACCAGGTCATCGAGATGAATGGGGCGTGATGCCGTTGGTTTATTGAAGGGAAGCGCAAAAGTGAACGTACTACCTTTTCCCGGCTGGCTTTCCACCCAAATTCTGCCACCGTGATGTTCAACGATTTCTTTGCAAATAGGAAGGCCAAGGCCTGTGCCTTTGGGTTTGTCGGTAAGCGTATCGCCACCTACTTGTTTGAACTGTTCAAAAACAGCACCATAATCTTCGGGCGCAATGCCGATGCCGGTATCGGTAATGCTCACGTTGATTTCATCTTTTTCCTTCCAAACCTTGCAGGTGATGGCACCGTCATCCGTAAACTTCACTGCATTGGAAATAAGATTAATCACCACCTGTATCAACTTGTCCCTGTCGCCGGTAATATCGGGCACCTTGTCGTCGATGCTCTTTTCAAGCTTCAGTGATTTCTGATCGAAGAGCGAAGTAGTGGCTGCCAGTGCCCGCTCCACCACTTCGGGTACCGAAACATTTTCCTGGTTCCATTCCATTTTGCCTGCTTCAATTTTCGCCAGGTCGAGTACATCATTTATCAGGTGGGTCAACCGTTCGCCTTCAGAAATTACGACCTGCAGATTTTCTGAAATCTGCGTAATGGTTTTTTCTGTTTTTGGGTCAGATGCATTTACCATCGGGAAGATTTTATCCTCCAGTCGTTTCCTGATTATCTTGGCAAATCCCAGCACCGAAGTGAGTGGGGTGCGCAGTTCATGACTCACAGTTGAAAGGAATGCACTCTTTGCTTCGTTGGCTTTTTCGGCAAGTTTACTGGCCGCTTCTGCTTCCATTTTTGCCTGCCTCACTTCTTCAAAAAGGGTTGCATTGCGGAGAGCCACGCCCACCGAAGATGCGATGGTAGAAAGCAACCTTACATCATTCTCATTAAAACGATTTTCCTGTTCGGTGCTTTGCACACTCAGCACACCAATAATTTCATCGCCTACAGGTATGGGCACTCCTATGTAAGAGGCAGCAGGCACACCAATGGCCGTAATGCCCAACTGCGCACGATGTTCCTGCAGGTCCTTGTTGATAAGCAGCGGTTCACCTTTCAGGATAATTTTTGAAGTAAGGCCCTGGCCAAGCTTAATGGGCGCCATTTTATCGCCATATTGGTATGGAAAGGCAATGGAGTTTGTTTTTTTATTGAGCAATGCGATGTATACAATGTTTGCCTTGAACAATTCCTTCAGTTGGTCACCTACAATTTTCACCAGATCATCGGGATTCAGCAAGGAAGCAAGCGCCTTGCTCACATTGTTCACTGTTTGCAGTTCGGCAGCACTTTGTTTTGCTTCTGACAATAATCGGGTAGTTTCATCAAACAGGCGTGCACTTTCAAGTGCAACACTCATACTGTTGGTGAGAGTGGTGAGCAATTTCACATCCGATTCACTGAAGGCACCTTCTTTGTCCACGTTTTGCAGGCTCACCGAACCCTTCACAACATCACCTGCAATGATTGGAATGAACACAGCCGATTTTGGCGGAAGTCCTTTGCTCACACCTGTGCCACCATGCTGCTTTGCAGTTTCCACATAATCCTTATTCACCACCAGTGGCTGTTTGGTTTCAATGAGCAGTTTGTTAGCCCAAATCAATGGCCGCGGTTCGCTGTACAAATGTTCGCCACGCTCGGTAGCATAACGCCATTGCTCCTGCTCATTCTGCAAATCGAACGAACGGATGAAAACGCTTTGTGTATCGAACAATTCGCCAATGCGGTCGCCAACGAAATTGTAGATGCCCTGTGTATCCATTTCGCGGGCCAGCCCTTCCTGCACACTGTTGATGACAGCAAGTTCGGTCGTGCGCTGCTCTGTCTCTTACAGCAGCCTGTTGGTTTCATCAAACAACCGTGCATTTTCCAATGCTACACTCTTGCTGTTGGCCACTGTTTCCAATAGCCGCACATCCGATTCG
>JBBIOQ010000158.1:0-6370 GCA_037443285.1 Sphingobacteriales bacterium | reverse complement strand
TTTCGGCGGTAGCTATCTCACCTGTGTTCTTTCCCAATCTTTTGCTGCTTCAGGCTATCATTGCCGGCTTTGTTGTTTTATTAATGTGGGCAGTAAAAGCAAACAAGTTTGCTATTGACGGGCACCGCCGCAAGAGTTGGGGCATTGCTCTTTTTCCCTTTTCATTTCTGGTATTGTTGATTGTCTTTGGTAAACAACAAATGCACCTGGTTGTTTATCCCATGCTCATTTTGGCAGTAGCCGATGCTGCCGCTGCTATCACCGGCGAGAAAATTGCAAAGCATTTCTTTAACCTCACCGGCGACCGCAAGTCATTTCCGGGAAGCATTGTTTTCTTTATTGCCACAGTTTCAGTTTTATTGGCCGGCGCATTTTTCCTGGAACAGGTGCACCCGGTTTTTGCCGGATTGTTTCCAGGTTTTGGAAAATATGACATCCTGATTTTTTCTGTAATGGTGGCCATGGTGGCAACACTTTCTGAGGCCCTTGGGTCAGGTGGATTTGATAATGTAACCGTTCCTTTGGCTGCAGCATGGGCCTTTCATTTCCTCGAGTCTTCCGGGTCGACATTGCAGTTTGCATTGGCCATAATATTAGTCGTGCTTTTTGCTTTGTTAGCAGTAGCCAGAGCTTGGCTGAACCAAGGTGGTGCTGCCACAGCAGCCATGCTGGGCATTATAGTCTTTGTCACTGGCAACTGGCACACTGCCTTGCCGGTCTTGTTGTTTTTCATTTCCGGCAGCCTGTTGGGTAAACTGCCACGTAAATCAATAACTGACCCGAAGCACCAACAGCCACGTGACTACCTGCAGGTTCTCTGCAACGGCGGGTTGGCGGCACTTGTGCTAGTCATATATTCATTTGCCCCCCGCCATGAATGGTTGGTGATTTACCTGCTGAGTGTGGGCATCAGCACTTCCGATACATGGAGCAGCGAAATTGGCCAGTGGGCTGGAGGCAGGGTGGTGGACATTGCTAATTTTCGACCGATGGTGGCCGGCCTTTCGGGAGGCATCTCCTGGCAGGGTACCCTAGGCGGACTTGCTGGTGCCGTTTTGATAGCCCTAACCGGGTGGATGGTTGGTCTTGCAAACGGCAGGGAGGTATACTGGGTGACTATGATGGCTTTTGCCGGCATGCTGACCGATAGTTGGATGGGCAGCCGGCTGCAAGCTAGCTACCGGCTACCCGATGGCAGCAGGACAGAAGATGCGGCGTTGGCAGCAGGTAAAACGCCTGCCAAAGGCATGAGTTGGGTGACCAACGACCTGGTAAACCTGCTGAGCAATTTGTTAATTACCACATTGGCTGTTGTGTTGTGGTGGTTGTTGAACTGCTGAAATGCAGTGCCAGCAAGGCATTTGGCTCAAATAATGGCTGTTAAAATGAATTTGGCATTTTTCTTTGTTTTTCTTTTTGGAATTTATTTGCTGCCACTTACCTTTGCCGTCCAATTTTAAAAAGCATCGAATGCCTACTATTCAGCAACTGGTACGAAAAGGTAGAGAAGTAATAAAGGCCAAAAGCAAGAGCCGTGCACTTGATGCATGTCCTCAGCGCCGTGGTGTTTGTACCCGTGTTTATACTACCACTCCCAAGAAGCCAAACTCAGCGCTTCGCAAAGTGGCTAAAGTTCGTTTGACCAACAAGGTGGAAGTTATTGCCTACATCCCCGGTGAAGGCCATAACCTGCAGGAGCACAGCATCGTACTCATCCGTGGTGGTCGTGTAAAGGACCTGCCGGGTGTACGTTACCATATCGTACGTGGCAGCCTTGATACAGCCGGTGTAAAAGACCGCAAGCAGAGCCGCTCTAAATACGGCACCAAGAAAGAAAAGGCTAAGAAATAATTTATCCGTTCAGACTCTTAAGTAATTAATTATATGAGGAAAGCGCAAGCCAAGAAATTACCACTGGCACCCGACCCAAAATTCAACGACAAACTGGTTACCCGGTTTGTAAATAACCTGATGTGGGAAGGCAAAAAGAGCACTGCTCTGACCATTTTCTATGATGCCATCGAAAAGGTGTCAAAAATTACCAGTGAAGACGGGTATGAAATCTGGAAAAAAGCATTGGTTAATGTAACCCCTGCAGTGGAAGTTCGCAGCCGCCGTATTGGAGGCGCTACTTTCCAGATTCCTTCCGAAGTACGTCCCGACCGTAAAATCAGCCTGAGCATCAAATGGCTGGTACGTTATAGCCGCGAACGCAACGGCCGCAGCATGGCCGACAAACTGGCTAATGAAATTGTAGCTGCCAGCAAGGGCGAAGGCGCCGCTTTCAAAAAGAAAGAAGATACACACCGTATGGCCGAAGCCAACAAGGCTTTCAGCCACTTCAGGGTGTAACTGCACAGCATTTTAAAATTGGTTATTAGAGGTGAATAAATTTCCCGCTCCTTACAGGGCGGGATTTTTTTTGCAAATACTACATTGATGGCACTGACAGCACAGGTTTTCACAGATGGGAATGCTTGTCTTTGTAAATCAATTCAATCAACGTCATTCGTGTTTCATTAGGCAAAACGCAAGCTGTGAAATTTTTGTCCTCCTCCTTCATTTCCATGAACTTGCTACTATGAAAACCACGCTTACCGGCAACCTGGTAAATATTGCGAAACGCACCATTTCTCCATCGGTTGTTGTAATAGAAAACGGGCGCATTTCATCTGTTTCCACATTGGATGACGAAGCAGATGCAAGCCTTCCTTTCATAACTCCGGGCTTTGTGGATGCCCATGTGCATATTGAAAGCAGCTTGCTGGTACCATCGGAGTTTGCCCGGCTGGCCGTGGTGCATGGCACCGTAGCCACCGTTAGCGACCCCCACGAAATAGCCAATGTTTGCGGCATGGAAGGCGTGAACTACATGATAGAAAACGGGAACACAGTTCCTTTCAAATTCAATTTCGGTGCGCCAAGTTGTGTGCCGGCTACCGTTTTTGAAACAGCCGGCGCCACCCTGAATGCAAACGATGTTTCAGCGCTGCTGGCCCGGCCTGAGATTAGATACCTGAGCGAAATGATGAACTTCCCCGGTGTGCTTGCCCATCAGCCTGAGGTGATGGAAAAGATAGCGGCAGCACATGCATTGGGCAAACCTGTGGATGGTCATGCTCCCGGCCTGCGCGGCGATGATGCCCGCAGGTATATCGAGGCCGGCATCAGCACCGATCACGAATGCTTTGTATTTGAGGAGGCGCTGGACAAGCTCCGGTATGGTATGAAAATCCTCATTCGCGAAGGCAGTGCCGCCAAGAATTTTGATGCGCTTGCTGCCCTGCTGCACGACTGGCACGAACATATCATGTTCTGTAGCGACGACAAACATCCCGATAGCCTGGTGCTGGGCCATATTAACCACCTCTGTACCCGTGCCGTGGCCAAGGGCATCGATGTGTTTAAGGTGTTGCAGGCAGCCTGCATCAACCCCGTGGAGCACTACAAACTAGATGTGGGCCTGCTGCGTGTGGGCGACCCGGCCGATTTGGTGTTGCTCCAGGACCTGAAGGGTTTTGAGGTTAGGCAAACTTATATCAATGGCATACTGGTAGCCGATAACGGCCATTCCCTGATGCGCACTAAAAGAGCATCCGTCATCAACAATTTTGACGCTGCGGCGGTAACGGCAGATGACCTGAAATACCTGCTGAATAAATGGGGCGATGACGAAAACTTTGAACAGGTACACGTAATAGAAGCACTTGACGGCCAACTCATCACCAACAAACTGGAAGTGCCCATCGCCGACCTGGTGGTGAACAACGGACACCTGGAAAGTAACCCTGCCACCGATACGCTGAAACTGGTGGTGGTAAACCGCTACCACGAGGCTCCTGTGGCGCAGAGTTTCATCCGCAATTTTGGATTGAAACAGGGAGCCCTTGCCTCCAGTGTGGCGCACGACAGCCACAATATTGTTGCCGTGGGTGTGGATGATGAAAGCCTTTGCAGAGCCATCAATGCGGTGATTGGTGCCGGCGGCGGTATTGCCGCCACCGATGGCAAAACCGAACACCTGCTGGCACTGCCCGTGGCGGGACTGATGACCAACGATGACGGCTACAAAGTGGCCCGTGCATACACCCGCATCGACCGTTTTGCAAAGGATGTGCTAGGCTCCACGCTTGGCTCTCCATTTATGACCTTATCGTTTATGGCCTTGCTGGTGATACCCCACCTCAAACTCAGCGACAAGGGCTTGTTCGACGGCGACAGGTTTGCATTTGTGGACTAACTAATACGCAGGACTAATTACTTTTTTTCCAAGCATTGCCGCCTCAGAAGATTTTGAGATTACAAATTGTCACTTGTTTTTTGCATAACATTCTTGCAGGGCAGCATTTCTTTGATAGGGTCTGCATCATAAAATGACTCGGGATGAAAAAAGTCAAATGGGGAGTGATCAGTACAGCTAAAATTGGCCTGGAAAAAGTGATTCCCGGCATTATGAAAAGTGAGTTTGCAGAAGTGGTTGCCATTTCATCGAGAAATGCAGGCGATGCGCAAAGGGCTGCTCACAGACTGGGCATTCAAAAAGTGTATGGCAGCTATGAGGCATTGCTGGATGACCCGGAAGTTGAAGCTATTTACAACCCCCTGCCCAACCACCTGCATGTGCCGTGGACCATTAAAGCGTTGCAGGCCGGCAAACATGTGCTGTGCGAAAAGCCTATTGCCCTAAACGCAACCGAAGCGGTCGCTTTGCAGGAAACCGCTGCGAAGTACCCGCATTTGAAACTGATGGAAGCATTCATGTATCGCCATCACCCACAATGGAAGTTTGCGAAGCAAAAAATAGCCGATGGCAGCATCGGGCAATTGAGGAATATTCACAGCATCTTTTCTTACTTCAATGCGGACCCCAATAATATCAGGAACCAGAAAGATATAGGTGGCGGCGGCCTCATGGACATAGGCTGCTATTGCATTTCGTTGTCACGTTGGTTGTTTGGTCATAACCCCTCCCGTGTTTCTGCGCTCATCGAATTCGATCCTGTTATGAAGACTGACAGGCTGGCTTCAGGCATCCTCGATTTTTCATCCGGCACCAGTTTGTTCACCTGCAGTACGCAAATGGTACCCCATCAGCGTGTAACAATACTGGGCACAGAAGCTGGTATTGAAATTGAAATCCCCTTCAATGCGCCTCCGGACCGGCCCACCCGCTTGTGGATGTTCAGCAAACAGGGCAGGGATGAAATTACATTTGACACTGTTGACCAATACACTTTGCAGGCAACTTCGTTTTCAAAATCCATCCTGGAAAATGAACCTGTGTACATGCCAATTGAAGATGCTGTCAGCAATATGCAGGTAATTGATGCCTTGTTTGAAAGCGCAGGCACCCATCAATGGGTGGAACTAAAATAGAGCGCTTCATTTAATCAGAAGACCTGGAGAGTTATCCATGCCCTTCTGTAAAATCCGTTCGAACCTTGCAGCTACTGTGGCCATAACCACTGCGCCGATAGTGATGAGGATGCCCATAAAAACACCGCCTGCACGGTCATCACTATCGTTCATCATGATGAAGATTTCTCCCACAGCAACAAAACCTATGATAGCTAACCCGCAGTATTTAATTGTTCGCAGAGCTTTCAGGGTGGCTGGCGAGTGTGCTTTGTTTTGGCCGGCCAAGCCAACCACTTTGAATGCCCGGAAGAGTGCCATGAAAAACGGAATAGACGCTACGTATGCATATGCCAAAAAGGGATCCTGGAAATAGATTTGAAAGAGTGTGGCGTGCAGGTTTCTTCCCTCTACCTGGGGCTCCCAAAGCAGAAAGGTGACGGCACCCATGCCGATGAGCACGATGACTACCTGCAGAAATATCGATGTGCTTCGTTTCATAAATGCGTTTTGTTGGTTGCTTGTTTTGATACTGTCACCTGCTGCGAACACTATTGCCAGGCAGCTCATACAAATATCAAAGCGATTCTTTGAATAACCTTCCCTTTCAATTCAAGCCAAAGACCGGCCATCATTTTATGTTCAACCTTCCGCTTTGCGAACACATTGAATATCCTGATTATTGAAACAGGAGAGCCGCCAGTTATTAGGAAACCCAAACGGGTAGTTTAAGCAGCCAATCAAACGAAAGCCCGATTGTTACATTGCCAACGGCCAGGTATTGCCGAAGTGCAGGGAATAGAATTCCGTCCGCCCCGGCTAACTGCTGCTGAGTAAAGATAAAAAGATGAGTATATATTCTACAGCTAAATTTTTAACGTCAAGCTGGATATGCAGATGCACAATGAACAAAAAGTTGAAACACGGCTTCCGTCAGCCTGCATTTTGGCAATACCAATGTTGTACGCATACCCTTCTTGTCTGTCGTACTTTGTAAAGTTTAAGTGTCTTGTCT
>JBBIOQ010000157.1:0-6480 GCA_037443285.1 Sphingobacteriales bacterium | reverse complement strand
TTCGGGTTGAAATAGTGCAGGGTGTTGCCGATGCCATACCAGTAGCCGCCCGATCTGTCGAGCAGGCTTGCATGAATAGATGCGGCTGCGGTGGAATTTAAAGCCAGTAATAAATGCAGATGTGGCTGCAGGCTGAGCGATAGTTTGTTGTAGGAAGCAAGCCAGAGATTTGCCTGTGAATCGGCAAAAGTGAGTTGCGCAGGCAGGCCCGCTTGTAGCCTGCTGAACATAGCGTTACCATTGGCTGGAAAAACATTTGCCTCCACCAATCCGCTGTCGGATGTAGCGACATACAACTTGTTTTGCACATACGACATAGAAAGCACAGCGCCGAAATGCCATGGCATTTTTGCGTTCACAACGGACCACCCTTTGCTGCCGCTATATTGAAGAAGGGAAAGTCCCTTGTCCTGATGGCCCACCACAACATATCTGTTTGGCAATGCTGTAAGTACCTGTGAAATATTATCTGACAAACCGTTGGCCGAGGTGATGAACGAAACCTGCTTTTTCCCTTTTGAGAAACCGAGCATGTTGATGCCTGCATCGGTACCAGCCATGATAGTGCCGCTGCTTTCCAGCAGCTGGTACACATAAGAATCGCTCATACCATCATCAGTATTGAAATTGTACCAATGGTTGACTTCGAAGCAGTAAACACCTTCGCCTGCCGTTGCACACCAAACCCGGCCCTTGCTGTCGGCCATAATGTCGGTGATTGCTTTTCCAAACCTGCCTTCTTCATATGCCTGTGCTACTACCCGCTTGCCATTCAGTTTTCCCAATGCACCATTTTGAAATCCCAACCACACTTCATTATTTGGCAACCGGCAAATGGCAGTCACATTTTGTGAACCTATGGCAGTATCGATTATCAGCTTTTCAAAAGATGTCCCGTTGAAGGCGAACAATCCAACTTGCGTTCCTACTAACAGGTAGCCATTGGTATGCTGGTCCATGCAGGTGATGCGTACATTGGCTGATCCCTGCTGCAGCAAATAGGTATTGCCCGGTAAAGGCTGGCCATCAACCACTGCAAAAAATGTACCTGCAAGAAATACCAAAACAAAAAGCAATACTGCCTTTCTAAAAAGCCATTTATGGAATTGCAGTATATAAAGGGCAGGGAAGCTCAAGCCGTTGATTTTAATTTTTGGATTGCAGGTCAACTTTGATGGCTACCTTGATTTCATCAGCAAGTTTTTCTTTTACAATCCGGGGAATAGGAATATTATAATCACTTAGAAGCATGGAAAAATTTGATTCCACTCTGACAGTTTTGTCAGGGAGAATTGTGAGGACACCCTTTATGATGCGCTCCTGCTCTACACCATGCAATTGCATTATGCCTTTTGCTCTTACGGAGTAAGTCCCTGTCTTGTTCCAGTCTATGTCCTCAATAATTTTTCCTTTGAAAACTGCCTCGGGATACCGGGTTGATTCGATGTAGTTTTCATTGAAGTGTGTTTGCTGCAATGCGCTGTTGAAGCCCTCGAAGGAACTCATGCGCACTTTGAATGAAAATGATTTGCCGGCAGTTTCCAGCGCCCCTTTCAGTTCATTGCTTTTTGCCTTAATCAATTCCTGCGGTGCATCGCTCCTGAAAACAATATCGCCATCTATGGCCAGGTACACATTATTCTGCGCAAGACTACATTGCACTACAGCAAGAAAGATGACAACAAATGCAATGGACCTGGTAAGGTGCATAGGCAACAATTATCGGGAAAAGATCGTGGTTCTGCATCAAGCCAGCAAGTAGTTCTGCCGACAGCTCTACTTTTTCTTTTTGCCGCCGAGCTGAAACACCCTGCTGATGTTGAAACCGAAGTGGATATCGCCCTTAAAGAAATCACCAGTTGTTTCGGTTATGAATGGCCTTTCGGCAATACCCTGTCCGTTGGTAAACACCAGTTGAAATACGTGACCGCCTGTTTCTATATCAAATCCTGCGGCAATGGAATTCCTGGTGCCTTCAAACTTATGGCCGGGCAGGTTGTAATAATATTCAAGATTGAAACTGGTACGTTTGGTAAGTTTTACGCTACCGCCAGCACCAACAGAAATAATATCATTAGGATCGGTTGATTTGGGAACAATGTTGTAATGTACCAGCGTTGGCATCAGTTGAAGCGATATGCCTTCGGTAAATTTTCGTGCAGCCATTAATTGAAATGCATACGCCAGCCTGTCCGACATGTAAGGGGTGTACGGCAGGTTGGATGCGTAATTGTCGGTTCTGTACATAGCCGATGCAAGTGCTGTCATGGTTAGCGGAGTGCCATTTGTCTTTTGCTCCAGCAATTTGTATTTCAAAAAACCATCCACCTGCTTCTGATAAGTGGCCCTGCCGAGGCCCACGGTCAGTTTGTTAGTTATGCCATAATCCATTCCAAGCCGGATCATTGCCTGGTCAAGTCCAAAAAATTCCTGTATGCCACTGCTGAGCGTACCAAAGCGGTGCTGAATTTTTACATCGAGCACGCCAGCAGGAAGCACTTCCACACTTTGGCCATTCACAATTCTTGTACTCTTGAATGTGGAAATCACCTTCTCGTTTGCCGGCTTCTTGTTCTTCTGCGATTCCTGCTCCAACAATTTATCAAGATCAACATCCTGAGAAAAAATAGCACAGGATACAAGCAGGCAAACACCAGAAGCAATAAACTTTTTCATCAGTCAGATTTTGATGCAGGATGCATTTGACACAGGAGTAAAATTTTTTCACTCAACAGCATTCAATGCACATTATTTAATTATCCTTTGTAAGGCTCGTAACTGCAATTAACTGTTACCTCAATTTGTTCGGCAATTTTTGCAGCAGTAAAAGAGGGAACTGTAATGCCGAAATCGGTGCGGTTCACCATAAAAACTGCATTGGCTAATGGAGTGCCATTCTTAATGGTAATGGTTCCGGGTACTTTCACCTTTTTAGTAATGCCGTGCATTGTAAGGTCTCCTTCCACATCCACTTTGTAAACGCCGTCTTTCTTGAAATCAATAGCACTGCGGTTGGCTATTACACCTTTGAATTCACCTTTTGGAAACTTGTCGCTTTCCATGTACTGGTCGCCATTAAAGTGCTCCTGCATGGAAGCCTTTGGAAAAACAAATCCCTTTATGAGCACCTGGAACCTGAATTCACCCTTGGACGCATCGAGGAAAGAAACTGCTTCATTATTGGCAGCTTTGATGTCTTCCACACCTGTATGTGAAAAGAAACTTATTGAACCGTTTCTGGTAAACCAAACCTGCGAACTGGCAGCATGAATTGTAAATAAAGCTGCCATGGAAATGATAATGCGCTTCATGTCTATTTTTTTGGATTGAATGCAAATTGAATTGATAACCATTAATTGTTTGGAGCGCCAGCACTTGTCCATATCCTGATTTTGGCGATGTCGCAATCGGAAAGCATGGAACCGCCTTTAGGCATGGCACTGAAACCGGAATGATGTTGAACAGCGCCCAGCATTCTTCCGTTTTTTGCCTGGGTGGATGCGCCTGTGTAGGTGTCAAGATTGATACCACCGCCATTCACTGCAGTACCAGCATGGCACACATTACAGTTGGCATTTAAAATGGGAACAATACTAGCGCTGTAGGTAACTGAGGTAGTGTCGCATGCTACGTGCGGATAAACAATATCAGCCTTATCGTAATAGCAGGAAGTGAACGTAACAGCTACCATGAAAGTCAACAGAGCTGCAGGAAAAAGCCCTATGCGAAATTTTATATTCATCGGAGGATTGGATTAGTTGTTTGGAGCACCGGCCTGAACCCATTTTCTGAAAATGGCAATCTGGCAAGTGGTAAGATGCGAGCCTTGTGGCATACCCACGAAACCAGCCTGGTAGTTGATAGCGCCTAACAACCTGCCCTTGTCAACTGAACTCTTCAGGCCTGCATAGGTCGAATAGTTGTAACCACCATTGGCAAGTGAGCTGTTATGACAACCCAAGCAAGCTGATTGAATAATTGGCGAAACGCTTTTTGAATAGGTGACTGCCGATGTATCACAAGCACTCGTGTTGCAATTGGTTGTGTTATTGGCGCCTTCATTTATCCATTGAATAATGAGGTTTATCTGGTCGGTGGTGAAGGCAGGATTTGGTCTTTGCGGCATCCTGGAGTCGCCCGATTTCACAAGCACCTGGTAGATTTTGCTGTTACCTGCATTGCCTGCACTGATGCCTTTGCGCACTATGTTGTTATAACTGTCCAAAACATACCCTTCTGCTCTGGTACCTGCATCGTGGCATCCGCTTTTTGCGCAACCGGACAGAAAAAGAGGCAGAATATCGGATTCAAAACACACAGTACCGGCTGGCCCTGTAGGAATTACCGTTCCGGTGCCACCAGTGACATTTGGAGTAACAAATGCTTCGTGCTTACAGGAAACCAGCATTGCAGTGAATAGTACACTGCCAAGCAATATTCTAAAATTGTTTTTCTGCATTTTTATCATAGGGATAGTTCAATGAACCTTGGTTATTTAACGACAAAGCAATCTATCAATACTACATCCATCAGGTAGCCTGTGCAAATGCCCTTGATGGTTACCTGGTCTCCTTCTTTCAACGCTGCAGCTTCTTTCAATGTGCACTGCACACCAAACATTTCATCACCCGTTTTCAGCATCACCACTGTTTTACCTTGCTGGTTTGTCTTGATGCTTTTTACCTCTCCAGACACCTGGATCGCTTTGTCGAGATAAAGGGTGTTGGCTGATTTTTCATCCTTGGAATAGGCATCAAAAATTTGCTGGGCAGTAATACTGACCGCCTTTTCATCTTTCACATCACGTGCAGGTTTGTACCATACATACAATGCGTAGGCAACGCCGGCTACTGCAATCACTGCCATTATTACCAGTGCCTTTTTAAGAGTTACCGCTTTTGCCATTTGAATATATTTTGTGTGTGCCGGAATGAATTTTTACTCATCAAAGGTCCATCTATTACTTGTACCAGCTGTGCCAAACGTCACTAATTCCTATCCATTAACACGTCTTTTCATTAATGTTTTTTCTCATCTCTGAAAAGGTGGCACAAGATTCCTGAAAAGATGCCTAAACAGTTGGGAGCGAATCGCTGAAACGGGAAAAACAGGCGCTGAAAAGGGAAGAGAAGTGAAAGATGAACATGCATTTACATTGTCTGAACAAGGAAACCGCAGGAGTAAATGAGAAAAAGCGCAGCTCAGAATTTTACTAAACCTTCCACCGGCACCCGGTTTTGAATGCTGCGGGCAAGCGTCATTTCATCGGCGTATTCCAGTTCGCCGCCAAATGCAATACCCCGGGAAATGGCGGTTACTTTCACCGGTAAACCCTGCAGTTTTTTTTGAATGTAGTAAATAGTGGTATCTCCTTGTATGTTGGGGTTCAGGGCAAAAATCACTTCCTCCACACCCCCGGCCTTCACCCTCGACACCAGTGTTTCAATTTGCAACTGGTCGGGCCCCACGCCATCAAGCGGTGAAATAACACCACCCAACACATGAAAGGTGCCGTTGTATTGTTGCGTTGCTTCTATGGCCATCACATCGCGAATGGATTCCACTACACAAACCAGTTCCTGCCTGCGCATAGGACTGCCGCAGATGTTGCACAATTCGCCATCGCTCACGTTGTGGCAGCGTTGGCAGAATTTTATTTCACGCCGCATTCTCGCAATCGTTTCGGCAAAAAGTTCCACCTGCCCTGTGTCTGTTTTCAGCAAGTGCAATACCAGGCGCAATGCTGTTTTGCGGCCAATGCCAGGTAGTTTGGCAAATTCATTTACGGCGTTTTCCAATAAGGTGGAAGAGAAATTCATAGGCGCGGCAATGTACGAATATTGAAGAGAGCAAGGCTGCAATGCAGCAAGCGGCGTACCGCATTCCGACAGGCTACTCTTGCGAGAATTTGTCTCTTTCGAAATAGAGGAGCACATGGTCTTTCAGGAATTCTTCCTGCTCACGAAGGCCAAGTTCGGGAAGGGCTTTGGTTTGCCTGAAATGCGGCCAACCGTCTTCATCCTTTCCTTCCAGCACATAAAAACCACTGGGAGCAAGAATGGTGCACACGGCCACATGCATGAGGTCTTGCTTGGTTTCCTTTGAAATTTTTTCGTCAAACAACTGCATTTCCTGCAATCCAATGAGGTAAAGGATGGCATCAAGGTCGGGCTTCTTGCCAAAGCGATCCACCAGTTGGGCTTCCAGCTTCCACCAGCGCTGCTGCAGGTCATCGTGTATGTTCATGGGCAGCAAAAATGGGGTAAACAGTTGGTAATTGAATCAAAGTCGTTTCAGCCGCAAAGGACGCTCCAACATTTATTTTGATTCATTAAAACATTTATGAACTTTAATGCTAATACAACCTTCACCATGAAAAAATTTACACCATTCATCTTCGCCGTTATCATTTTTCTGGTTTGCAGTTTACCACTTGCTGCGCAGAAAGTGATACATCAATATTTCTTCAACAACTCGTTT
>JBBIOQ010000156.1:0-6537 GCA_037443285.1 Sphingobacteriales bacterium | reverse complement strand
CCTGAATATGGCAGCGATATCATGCCCAGCCGTCTCCAAACAGGAGATACCGAACTTCCCGAATTATAATAATATCCGGGCGTCCCATCAATTTGATAAATCATAAGCCCGTGCGCCGGGCTGATGATGCTGTTTCGCTGTGCCATAGTCATACGCGGCATCAGCAGGCCGCGGGTGGTACTTTTAATATCGAGCATGGCGGAAGGATCGGGCTGCGATGCATCGTTGTTTATGGCTACCTGCGCATATGCCGCTGGTGCCATGCACAGCAAGAGAAAGTATATCAGCGCTTTCATAGTAAACAATTGAATGATGAAAAGAGCTATTGGCATACGGCCTGAGGCCTTTATTGCCGCGTTGTTGTATTCAGCAGTTTTTCCAGTTTTTCCAACCGGGCTTTCAATGCGTCATTTTCTGCTTTCAGTTCTTTGAGGGCATTAATCACCGCTACGTTCAGGGAGTGCATATCCAAATCGAGATAACCATTCTTCAGCGTGTGTACCGCTTCCGGGAACTGCTTTTGCACATCTTGTGCAATCAGGCCAACCTGCTCGGAAGTAGTGGGTAATTCCAGGGCGTTTCCAGGCTTGTAGCTATACAAAACCGGCTGCAGTGCAGTGAGTTCCTTCAATCCCTTGTTGTAATTACCGTGAATGTTCTTCAGCCTTGCATCAGATAGAATGGCCCATGAACTGGAACTTAGTTTTGCAGCGGTGCCATTCACCACCAGCGTATACCCGGGCACTGCAGTGGTGCCAATGGTCACCTCGTCACCAAAATAGTTGTAGGTGCCGCCATAGCCCCAACTGAAATAAGTGCCGTCATACCAGATTGCTTCTGCACCGTTGCACCGCAAAGCTGCTCCGGTAAGTGCCTTGTTGAGGTTGACAGGGCCGGCAACATCTAACTTATATGTCGGCGATGTTGTGCCAATGCCTATATCGCCATCCGGTGCAATTGTCATTCTTGCAGCACCGCTTGTACCTATTTTCAAGTTCCCTGCTTCGTAGGTGGTTACCCATCCATCGAGTCCCTGCATGCCCAACAGTAAACCATCGGTAATGCTATACCCCGTAGAGCTGTTTTGGATGTTCATATATGCTTCGCTTGAACCTTCGGCAATGGTGAGCTTTCGTGTTGGCTTGTTTATACCTACGCCAAAATCTTTGCTGCCGGAGTTGTAGATGTAACTGGCATCTTCGCTCCATGGCCCGGTGTCATCATTTGCGTTATTCCAAATCGTTCCGTTGTATTTCAAAACCTGGCCCGATGTTGCACCCATGGAAGAAAGACTTAAAGGCAATCCCACAGTTCCGTTTCCGACAAAGTAACCGGCATCCACCACCACCGTTTGAGAGCCCCAGTTATCGCCTGAACTCAGGCGAAGCCACAAAGGGCTGGCAGGTGTTCCGGAGTTGTAGTAGTATCCCGCAGTTCCATCCGTTTGATATATCATCAGGCTATGTGCAGGACTGACAATGGCATTGCGTTGCACCATCGTCATGCGAGGGGCAAGCAACCCGCGGGTAACGCTTTTCACATCCAGCATGGCTGAAGCATCGGGTAATGAAGCATCGGTGGTAAGGGCAACCTGTGCAAATGCAGGCATGCTTATGCAAAGCAGTGCAAGTAGTTTCAGGGTTTTCATTTGGCAGTGTTTAGTCAGGAGTAACTCTGCCACCTAGGCTTTTAGGGAATGGGCATTGCAGCATACCTGGTGGCAGTTGAGGATGCCACTGCAATGCCGGACACTATTCCAAGATCAATAGCTCGCAGCATGGCCTTATTGCAATGAACCGGATGCCTGCGGCAATCCTTGCCAATTGGTCTGTTTCGGTTGATTTGAAATAAAAAAGGCTGTTTTGATGCCCGGAAACAGGCAACAAATCCTCCCAGGTATATAGGAAGGCAGAAGCCATTTACAACTAATTTTTGAACAATAGAAAGTTACGACATTTTTGGAGCAAAACCCTTTGTGCCAAAGGCTTTTGAAGGAAGAAATTCATGCTGTCAAAGAATGGTTTCTCCTATTCATTCCGCCAAATCACTATTTTCATTCGTCAATCATTTACGTATGAAAAAACTGTTGCTGCTTTTGTTCATCACCGTTAGTCTAATAGCCTGCAAACAGCAGGGTCAATCAAACGAACAATTTGCTTCCTATTTTGCCCGCACCGATAGTGGCCTGCAAACCGGTGGTGTAAAAATGATACCCATTTCAACCCCCAAAGGCACTTTTCGCGTGTGGACAAAACGCATCGGCAACAACCCCCGCATCAAACTTTTGCTATTGCATGGCGGCCCCGGCGGCACACACGAAGCCTTTGAATGCTTCGAAAGTTTTATGCCGGCCGAAGGCATTGAACTGATTGAATACGACCAACTCGACAGCTACTACAGCAACCAGCCCAACGACAGCAGCCTCTGGACAACCGAACGTTTTGTGGAAGAAGTGGAACAGGTGCGAAAAGCATTGAATTGCGACAGCAGTAATTTTTATGTGCTTGGCCACAGTTGGGGAGGCATACTGGCCATGGAGTATGCACTCAAATACCAACAACACATCAAGGGACTTATCATCAGCAATATGATGAGTGATGTGCCTGCCTATGGAAAATATGCCGAGGAAGTGCTTGCCAAACAGATGGACCCCAAAGTGCTGGATACTATCAGAGGCATTGAGGCTAAAGGCGATTTCAACAACCCCAAATACATGCAGTTGCTGCAGTCAAATTTTTACGATCAGCATCTGTGCCGCATCGTGCCCAACCCCGAGCCGCTTACCCGCATGTTCAGGCACCTCAATCCAAACATTTATGTGTGCATGCAGGGTCCCAGTGAATTTGGTGTGTCAGGTCGATTGGTAAACTGGAGCCGCAGCAAAGACCTGCCAAAAATTAAATGCCCCACCCTTGTAATTGGCGCCATGCACGACACCATGGATCCTGAGTACATGAAATGGATGGCCACCCAGGTGCAGAATGGTCGCAGCCTGATTTGTCCCAACGGCAGCCATTGCGACATGTGGGACGACCAGGAGATTTATTTCAAAGGCTTGATTGGTTTTGTAAAAGATGTGGATGAAGGAAAGCCGGTGAAACAGTGAAATGATTTCTACAAACCACCTGTAAGAACGAAGCCTGCACTGAGGCACAAAGAAAACAATGCTGAAGCCACTGCCTCAGTAGGATCGGATTCAATGATTGATGAGCAACTTGGATTGCTGCAATAAGGCGTATTCATTCATGGTGATGAAGGATGCTTCTTTTTTCAAATCATTTATCAGCCTTTTGAGTTTGGCAAGTAATGGCTCGCCACAATCTTTTGTCACATAGCCCGGCAAATGGTAAGCGTGTATATCAGCAAATTCCCATGGATGAAAATAAAGGCTCAGGTAGCCATCGCGTTTCAGGCTTAGCAGGCACAGCTTTTTGAACAAGGCATAGGGATAGTTTTTGAATGCCAGCCAGAAAAGCGGCAAACGCATCCTTGGGCTTGATGATGCCGGAATGCGCAAAAGCCCTGTTTGCAGATCACGGAATGTGGTTCGTGGAAAATGAAGGTTGTTATAACGGCCGGGTAGCCACACAGGATTTACCGATGCATCGTAGGTATAACCAGTTGACAGGATGGATGAAGTATTAACCATCCATTTGAATCGCATTCCCGCCCGAACCGTCTTTTATTGAATAGTGGCCTGTTAATGCAAATTGAAGTCTTTCGGCTTCTAAAATCAATTGCCTGTTTGAAAAGCCATTTATTGTTAATATTCGTCAAACAGGCCAATGATCCGGTATGGAATCTGGCTGGTTTTTCAATCAAGCTAATAATTATCTTGCACGGGTCCTCACTTTACAAATAAACCAACTTATGAAAAAACGTTTTCTGCCCATATTTATCATAGCTGCCTGCCTGTTTAGTTTGCCAGCCCTTTCGCAATCCAAAGAAGATACTACAGCAATGTTAGGACTGCCGGGCGACAACCTCGACCTCTATGCTGTGCTCACATTGTTTCAAAAATCAAAAACGATTGAAGCTTTTGAGCAATCGTTGAATGATGAAAAAGAAGGCATTAACAACCTGGACCTGGACCTGAATAAAAAAGTTGATTTCATAAAAGTGGTGACGAAACAGGAAGGCGATTCCTACGCTTTCATTTTACAGGTTGATGTAACTAAAACTGAAACGCAGGATGTTGCTGTCATTCTATTAAACAAAGACAAAAACAAAAAAGTCTCCCTACAAATTGTAGGTGATGAAGCGTTGTACGGCAAGGACTACGTCATTGAGCCAAAAGGAAATTCCAAAAGCACACCAAATCCTGCATATACTGGTGCCGATTCTGTTAAGGTAAGTGTTGCGCCTTCTACAACTGTAGTGGTTGTTGAATCTGCTCCCATTGTACAATATGTGTATTCTCCAGCTTATGTTCCGTATTATCCTCCGTATTACTACGGGTATTATCCTCCCTATTTTGCATTTGCCACCTGTGTAGCCGTTGGCATTTATCGTTCCAATCATTATTACTATCACGCTGGTTACTATGGTGGGCATTATGGTGGCGGCAATACCGTTATCATCAATAATGGCAGCAAGAATACCATCAATCATTACAACAATAGCCGAAACGTTTCCAATACTGTTTCTAACAATAGCGCCAAAGGAAGTTATGGCAGCGGTTCTGCAAACCAGCAAGGGAGTAGGCCCTCCGCAGGAACCCAACCTGCGAACAAAGGACTTGGCAGCAGTGGCGCACGCCCATCCAATCCAAGTACTTCCAATCGTCCTACCGCATCCACACGTGATGCAGGCGGAGGATTGGGATCTTCCGGTGCCAATAGAGCATCATCCAATTATTCTCCTTCTGTAAATTCAGGCTCCAGGAATTTCTCAGGTAATTCGGGTGGCGGCGGCAGGAACATGAGCGGCGGCGGTATGAGCAGAGGTGGTGGCGGTGGAAGAAGAAGATAACTGCCACTTTCTTCAACAAACTCCTGTAGAAATAAAGAGAGGCCGCCCCGAAAACATTTTCGGGGCGGCCTCTCTTCTAATTGTACTGTACGTTTTATTTAAGAGGCAAACCAGAAGCACTCATTTCTCTGACAGACACATACCTTCCATTTCTCTTTTCAAACATAACCATATAGGTGCCCGTATTAAGGGGCATATTTGCTGAATCTACTACTTTGAAAGATCCAATTTCAACAACCAAATTTCCATCGCTGGAAGGAAAGACTTCATTGGTTGTAAATGAAATACTATTGGTATTGGAATCCAGGTCAGATTTTAAATATTCTACAATTGCCTGCTTTCCTACCAGCGGTGCCATGTTCTGATAAAATGATGTAGCGTCATCGGCGTAATAACCAATATTCCTCATTTCACCTGAATTGTAGACTGCGGCAAACGAATCTTCCTTGGCCTGAATCTCTTTTTTGATTTGTTCTTTGTCAACAGCTGCTACTGCGGGTTTTTCTGGTGTTGAATTGCATGCTATTAGTAAAGTTGTTACACTTCCAACCAACAGGGAGTTTGTAATATTTCTTTTCATAAAATAGATATGTTTTTGACTATAAATGACAATGGAAGTCTCAAAACTAACATAAAAAGTACTGCATTCAGCTGTGGCCAAAAGAATGCAGGTATCGCTAAAGTCGACCTGTTTAATGAATCAGTTTTTTGCCCCGGCAATTGCGCATTACAAAAAAAAAATAGTTTACCTGCTGCTCTTTGAAACATATATCGTCAAATGCGGTAGTTTCCATTTTTTACGGGATCCATCAAACATTTCAATTAACTAAAGCACTATGAGAAAACTGAAGCTCTGGCTGGCAGTATTGGCATTGCCGGCCCTGCTGAAGGCTCAGCCTACCTTTCCGGTCAATGGAGTGGCCGAACCTGGTTCGGGTTGTTATGCCTTCACCAATGCCACCATTGTAAAAGATTCCAGGACAACCATTGCCAATGCCACCATGGTCATTCGCGATGGTCGCATTGAAGCCATCGGAAGCAGCGTTGCCATTCCAAAAGATGCGGTGGTGATTGACTGCAAAGACAAGTACATCTATCCTTCTTTCATCGACATCTACAGCGACTATGGCATGCCCACTGTGCAGCGCCCCCAAAGAGGTTTCGATTTCAGAGCGCCTGCGCAGCTGGAAAGCAACACCAAAGGTGCATTCGGCTGGAACCAGGCGCTGAAGGCCGATGTGAATGCAGCTGAACTGTTTGCTCCTGATGAGGCCAAAGCAAAAATGTTGCGTGATGCTGGCTTTGGCGCGGTGCTTACCCACCAAAAGGATGGCATAGCACGGGGCACAGGCGCCATCATGAATGTGGCCGATACCAAGGCCAACCTTGTGGTAGTAAAAGACCGTGCTTCGGCACATTATTCTTTTGGCAAAGGCACGTCCACCCAATCATACCCTGGTAGCCTTATGGGAATTATTGCCCTGCTCAGGCAAACCTATCTCGATGCACAGTGGTACAAAAGCAACCCCAAAGCCGAAGGGGTAAACCTGACCCTGAAGGCATGGA
>JBBIOQ010000155.1:5465-6680 GCA_037443285.1 Sphingobacteriales bacterium | reverse complement strand
ACCAATCCAAAAATGAGCATCTCATGCTTCAGTGAAATATCGAAATAGAAAACAATGTAGCAGGAAAGCAATGCAATTAAAATGGTAAACAGTGTTCTCGGGTTGGCAAGGTGTGCATATTGCCTGTTGTTGAATTGATTCGCCATCCTTCTAAGTTCAACAATTATTCCGAATTAACTACTTGTTCTATTCAACTACAACCTGATACGGTAAGAGGCGCTCAGTTTTATGAAGAGGCCATCGCCCCAGTTGCGGTCGGTGATGTATTGTTTTTTTTCGTTGCCTGTGCGCAGTTTGCGCATGATGCCATAACCCGGCTCCAGCGTAAGGCAAATGTGCTTGCTCAGGTAGGCATCCAGGTATGGCGATAATTGGTTGTCATCAATGCGGACGTACTTGCCATCGGCAAGTCGGTAACTGTTGGTGATGGCGCGGAAAGTAGAACCGCCATACAACCTATTGGTGAACTGATGCTCCCATGTAAGCCTGCCCGGCAGCAAGCCAAAGAGGTAGTTACGCTTGTTAATGCGCCAGTCGGTACCGAACAGCGGCATTACAAACAGGCCGAAGAAATCGCTGTTGGCATACATGCCGAGGCGAAATTTCATGCCCGGTTTTTTTTCATAACTCACAAATGCCACACCGCCAAACTGGAATGTATTTTCGCCGAATAACTTTTCACCATTCCAGCGTACAATAGGCATGAGATTCATGCTCCATTTTTCATTGTGCAGTGGAAACAGGAAGCCAATAGGAAAGGCAATGCTTTGTACCGTGGGCAATACATTTTTTGAATCGGCTGAATCGAGACGCCAGCTTTCATAAAAGGGACTTAGCAACTGGTATGTTTTGTCACGAAGTTTGATGGGAAGATCGCAGCCGGCCCACAAATGCATGAACGGAGTCGCAGCACTATTGTCGCTCCTGAAGGCGTATGTATAGCGCACCTGTAAAGGGTCAACATAGGGTTGGGCTTTTGCATTGATAAAAACAAACAATAAGAAGACAGCTGCTAGAGAGGATTTCATGTAAATGAATTGAGTTGCCTTGCATCATGCAGGTTGGCTCTATGAAGGTCCTGATTAATTGCGGGCCACCAAATTTGCAATTGACAGCTGGTGTGTTCCAGTTTACACAGTGCATAAATGCATTTCTGCGTTGCTTTCCACTTTGCCAGAAATCTACCAAAAGTTGCCTGCCATCATTTTCAAGTTT
>JBBIOQ010000155.1:0-5455 GCA_037443285.1 Sphingobacteriales bacterium | reverse complement strand
AATTATTGCAAATGAAAAATGCCACCGCAATGGATGGCATTTTTATAAAAGCAGTTGGTCAGGTTATCAGGCCGGCTTTTTACCCATGCCGCTCACCAATCCAACAACACCACCAACAACACCGCCCACCACGGTGCTTAACACAATATCAACCATCGTTCCTTTCAGGTTCATAATATCGCTGGTGCCATACATGGTAAGGTCATAGGCTGCACCCACAAAAAATGAGATCACTGCGCCGGCTGCAAATCCCGCGGCCAATGAAGTGATGTTTGCCCACTTGTTGAAGATGTAGGACAGCAGGAATCCGAAAGAAAGGTTGCCCAATATGAGCGCCCACCAAACCATATTTTCATCTGTGCGCATGACGCCTGTGGCACCACCATGATTGGCATCAAAAAAACTCATCATGAGCATTCCGTAAACAATCCACCCCAGCAGGAAATAAGTAATGCCGCCTGCTATGCCGGCAATCAGGAATTTAGAGTTGTTCATAATTGGTGATTTTGAGAATGAAAAAATGATGGGAGAAATTAAGCGATATGTCCGCCAATTCAAAGAGGTCGTACTACAGTGTGAAAAAGTTTCACCGATAAATGAAACGCTATGGCATTTGGCGCTGACTATGATAACCATAGAAACCCAATACAGCAACTGCAGTGCTTTTGCATTTATTTCTACATTGCAGGTATGCAAATTTCAATGGCAATTTCAGCCGATTTTCCTGGCATTGTGCAATTGGTAAATGCTGCATATCGCGGCGAAGCAAGCAAACAAGGATGGACGACTGAAGCATGGTTTATTAGTGGCGACAAACGAACCGATGAACAGCAACTCGCACAATCGCTGAATGAGCCAAACGCGGTGGTGCTTCAAATAAAAGCAGACGATGGACAATTGATGGGATGTGTTTTTCTGCGCCACAGCGAAGCAGGCCTTTACCTTGGCATGCTGAGTGTGTGGCCGCAATTCCAGGCTGGAGGAATTGGCAAATCGCTGATGTGGGCTGCTGAAGAATATGCACGCAGCGTGGGCGCCAGCCGCATTTTTATGAATGTAATTTCTGCAAGAACGGAATTGGTGGAGTGGTATGAACGCCGGGGTTATATGAAAACAGCACAGTTTCTCGAATTTCCGAATACACCTGATTATGGCGTGCCTGTAATACCGCTTGAATTTGTAGTGATGGAAAAATTTATCTGATCCGGTCAATGCTCAATGCTGAATCGGTCGGCATCTTTCAGAAACGGTAGTTTTGATCGTATATCCTGTATGTGGGCATGGGAAAGCAGTTCAGTATGTGTGCATTCCTCCTGTATTTTTTCTACTACAATTTCACCCAGTGCGTTTACAATCATGCTGTTGCCGCTGTAATAAATGTCATTGCCATCAGTACCTGCACGGTTCACACCTATTACGTAACATTGGTTTTCAATAGCCCTTGCCTGCAACAATGTGCGCCAGGCATGGCTGCGACGTTCGGGCCAGTTGGCCACGTATAACAGAACGTCAAACTCAGGTCCGTTGTCAGGATCGCTTTGCTGCCTTGCCCAAACCGGAAATCGAAGGTCGTAACAAACAAGCAGGTTGATTTTCCAGCCGTTTACACTTGCTACCAATCGTTTGTTGCCGCTATGGTAATGTTCATGTTCACCCGCATAGGCAAACAAATGTCGCTTGTCATAGCTGGCATACTGTCCATTGGGTAGCATCCAAACCAGGCGGTTGTAGTAGTTGCCATTTTCCTCTACTATCAGACTTCCTGTTAGAATTATTTTGTTGGTGGCAGCCATGCGTTGCATCCATTGCACAGTAGGTCCCTGCATGGTTTCAGCAAGTTGTTCTGGCTTCATGCTGAAGCCTGTGTTGAACATCTCAGGAAGTACTACCAATTCAGTGTGTCCAATGGCATTAATCTTGCTCTCGAACATCGCCAAATTGGCTGCCTTGTTTTCCCAATGCAGGTTGGATTGTATGATAGATACCTTCAGGTCACGCATGTGGGCAAAGGTATCGGTAATTGCTCTGAGCACGGTGCAAAGAACACCCTCACGGCCATTTCATGCTTCAAATTTTGCGTGTATGAAATAACCGGCACAATGGCTAATGCCACCTGCTATGGAAAAGCTGACTGTGTGTACAGCAGGATTACAACGAAATCAGAGAACGATAACGCTGTTGGTACCGCCAAACTCATTAGCGGTTTCTTTGTCGGCTTCAGCTTCGTTCAGCCATTCCTCTTTGTTAATGAGGTATTTGAACTGATGCTCAGAATCTTTAGGAAGAGAAACTTCAGCGCTGAATGTGCCGTCTTTTTTCTTGCTCAGGATGATTGAGTTTTCCCAATCGCTGTTCAATCCAAGAATTTCAACTGTTTCAGCTTCGAGCTGAACACTGAACTTAACCTTGCAATAATCTTTGGTCTTGAAATATGTTTTTTGAACCATATACTTGATTTGTATGGATGTTTTGGATTTGCCATTAATACGACTGGAAAAAAAAAGTAACCCATCAACGTAGCAGTTGGTGCAGGTTGATGGGTTTCATGCGCCCAATTTCATTGGTAAAATCAGGTGCAGTGGATTGGATTTTTATGCAAGCAGCGATTGATCTTGTGTCTGTTTCTGCACAGACCAATACCTGCATTGCAGGACGTTGCGGGTTTGTGCGTTGTTATTTGCTGATTGGTTAGTCGCTTTCTTCAAGATGCAGATGCTGATGGTGTGCCCCTGCAGCAATGTGCAAGGCAAAGGCTGCAATGGCTGTATCCTTCAGTAAACTGATAAGCGCAATTTGCTTTTGCTCAAGATCGCCGGCGTCTAAATAGTTCGGAAGGTGGAAGGTGAGGATAAAGAAGAACAGCAGTATGGCAAGCAGGTAGGCGGCAGCTTTTACCCATTTATTGGTTACAAATGCCAGGGATACAAGTATAAATGCGGCACCGTCGAAATAGGCCCAAAGTATGCCACCGGGTATCCAGATAGGAACATATACCAGCAGGTCGTGGGGGTACATAAAATGAAAAATGCCAAAAATAAACATAACAACTGCCAGCAGGTAAATGGCAATTCTTGATACGATATGATAGTGTTTCATGACAAATTTTTTGCATTGAAAAGTTAGTCGAATTCCTGTTGATTTACAATTACTTCCGTCAGATTTTGAACCTGAAAACTGCAAGAGGGTGGCATTCTGCCATTTACCTGATTACAATTTCATCCATCATTGTTTTGTATTGCTAAATCCGGAAGCAGGGTAAATCGGTTTGAAGTTGCTCTTATTCATTCAGATAGAACATCTAATGCGTAGATAGTGGGTCGAATGTCCTGTTTGCAAGGGTCTAACTTCCCCAGAAATCATAAACCTGAATGGGTAAGTTTGGCTCAAAAATGTGCCATTGCCTTTTTAATGAATAATATTGTGCTGTAGAATCCGATTCAGAATGATTTATGCATTTAAATGCTTTTTTAATAAATTAATTCAACAATATCTGTTTTATAGAAAAACTAGTTTTGGCAACTATGAAAAGATTTTTAAACGTTTGCATGCAACTTTTGGCTGCTTTGGCTATACTTATTTCGTCCTCTTCTTTTAAAACGCCGCCACCTGCAGGAAACAAGCAGGCAACGCCAAATGTGGTCATCATTTTCATGGATGACATGGGTTATGGTGATCCCAATTTCAACGGAGGCGGACACTACAAAACGCCCAGCCTGAACAAACTGGCGGCAGATGGCATGCGTTTCACAAATTTCTATGTGGCACAGGCCGTTTGCAGTGCTTCCCGTTCGGCATTGCTTACAGGATGCTATCCCACAAGGATTGGCATTAATGGTGCACTCGACGATCGTAGCCAGATTGCACTTAACCCTTCGGAAATTACCATTGCCGAAATGCTGAAAGCCAGCGGATACAAAACAGGTATGGTAGGCAAGTGGCATCTTGGCAATATGGAACCATATATGCCTGTGAACCAGGGATTTGATGAATACTTCGGATTGCCCTACTCCAACGATATGTGGCCGGTTCATTATGATGGAACCCCACTCACTGACACGAACAACCGTAGGGCCCGTTACCCCAAATTGCCGCTGTACGAAAGCAACAAATTGGTGCGCACCATCAACACCCTCGATGACCAGGACCAACTGACAACGCTGTACACTGAGCGTGCTGTTAGATTCATCCGCGAAAACAAAAGCAGGCCATTCTTCCTGTACCTGGCGCACAGCATGGTGCACGTTCCGTTGGCAGTTTCATCAAAGTTCAGGGGCAAAAGTGGCGCAGGCTTGTTTGGCGATGTGATGGAAGAAGTGGACTGGTCGGTAGGTGAAGTAATGAAAGCGCTGAAAGAAAATGGAATAGCCGATAATACCGTGGTCATATTTACAAGCGACAATGGCCCATGGCTCACTTTCGGCAACCACGCAGGCAACACGGGTGGCCTTCGGGAAGGCAAAGGCACTGCCTGGGATGGCGGCCTTAAGGTACCCTGCGTTATGAAATGGCCCGGCAAAATAGCAGCAGGCTCCATATGTACCAACCTTGCCACTACTATGGATGTACTGCCCACTTTGGCTGCCCTTTGCAAGGCAAAGCTTCCTGAAAACAAAATAGACGGCGTGGATATTGAGGATTTGATGTTTGGAAAACCCAACGCAAACCCCCGGCAGGAGTTTGCCTATTATTATGACCGAAATAGCCTGAAAGCCGTCAGGAAAGGCCAATGGAAATTGGTATTTCCCTGCGTGTCGCAAACCTATGGCAAGCCCGGCGCCATTGGCTACAATGCCTTCCCCGGCAAATACAGTTCTGACTCGGTACACCTTGCCTTATACGATCTTTCAACCGATCCGGGCGAGGACAGGGATGTAAAAGCTGCTTTTCCAGATGTAGTGAAAGAGTTGTCTGCTATAGCTGACAAATACAGGAAAGAAATAGGCGATGGACTTACCAATACTGTAGGAACTGAGGTGAGGCCTGCAGCCAAGGTGATGCATTGACACAGCTTTATGTGAATTGAATCTGATAATGAAATAGGCCTGCAGCCGGTGTGATTACCTACCTTTTGCAGGCTTAATTCTTTAAAAAATGCCCGATTGTATGCCACGAAGAATGCTGAGCTATTCTTTAGCCCTGATGTTAGGATTGTTGGCTGTTGGTGCCACCGCACAGCAGCGAACTTCGGTACGTCCAAACATTATTTACATCATGGCCGATGACCATACCTCGCAGGCATGGGGATTGTATGGTGGAATTTTGAAGGATTATGTAAAGAATCAGCAGATAAAAAGAATTGCAAATGAAGGTGCGTTGCTTACCAATACTTTTTGCACCAACTCCATTTGTGTACCAAGCCGTGCCACTATAATGACCGGGCAATACAGCCACCGCAATGGTGTGTATACACTGGGTGATGCACTGAATCCAGATAGCGCTAACATTGCCAAAGTAT
>JBBIOQ010000154.1:0-6734 GCA_037443285.1 Sphingobacteriales bacterium | reverse complement strand
CTCAGGCTGTGGCATTGGCCGATGCGAAAAAAGGAATAGCCATGTTTGGCCAGGCACAAATAAAAGTGCCCATCATTGGGCTCGTAGAAAATATGGCATGGTTTACACCGGAAGAATTGCCTGAGAACAAATACTACATTTTTGGAAAGGAAGGAGGCAAGAAACTGGCCGAGGAGTATGACCTTACTTTTCTCGGGCAAATCCCGCTGGTGCAAAGTATCCGCGAAGGTGGAGATGCAGGAACGCCAGCATTGGTGAGCAATAACCAACAAACCCGCCAGGCGTTTCTCGATTTTGCCAGTCGCACAGTGCGCAGCATAGCCATGCGAAACGCCAACATGGCCCCAACTTCAGTGGTTGAAATTGTTACATAAAACCTCGCAATTGTGTACAACCTGCCTCACTTTAAAGCGAACTCCGAAGAGGAGGTGTATGCATTCATGCAGGCACATCCATTTGTGCTGATATGTGGGGTTGATGCAAACGGACTCCCGGTAGCAACGCAGGTCCCAATTTTGTCAACGTTCAGAAATGGTACTCTGTTTTTGCAGGGGCATATTCAGCGCAACACAGACCATTACAGGGCTTTCGAAAAGAATCAAAATGTTCTGGTAGTCTTTACCGGTGCACATGCATATGTAAGCGCACAATGGTATCTGCAACAAAACACAGCTAGTACATGGAACTACCAATCAGTGCATGCACGTGGTGTAATGCAATTCAAAGACCAGCAATGGTTGATTGATTTGCTCGCAAGGCTTACTTCTCAATTTGAAAATGACGCAGGCTCTCCCTCTCTATTGCATCAAATGGATACAGACTATTTGCAGCAGCATACCAGGGCTATTGTTGGCTTTGAAGTGGAGGTAATATCGCTGGAGAATGTATTCAAATTGAGTCAGAACAAAGATGAGACTACTCGGCAACGTGTCATTGAAGGCCTTGGCCAAAAAGAGGATGCTGACAGCAACCAAATGGCAGCTGCCATGAAGAAGTTTTACAAGCTTTGAAACTGTTATTGTTTTGACTGAGGACCTTTTGTTTGGCGTGTTCACCAGCAAAAAGAAATTCCATGAATAATGACGTACATGCTTTCGATTTGCAGGGCCACCGCGGGTGCCGCGGATTAATGCCGGAGAATACCATTCCTGCCATGCTGCATGCTTTGGAGCTGGGCGTTACAACCCTTGAGATGGATGTGGTCATTACTGCCGACTGTGTCTGTATTTTAAGCCATGAGCCATTTTTCAATCATGAAATTACCACGAGGCCCGACGGAAGCACTTTTACGGAAAGCGAGGAGCGTAGCCTCAACATTTTCAAAATGAATTGTGCCGAGGTGGAAATGTTTGATGTTGGCATGAAGCCTCATCCGCGTTTTCCGGAGCAGAAAAAAATGCGCATAAACAAGCCAAGGCTTAGGGATATGTTCGATTCCGTGAAGCAATATTGCGAAGCCCATCATCGTCCTTTGCCTTTTTTCAATATTGAAACCAAGACAAAGCCTGGGACTGATGATTTGTTTCATCCCAAACCTGCCAGGTTTGTCGAATTGCTGATGCAGGAAATTGAAGCGGCCAGCGTGCAGAAACAGGTGGTGATTCAATCATTTGATTTCAGAACCCTGCAAATCATTCATTTTCACTATCCGGCAATTCAAACATCCGCTTTGGTGGAAGAGGATGACCAAATGCCATTTGGCCAGCAATTGGAAGCGCTGGGTTTCAGACCTGATTTTTATTCACCGCATTATGGTCTTGTAACGCCTGAACTTGTGAACCAATGCCATGACCTGAACCTGAAACTAGTTCCCTGGACTGTAAATGATAAGGCGGAAGCGCAGAAACTCAAGGCATTGGGTGTCGATGGGTTTATTACCGACTTACCGGACAGACTGAAATAAAATTACGACAAAATGGTCAAAATTTGTGATAAGTGTCGTAAATTTGGATATGGCAAGAAAGAAAGCGTCCAAGCCTTATGGCCTGCAAAAAGAGGAAAGCACTGAACATTTGTCCATCCTCAATGAGCCCGGATTGGCATTTGGTTATCCTGGCATCACAGCCAGCGGGCCATTTCCTTTTGATGCTTTTGATCACATTGCTGCCACACGAAAAGGTATCAGCAAAAACAAACTTTTTGACGTGGCGGCCATGTATGGCGTCACCCTCGATGAACTTAGTGCCTGGTTGCATTCCAGCTACCGCAATCTCCAGCGAAAAGCTGATAATGATTTGCTCGATAGTTCCAAGTCTGAAAGGCTTCTGGAGCTGGTGCACCTTGCCAATAGGGGCGTTGAGGTTTTGGGCTCTCTGGAAAAATTCCGCCTATGGATTCAATCGCCCATTCTTGCTTTAGGTAATCAGAAGCCAGCTTCTTTTTTAGACACATCCTTTGGTATCCAGCATTTGGAGCACCTGCTGGGCCGCCTTGAAACGGGTGTTTTCTCATAGTCTATTATGGAAGTGTATCGCATCACCCGGATGAGCTACCTCACCGATTTATCGGGCGAAGGAAGCCGATTGAATGGTGGCAGATGGAACAGCATTGGCATTCCGGCTTTGTACACTGCCAGCCATCGCAGCCTGGCTATGTTGGAAACATTGGTTTACACGCCTTTCAGTATGTTGAAGGATTATGGCCTGGCTAGTTTTGAATTGCCAGATGATGTACCTATCCTGAAACTGTCGCAAAACGATTTGCCAAGTGACTGGGATATCTTTCCTTCGCAGCTGGGCACAGCTATGCTGGGTAACAAGGTTTTGAATGAATTGAATTTCCTGGCGTTCCAGGTTCCTTCAGCATTACTTCCCGAAGAAACAAACCTGGTTATCAACCCACGGCACAGCCTGATTAGCAAAGTGGTGCTGAAAATGCAGCGTCCCCTTGTGTTCAATGAAAGGTTCAAAAAAGTAATGACATGACAAGAGCAAACTTGGTAAATGAAATTCTTACAAAACAAACCTACTTATGTGTTGGACTCGATACTGATGAATCCAAACTCCCTGGTCATCTTTCCAGAACCCCCGATGCTGTGCTGAATTTCAACAAAGCCATTATTGATGCTACGCTTCCGCATTGTGTTTCCTATAAAATCAATACTGCTTTCTATGAAGCCATGGGCGTTCGCGGCTGGGAAATTATGCAGGAAACATTTGATTACATTCCATCATCTCACCTGAAAATTGCCGATGCAAAACGTGGCGATATTGGCAATACTTCGGACCAGTATGCAAGGGCTTTTTTTGAAAAAATGAATGTAGACGCCATTACGGTGGCTCCTTACATGGGCGAAGACAGTGTAAAGCCTTTTTTGGAATACAAGGACAAATGGACCATTGTGCTGGGCCTAACCAGCAACAAAGGCAGCGATGATTTTCAGCGACTGAAAATTGAACCAAACAAGGAATCACTTGGACTAGTGCCCAATATTGTTAGTGGCGACCGTTCATTGTTGTTGTATGAAAAAGTGTTGGAAACAATATCCGGGTGGGGCACCAGTGAGAACCTGATGTTTGTGATTGGCGCCACACAGGCTTCCGAACTGGCTCATATCCGCTCTATCATACCAGAACATTTTCTGTTGGTTCCTGGTGTTGGATTTCAGGGAGGTAGCCTGGCTGAGGTTTCGAAATATGGTTTAAATGCCGATGCCGGCCTGCTGGTGAATGCCAGCCGTGCAGTTATTTATGCTTCTCCCAACGAAGATTTTGCCGTGGCCGCAGCTACCATAGCCGCCGAATATCATTTTGAAATGAAAACTTACCTGCAGGAATTACAAGGAGCCTCCTGATTAATGCATCCTGTCGCCCCGTAGTTCGAGTTGTTTCATTACACCTGCTTCAAAATCGAGCCATTCCTGCCAGCGCTTCCACACTTTATCTTCAGGAAGATAATTTCTTGCCAAATCGATAAAAGTGCGGTAATGCCCGGCTTCACTTTCCATGAAACGGCGATAGAACTGGCAGAGGTACTCATCATCCAGCCCTTCGCTGAGGCGCTTAAAACGTTCGCAACTGCGGGCTTCGATGAGGGCGCAAATCAACAGTTTATCTAGTAGCCGGTCTTCTTCACTGCCGCCTTTTTTCTGAAATCCAAGCAATGCATTTACATATTCATCTTTACGCTGGCCGCCAAGTTTGAGGCCACGCTTCCTTATTTCGTTCAGTACCAGCCTGAAGTGACCCCATTCCTCGGTCACAATAGGCGATAATGCATCTACCAAATCATCCCTGTTGCTGAATAGCTGAATGAGGCTCATGCAACTAACTGCTGCCTTTTGCTCGCAGTATGCATGGTCGGAGAGGATTTCTTCCAGTGAAATTTCTGCCAGGTTTACCCATCGTGGGTCTGTAGGCAATTGCAGGCCAAGAATGTTTTTTGTTGAAGAGGGCTCCATTTGCATGGTGGCAAAAATAGTCAGTGCATTTCATTGGCAGCAAGGCTGCGTTAACAACTCTGCAATTGCCGATTTTGATTTGTCCTTATTTTCACCACCAGCAAATTGCCGCCAGATTTATGAGAATTATTCCATTTATTATTAGCCTTGTTTTTACCACTTGCCTTGTTGTGGCGCTGAACACCAAGATTGGTCCGGCACCACCCATGGGCAAAATGCTCAGCCCATCGCATGGTTTCTGGCAAAACGCCGAGGCATCCGATGCCACGTATTCATTGGATATTTCTGCACCGGAATTGAGCGATGAAGTGCAGGTCTATCTCGATGAAAGGCTGGTGCCGCACATCTTCGCTAAAAGTGACAACGATGCCTATTTCGTTCAGGGATATCTCCACGCGAAATTCAGGTTGTGGCAAATGGAATTCCAGGTGCTGGCAGCAGGCGGCAGGTTGTGCGAAGTGCTGGGTGAGAAAGTGGGCAACAACAGTGTGCTGGAAAAACATGACCGCCGTTTCAGGCGAATGGGCATGATGCTGGCGGCGGAAAATTCCATCAAAGCCATGAATGAAAATCCATCGGACAAGGCAGCCATGGAAGCCTACGCAGCAGGTGTGAACCATTACATCCACCAATTATCACCATCGCAGTATCCCATCGAATTCAAACTGCTCGATTATGCTCCGGAAGAATGGACGCCGTTGCATTCAGCTCTCTTCCTGAAATATATGAGCTACGACCTCGCAGCAGATTTTGATGATTTTGAGTACACCAACCTGCGTAACCTTATTGGTAACACCGAAATGGAAAAGGTTTTTCCGGTGCAGCCTGATTCATTGGAATCCATTTCACCAAAAGGCACTGTTTACCCTGTAACAACGGCTATACCCAAAGCACCGTCAAACCTCGATTCGTTGTATGCCGCTATTTCACCCAATCTTGCTTTGAACGACGAGAGGCCCGACCCTGATAATGGCAGCAATAACTGGGTAGTGGCCGGCAGTAAAACCAGCAGCGGCAGGCCAATTCTTTGTAATGATCCGCACCTTGGGCTTAACCTGCCTTCGCTCTGGTATGAAATACAAATTCATACGCCGGAGTACAACACATATGGAGTTAGTTTTCCGGGGGCGCCCTCGGTTGTCATTGGTTTCAACGACAGCATCGCATGGGGTGTAACCAACTCCAGCCGTGATGTGATGGACTTTTACGAAGTGAAGTTCAGGGATAGCACTATGAATGAATACTTCTACAACGGCGCATGGAAAAAGACAGTTTGGCGCAATGAGGTTATTCGCATCAGGGGCAAAGCCGACTACACCGACAAAATTCCCATGACTGTTTGGGGGCCTGTGATGTATGATGCTACTTATCAAAGCACCATGAACAACGGGAAGGCTTACGCTATTCGCTGGAAAGCACACGACAACAGCCTTGAGTTGGGTGCATTCCGCGGGTTGAATCATGCGAAGAATTATGATGATTACCTGAATGCAATCCGGTTGTTTCAATGCCCGGGTCAAAACTTTGTCTTTGCATCCAAATCAGGCAATATTGCCTGGTGGCAGCAGGCAACATTTCCTGCAAAGTGGCGTCGACAGGGAGATTTTGTAATGCCCGGATGGGATACCACTTTTCGTTGGCAGGGCATTATTGCACCTGAAGACAATGCGCACATGATTAATCCCGAAAGAGGATTTGTTTCAAGCGCCAACCAACTGCCTGCTGATACGGCCTATCCATTTTATCTGGGTGGCAAACATGACGTGTACCGTGGCTTCATCATCAACCGTGTGTTGGGTAGCATGAATGGCATTACAGTTGACAATATGAAGAAAATGCAGACAGACAACTACAACGTGTTTGCAGAAATGGCCCTTCCACTTATGCTTAAAAATGTGGAAGAAAATAATCTTTCATCTGCTGCAAAATTGTTGCTCGATGATGTTCGCCGCTGGAACCTGCGGGCTGACCCGGAGGAAAAAGGAATGACGGTTTTCTTCAACTGGTGGAATGCATTCAGTGATACCGTTTGGAACGACAACCTGCAGCGCCCCGACAAATTGCCGGTGGCTGCACCTGCCGATAACACACTGTTTGAAGCTATCGCTAAAGACAGTGCTTTCCGCTACATTGATGATATCAGAACAGCACAGGTAGAAACTCTTCCGCAAATGATTACGGCTGCATTGAACAGCACAGCAGAAAAATTGAAAATGGTGAACGACCTTACTTGGGCAGGGTACAAGGATACGCATGTTAATCACTTGCTTTCAGGAATTCCGGGCTTCAGCAGGCTGCATTTTTCCAGGAAGCCGGCGCGGTATTTTTTACGTGC
>JBBIOQ010000153.1:3987-6767 GCA_037443285.1 Sphingobacteriales bacterium | reverse complement strand
TCAAAGGAACAGATAGCAACACAAATGGAATTGGTGCCAAAGCGTATGTGTTTGCCAACGGCAATATGCAATACCAGCAACTCATGCTTACCCGTGGTTTCCTTTCATCATGCGAGCCTCGCCTGCATTTTGGTTTGGATACGTTAACAACCATTGACAGCATTTTGGTGGTATGGCCCAACCAGCAATTCCAATTGGTGAAGCATGTAAAGGCAAATCAGCAAATGCTTTTCAATCAGAAGGACGCCTCTGGCACCTTTAGCTATGCTGCATTTTTTCCTGCACCAAAACCTGTGTTTGAAGATGTAACCAGCCAGTTGCCCGTTAACTGGTGTCACGTCGAAAACGATTTTGTTGATTTCAACAGGCAATACCTGATACCACATACTGAATCAACCCGAGGACCAAAAATGGCTGTGGCAGATGTGAACAAAGATGGTCTTGATGATATTTTTCTTTGCGGTGCAAAAGGGCAGGCCGGAATACTCATGATACAATCACCAGGTGGTGGTTTCAAGGCCGCAGACACAGCTTCCTTTACTGCATCAAGGGATTTTGAAGATGTGGATGCCCTCTTTTTCGATGCCAATGCCGATGGTTGGCAGGATTTGTATGTGGTTAGTGGCGGCAATGAATACGACAGTGGAGATGTACATCTTGCCGACAGGCTTTACCTCAATGATGCAAAAGGGCACCTGAAGCCTGCAGCCGGTACACTACCCATATTACTCACTAACAAATCATGCGTAGCTGCTGCAGATATTGATCATGATGGCGACCTGGATTTATTTGTAGGTGGGCTAGCAGATGCAAAAAAATATGGGTATCCGCAAAACTCATTTCTGTTGGTGAATGACGGCAAGGGCCATTTTAGCTTAGGCAATTCAGACATTATTTCTATAACCAACCTGGGGATTGCAACCACTGCTGTATTTGCTGATGTAAATAAAGATGGCTGGCAGGATTTGATTGTCACAGGTGAATGGATGCCACTGAAAATATTCATCAACAACAACGGTAAATTTAAATCAACTGATGTAGCAGGAAGTTCAGGGCTTTGGCAATCATTGTATGCCGCTGATGTAAACGGCGATGGCAATGTAGATTTACTTGCAGGTAACTGGGGGCTCAATACCAAACTCATGTCGGGAAAAAACGGCCCGGTAAAGTTGTTTGTAAAAGACTTCGACAAAAATGGATCCATTGAACAGGTGATGACCTATTCCATGGATGGCAAGGACTATACCTTTCTTGCGAAAGATGAGTTGGAGCGTCAATTGCCGGTGCTGAAGAAGGCCTACCTCACTTATGGTGAAGTAGCCGGGCAAACGGTGCAGTACATGTTCTACGATTTATTTACCGATTACCTGGAGTTGAAAGCTGAAACACTGGCATCTTCTGTTTTTATGAATGATGGCAAAGGCAATTTCACTATGAAAGCACTGCCCGATGAACTGCAACTTGCACCGGTATTTTCATTTACCCCGGCTGCAGCAAACAATAGTTTTATTGCCGGCGGAAACTTCTACGGAGTGGTTCCTTACGAGGGCCGGTACGATGGATTGCTGCCCACTACATTTTCATTTTCAACGAATGGCGAAGCAAAAATTCTAAGCAAAATCCCTTCGATTAGCGGTGAAATTCGAGATGAAAAATGGGTGAATACAGGCAAGACAAAAATGCTTGTCCTGGCAAGAAACAACCAGCCATTAATTTTCCTGAAACCCGCACAATAACTGACCTTTATGCTGCTTTTTACCTGTCCGTTTGTTTGAACCTGAACACTATGAAAACTCATTCTTACCCAAGACACTTTTCACTTTTACGGCGAGCATCATTGTTACTAAAACATGTCGGATTCCTGCTTCTTTTTGTAATGGCCACTTCCTTTTTTGGCGAATGCAAAAAGAAGAACCCGGGTACGCCACCACCTGCTGCAGAAGCAAAGGTGGAAGTGTGGATCACCAAAGGTGATAAGACCATGCTACTGCAAAAGCAACCAGCCATGCTTGCATTTGCATCTGCCAGCAACAACTACGCTAATATTGATCTCGACAGCACGACCAAATACCAGACAATTGATGGTTTTGGATTTTGCCTCACCGGTGGCAGTGCCTATTTGATCAATGCCATGGTAGCTTCTTCAAAAGCTGCATTGCTCAATGAGTTGTTTGGCAACACTGCTAATGCAATTGGAATCAGTTATCTGCGTGTAAGCCTCGGCGCATCTGATCTGAGTAACACGGTGTTCAGCTACGACGATATGCCCACCGGGCAAACCGATGAAACACTTTCCAAATTCAGCCTTGCCGCCGACACGGTGGATTTGATTCCTGTTCTCAAAGAAATACTTGCCATCAATCCAAATATCAAATTGATGGCAAGTCCATGGAGTGCGCCTGTTTGGATGAAAGACAATGGAAGTTCAATAGGAGGAACCCTGCAGACAAAATACTACGCTGTGTATGCGCAGTACTTTGTGAAATACATTCAGGCCATGAAAGCGAAAGGCATCACCATTGATGCGGTTACTGTTCAAAATGAACCGCAGCACGGTGGCAACAATCCAAGTCTTGTGCTGTCTGCTGCGCAAGAAGGCGACTTTGTTAAAAACCATCTTGGTCCTGCGTTTCGTGCCGCAGGCCTTACTACGAAAATTATCATTTGGGATCACAACTGCGACAACCCGGGATATCCCATCACCATCCTGAATGATGCACAGGCAAAGCAGTATGTGGATGGTTCGGCATTTCATCTATATGCCGGAGATATTACAGCCT
>JBBIOQ010000153.1:0-3977 GCA_037443285.1 Sphingobacteriales bacterium | reverse complement strand
ATGATGCACATCCTGACAAGGCTCTGTATTTCACTGAACAATGGACCGGCTCAAAAGAAAGTTTTAGCGGCAACCTGATGTGGCACACACGCAATGTTGTGATTGGGTCCATGCGCAATTGGAGCCGCATAGCATTGGAGTGGAACCTTGCCAACGATGCATTTTATGCGCCGCACACACCTGGTGGTTGTACAGAATGCAAAGGAGCTTGCACGCTTGAAGGCTCAAGTGTAACCCGCAATGAAAGCTATTACATCATTGCGCATGCTTCAAAGTTTATACCAGCAGGTTCGGTGCGCATCAGCAGCAATGGACCCGGCAATTTGCCTAATGTAGCTTTTGTTTGTCCCGACGGGAGCAAGGTGTTGCTGGTGCTCAACGAAGCATCCACTGCATCATCATTCAACATTCGCATCAACGGTGCATGGGCTACAGCCACCGTACCTGTAGGCGCAGTGGCAACTTTTAAATGGAAATAATTCTTAAAGTACTGGTACATGAAAAAATCAGCAATCATCGCCGTTATTTCAATTCTTGTTGCCTGTGGTCAGCAGCAAAAAACTGAGCAGACAACCTTTACAACCCAGGGCAAAAATGTGGTTGCATACACCACAGCCGACAGCACCGGCTACAGGCTTTCACCGGCAGATACTTCTTCCTTTTCCGACATGGCACAACCGGTGGAATCGCAGGTAATGGTTTTTGTAGATCCCTCTAAATCATTCCAGTCGTTTGTGGGCATCGGTGCTGCACTGACTGATGCAGCAGCCGAAACGTTTTACAAACTTCCGAAGCCGCAGCAGCAGGAATTGTTGAAAGCTTATTTCGATAAAAAGGATGGCATTGCCTACACAGTAGCACGAACCAATATCAACAGTTGCGATTTCAGCAGTGATACGTATACCTATGTAAAGGAGGGCGACACTTCGCTGCAATCATTCAGCCTCGAACATGATAAGAAATTCAAAATACCTTTTATCAAGGAAGCCATGCAGGCATCAGGGGGCACGCTCAATTTGTTTGCAAGTCCGTGGAGTCCTCCATCATGGATGAAAACCAACAACGATATGTTGCATGGAGGCAAACTCAAACCTGAATATTACAACACCTGGGCACTGTACTACACTAAATTCATTAAAGCATACCAGGCCGAAGATGTGCCCGTTTGGGGCATCACCGTTCAGAATGAGCCAATGGCCACCCAGAAGTGGGAGAGTTGTATTTACACCGCGGAAGAAGAAAGAGATTTTCTAAAAAATCATCTTGGCCCCACCATGGCCAAAGAGGGATTGAGTGAAAAGAAAATTATTGTTTGGGACCATAACCGCGACCTGATGTACCAGCGTGCACAAACTTATTTCAACGATCCCGAAGCTGCTAAGTACGCATGGGGCATAGGTTTTCATTGGTATGAGGATTGGAGCGGAGGACAGCCGATGTATGAAAATGTGAAACGTGTACACGAGGCTTACCCCGACAAGAATATTTTCTTTACAGAAGGTTGCGCCGAGGCTTTTGATTCCGCCAACATCAACAAGTGGTCGCTGGGTGAAGAATATGGCCGATCCATGATCAACGATTTCAACAATGGCATGGTTGGTTTCACCGATTGGAATATTATACTCGATGAACATGGCGGCCCCAACCACGTTGGCAACTTTTGTTTCGCACCTGTGCATGCCGATACACGCAACGGCAAAATCACCTATACCAATGCATACTATTACATCGGTCATTTTTCAAAGTTCATAAAGCCGGGTGCCAAACGAGTGGTAGCAGCGGCAAGCCGAAGCCAGTTGCTGACAACCGCTTTCCAAAACCCCGATGGACAATTAGTGGTGGTAGTGATGAACCAGGGTAGTATAAATACGCCTTACTATTTGTGGATTAATGGAAAGGCCGCGCAGTTTACAGCATTGCCCCATTCCATCAGTACTCTGTTGTTATAATGGAAGTGAGCAACAAAGGTTGAAGTGAAATGAGATTTGGGCTTGTCATATTATCCGCATGCATGTTACTTGCTTCCTGCCACAAGAACAGTAGTTCCGGTGGAAGCACGCCTCCGCCAACGCCAAAGAACTTCAACCTGGCTACCTGGAACGTGAATGGCGTGGAGGCAAATGCCGATAACATGAACACAAATGTGAAGGCAACCATTCGACTAAAATTCAACGCTGCACTCGATCGTTCATCTGTAGCTGCAAATATTTCACTTGCTGAAAACAGCGGCAATCCTGTTTTGTACAATCCTACTTACGAAAGTGGCGACAGCGTTGTAGTTGTTCATCCTGTGAATACATTGGCATACCTGTCAAAATACAAATTGAACATTCTTTCTTCCCTCAAAAACACTACTGGAGGTATTCTGCTGAATCCAACTGAAATACGACTGACTACTTCCATTGATTCTTCCAGGAAATTTCCGATCATCAGCGACGATAGTTTGCTAACACTGGTGCAGAAACAAACCTTTCGTTATTTCTGGGATTTTGCACACCCTGTGAGTGGACTTGCAAGAGAACGTAATACATCCGGTGAAACTGTTACTTCAGGAGGTTCGGGATTTGGAATCATGGCCATTGTAACAGGCGTTAATCGCGGTTTTGTTACCCGTGCACAGGGCCTTGCACGCATGCAAACGATTATTTCATTTCTGAAGAATACAGCAAAGAAATTTCATGGTGCCTTTCCACACTGGCTCAATGGAACAACGGGTGCAGTTGTGCCATTCAGTACCAAAGACAACGGGGCCGATTTGGTAGAGACATCTTTCCTGGTTTCAGGCTTACTAACTGCCAGGCAATACTTCAATGGTGCTGGCACAGATGAAACAACACTACGCAATGACATCAATGCATTGGTGGATGGAGTGGAATGGAATTGGTTCAGGAAAAGCAACGAGAATGTGCTGTACTGGCATTGGAGCCCCGATTACAACTGGGACATGAACCTGCCCATCCGTGGATGGAATGAATGCCTTATCACTTACATACTGGCTGCATCATCTAACACTTTTACTATTCCGAAAGAAGTATATACACAAGGCTGGACAGCCAATGGCAGCAATGGTTTTACCAATGGCAATTCATACATGGGATTTCAACTGCCGCTGGGTACTGCTTATGGTGGCCCGTTGTTTTTCAGTCATTATTCTTTCCTCGGAATTAACCCCAATGGCCTCGCTGATGTGTATGCCGATTATCAAAAGCAGGTAGTCAATCACAGCAAAATAAACGCAGAGTATTGCAGGCAAAATCCCGGTGCTTTTTTCGGCTATAGCGATTCATGCTGGGGACTTACTGCCAGTGATATTCCGAATGGGTACACAGCAAGTTCGCCCACCAATGATGTGGGCACCATTGCACCTACCGCTGCCGTTTCGTCTTTGCCTTTCACGCCAACAGAATCCATGAAGGCATTGAAGTTTTTTTACTACGTACTGGGCGACAAACTCTGGGGCAATTATGGTTTCAAAGATGCCTTTTCACTCAAGGATGTTTGGTTTGCTGATAGCTACCTCGCTATAGACCAGGGGCCTATGATTGTGATGATCGAAAATTACAGGAGCGGATTGTTGTGGAACTTGTTGACAAGTTGCCCCGAAGTGAAAACAGGCATGAAAAAACTTGGTTTTGCTGCACCATACCTGCCATGAAGAATGTGCAGATTGAATCTTGCATAGCAATGCATTTGTGATAGGGCAACAGGGCCTTAAAACTTAAAATGAGCATTGAGGCTTCACAAGCGCCCAAATAGAAATGATGATTGTATGTAAATGCTGCTTCAGAAAAAAACTATCAAATGAAACACTTCTTCACTTGTAGCGCATTACTCATTGTTATTCTTTCATGCGCACAACCCAAACCTGCACCTGCCACATTTGATGCAACCAAGCGCCCTAAGAACCTATCAGATGAACAACTGCTTGACCTAGTGCAAAAACAAACCATCCGCTACTTCTGGGATTTTGCACACCC
>JBBIOQ010000152.1:0-6771 GCA_037443285.1 Sphingobacteriales bacterium | reverse complement strand
GTGAGCAAACTGGTGGAAACATTTTCGGGCTTCCGCATACCCGTAAACAAGCCGGTTGTGGGTGAAAATGTGTTCACACAAACAGCAGGCATTCATGCCGATGGCGACAAGAAGAACAAACTTTATTTCAGCGACCTGATGCCCGAACGTTTTGGCCGACAGCGAAAATATGCGCTGGGCAAAATGAGCGGCAAAGCAAATATTGAGAACAACCTCCAGCAATTGGGAATTCAACTTTCGGATGAGGACCTGAAGAAAGTCACCCAACGAATTATTGACCTCGGCGATAAGAAAGAAGTGGTAACGCAGGCAGAACTGCCTTACATAATTTCAGATGTGCTCGATAGCAATTCAATTGCTGAAAAGGTAAAGATTGATGATTACGTTTTGACGCATGCCAAGAATCTGAATCCTTCTGTTACGCTGCGAATTACCATGAATGGTGAATCGTTTGAAGAACATGCACAGGGCGATGGTCAGTACGATGCTTTCATGAATGCACTGAAGAAAGTGTACAGAATGAAAAAGCTTGAACTGCCCATGCTTACAGATTACGCAGTTCGTATTCCGCCCGGCGGCAAAACAGATGCGTTATGCGAAACCATAATCACCTGGAGTTTGAATGGCAGGGAGTTCAAGACAAGGGGCCTCGATAGCGACCAAACCGTTTCGGCCATTAAGGCAACACAAAAAATGCTGAACACCATTCAGCATGCATAAACATTTTCACAGAAACATTTCCAATAAATAATTAATGGCTACCAAACACATTTTGATTGTTCCGGGAGACGGAATAGGGCAGGAAGTAACTGCTGTTGGCAAGAAAGTACTCGACACTATTGCAGAAAAATTCGGGCACACTTTCACTTACGATGAGGCGCTTATTGGACACGTGGCCATCGAAGCTACCGGCAATCCATTGCCCGATGAATCGTTGGAGAAAATGCGTAACTCCGATGCAGTGTTGTTTGGTGCTGTTGGTCATCCTAAATACGATAACGATCCTTCGGCCAAAGTTCGTCCTGAGCAAGGCTTGCTGAAAATGCGCAAAGAACTTGGGCTGTATGCCAACCTTCGACCCATCAAATTATTCGATGAATTGCTGGGTGCATCCAGCATCAAACCCGAAATATTGAAGGGTGCCGACATACTTTTTTTCCGTGAACTTACCGGCGATATTTATTTCGGTGAAAAGGGACGTAAGAACAATGGCGACACCGCTTACGATGTGGCTGAGTATAGCCGTTACGAAGTGGAACGCATTGCCCGCAAGGCCTTTGAAGCTGCAAGAACAAGGCGTAAAAAGCTTTGCTCTGTTGACAAGGCCAACGTAATTGAAACTTCGCGGCTCTGGCGTGAAGTAGTGCAGAAAGTTGCACTTGAATATCCTGATGTGGAGGTAGAACACCAGTTTGTAGATGCTACTGCCATGATGCTTATTAAAGATCCGCGCAGGTTTGATGTGGTAGTTACTGCTAATCTTTTTGGCGACATCCTGACGGATGAAGCATCGCAGATTGCCGGCTCCATGGGTATGCTTGCAAGTGCTTCTATTGGCGATGGTACAGGCGTGTACGAGCCTATCCACGGTTCGGCCCACGACATTACCGGCAAAGGTGTAGCCAATCCGCTTGCATCCGTATTGTCGGCGGCATTGCTGCTCGATATCTCGTTTGGTATGAAAGCAGAATCCGAAGCTGTAATCAACGCTGTTGATAAGGTATTGAAAGCAGGATTCCGCACCCGTGATATTGCCGATGCATCTACTCCGGCAGAAAATATTCTTGGGACAGAGGCAATGGGTGAACAAGTGCTGAAGTTTCTGTAACCTGTAACTAATTATTTGAATCGGGAATGCCGCACCATATTTTGGGGCGGCATTTTTTATGCGGAGGATAGCATTTTTTCTTTGTCTTTTTATGATTTCAGTTTTAGAAATTACTTCTATTTTTTTCCCCAATAGCTGCGGAAAAATGCGGTTGGTTGGTATGTTTCCTGCCTATAGTTTCGCAACCCCTAATATTGAATTTGTATGATAGAGTTTGCCGGTAATGTGAGTGCTAAGCTAAACCTGAGGTTGCAAAGCGTTGAAGCGGTTCTGCGATTGCTGAACGAAGGATCCACCATTCCTTTCATTGCCCGATACCGCAAGGACCAAACCGGAAACCTTGATGAAGTTCAGATTGCGGCCATACAGGAGGAAGCCAAATTCCAGATGGAATTTAGTGAACGCAAGGCATTCATCATTAAAACCATTGAGGAGCAGGGCAAAATGACCGAAGCCTTGCAGGCATCGATATACAAGGCAACAACCCTTAACGAACTCGAAGACATTTACCTGCCTTATAAACCTAAGCGCAAAACCAAGGCGCAAACAGCCCGTGAAAATGGCCTTGAGCCATTGGCAAAATTGCTGATGGCGCAGCAGAATGCAGATTTGGAAAAAGAAGCTGCAGCTTTCATCAATGAGAAAGTTGCTTCAGTGGAATATGCATTGCAAGGTGCAAGAGATATCATTGCCGAACAGGTAAATGAAGAGGCTACAATACGTACTAAAATGCGTCGGCTGTTTGAAACGGAAGGCAAATTACTGAGCAAGGTATTAAGCGGTAAGGAAGCAGAAGGTGCCAAGTACAAAGATTATTTTGATTACAGTGAGGGCGTAATGAAAGTTCCTGCACACAGGGCTTTGGCTGTGCTGCGTGGTTTCATGGAAGGATTTTTGCGTATCAGCATTGAGCCTAATGAAGAAACTGCGTTGGAGTTGTTGGAAGGCGAAGTAATTAAGGGGATGAGCAGTGAAAGTTTGCATATCAAAAAAGCATTGAAAGATGCCTATAAGCGCTTGTTGCAACCATCACTCGAAAGTGAATTCCGCATGGCGCTCAAACAGCGCAGCGATGAAGAAGCCATCAACGTATTTGCTGAAAATCTGCGCCAGTTGTTGTTGTCAAGTCCGTTGGGAGGCAAGCGCCTTTTGGCCCTCGACCCGGGCTACAGAACAGGCTGCAAAACGGTGGTGCTCGATAATAAAGGCGACCTGCAAACAAACACCGTTATCTATGTGCATGAGTTGGGAAAAATGTACGACTCTGAACAAACCATCCGTCACCTGGTGAAGAAATACGAAATAGAAGCAATTGCCATTGGTGATGGAACGGCTGGACGTGAAACGGAGAAGTTCATTAAGGGACTTAATCTTCAACTGCCCGTGTTTTTGGTAAATGAAGATGGGGCAAGTGTGTACAGTGCCAGCGATGTGGCCCGTGAAGAATTTCCCAATGAAGATGTTACGGTGCGAGGGGCTGTAAGCATTGGTCGCAGGCTGATGGACCCGCTAGCGGAATTGGTAAAAATTGATCCCAAAAGCATTGGCGTTGGCCAGTATCAGCATGATGTAAACCAGGTAAGGCTGAAAGAAAAACTTGATCAAACAGTGGAGAGTTGTGTAAACCTTGTAGGAGTTAACCTTAATACCGCTTCGCGGCACCTGCTGAGTTATGTTAGCGGAATCGGTGAAACAATTGCAAAGAATATTGTGGACTACCGCAGGGAAATTGGTTCATTTTCCAATCGTAATCAACTGAAGAAAGTAACACGGTTAGGAGACAAAGCCTATGAACAATGTGCCGGGTTTCTACGAATTACCAATGCTGAAAATCCTTTGGATAACAGCGGAGTGCACCCGGAGAGTTATGAGGTTGTGAGTGCCATAGCCAAGGACCTAAATGTTTCGGTTAAGGAATTGGTAGGCAATGAAGTGCTGGTGAAAACAGTGGATTCAAAAAAATATGTCTCTTACGGTGCGCTGCGTGTGCAGGATATTTTGAAAGAACTGGCAAAACCAGGACTTGATCCAAGAGCCGAAGCTGAAAGCTTTGAATTTGCCAATGTGTTTGCGATGGAAGAATTAATTGCTGGAATGGTTTTGCCTGGAATGGTTACTAACCTAACCAAGTTTGGTGCTTTTGTTGATATTGGTGTGAAACAGGATGGACTGGTGCATGTAAGTGAAATAGCAAACCGATATGTAGCCGACCCTGCAGAAGCATTGAAACTCGGACAGAAGGTACAGGTGAAAGTGTTGGAGGTGGACTTAGGCCGCAAACGCATTGCTCTGAGCATAAAGCAGGCCAATGATGGCAATGAAACCGGACGTAGGCTGGAACAGCCTCAGAAGCCCCAGCATAAACCAGAACCGGCAGGCAAGGATTTGGCAAGTATGAATATGCAGGATGCTTTGGCTGCTTTGAAAAATAAATTCGGCAAGTAGTGAAATTATTTGTGCTTCATAAAAATGTCTGCTATCCTTCTCATAAGTAAACCAAAGAATCTTTGTGCCTTATTGCATTCTTCGATTCTTTGTGGCGAAAACTGTTTTAGTTCTTAAAAGGAAAACCAAAATTGAAATAGGAACGCAATCCCCCTGTCGCACCGGTGTACATTAATGTGAATTCAATAGGCCCGATGGGCAAGTCGTATGCAAGCGTCAATCCACTTCCTGTTACCCATTTCACTGAGGGTGCACTCGCATTTTTCTGAACAAAATCATAAGCCATCAGACTTCCTTGCAGGGTAATGAAGAAATTATTGAATGGGTTGTAGCGTGGCCCTGTATGAACAGCAGCAACACTTTCGGATAAAATTTCCCCTTCTTTCAAACCTGCGAAAACAACCTGGTTATGAACTGTCGTGTTCATTCCGCCCAGGATGAAATTGTTGAGCAGCGATTCGTTTTCACCAAGGTTCATTCCCCATTGTATGCGGCTCGACCAAGCCCATGAACGACTTACTGGAGCCGTGTTGTTTACCCATCCGGTCAGTCGAAAATAATTGCCGTATGGTACCTGTGATTCATTTGTATTTCCTATCAACACGCCGTCTTCGTAAATGTCAAAATTTGGATGAAGCCCAAAAACATAGGCAACTTTCAATTCTGCAATGGTTCCTTTTTTAGGGTATTGTGGTTTCGTTAGGTTGTTGAATTGCCAGAAGCCATACGCACTAAAAAAGTTGTTGAAACCATTGTAGTAGCGGCCCGTTTCAATTTGAGGCGATGCATGAATATTTTCCCATTGAATGCCTAAGCCGCCTGCCGATTTGCGCTTAGCAGTGAGTTGAAACCGGTCATCGAGATAGATGTATTTTGTTTTGTACAATCCAGTTTGCCTGAAATCCATAAAAGTCGGCACATCCTGAAATTCTGAATACACTTGAAACCTGTTGGAGAAAGCCTTTCGATATCCAAACATCTGGAGGTGTTCAAATAGTCCCCTGAAGTTTTGGCCCAGGTTCACTGAAAACATGGTTCGGGAAAATGGTGTCAATAGATTTCGTGATGTTACATTCAGGTGAACACCAAAACCGCTGAAACTGTTTGCGGTTAACCCGGCTTTTACCATGGTAGCCGATTCCGGTTTTACCATGTAGGCAAGGTCAAACGTGCTGTCAATATTGGGTTTTATTTCGTACACAATCGACTTGTACATGCGGTAGGCAAACGCATTGCGGGTATCAGTTTGCAGCCGCTCACAACTGACGGCATGCACTGAGTCGAAACCAATTTGCTCACGAAAAGCATCTTTGCCAAGTTTGGTCAGACCACTGACTTCTACATTTTTGATTTTGTATGCCTTTACCGGTTTCAAGCGGTTTTTCCTGAAAGTATAATCAGGGTAAACAGCTTTGAGCGAATCGGCAAGGTGCCTGAAAACCGGGTAATATTTTCTTCCTTCTTCAATGCCAAGATTGATGATGGAATCGGCATTGGCAAAACTTGCAGAAGTGAATTCACCCATTGGTACATTGATAAGATAATCGCAGAGTTTTGATTCTTCTAACCTGTCCTTATTCTCGCTGAGAAAAACCACCTGCAACAACACTTTAAGTGCATCATCAAGTTCCTGAATGTTTTTCAATGGTGTACTTACCGAAACGCCGATGGTATATTTTGCTCCCATCTCTTTTGCATCTATCACAGGAAAATTGCGAACAACGCCGCCATCAACATAGCGATTACCTTTAATGTCAACAGGGGAAAAAACGCCCGGGATGGCCATGCTCGCCCTGATGGCGGATACAATGCTGCCATTTTTAAAAGTTGTCACTTCGCCAGTTGCAAGGTTGGTTCCAATGCATCTGTACGGTATGCTGAGTTTGTCGAAATCATTAATAGCAGCAACAGGGAAGAACAATCGCTCCAGCGTCAGCCACAACTCCTGGCTTTCAAGAAATCCTGATGGAAGACCTACCTTCTTTTTTTCGAAAGGCAATTCGACTGCGTACTTGCCAAACTCACCTTTTTCTTCCATAGTGTAGCTCGACATTGGTATGGTGTTGCTGAGCAGCAGGTTCCAATCTATTCGCCTGGCTATTTGTTCAATGGAATCGCCGGAGTAGCCTGCTGCATAAAGTCCCCCGACAATGCTGCCCATGCTGGTGCCGGTAATGTAATCGATGTTCAACTCAGCGGAATCGATGGCTTTGAGGATGCCAATATGTGCTAAACCTTTTGCGCCACCTCCACTAAGTGTAAGTCCTATGCCAGGGTTAGCTTTTTGCCCTTGCGAAATAGCAAAAAGCAATGAGCCAATCAAGACAAGCGAAAAGCGGGGGCGGTGCGACATCGGCAAAATTTATTTGAATACGAATGATTCAATGCCTAATCCCGGCTGCTGTGGAAGCATTACGGTTCCATTGTCATAATGGAGGCCGGTAGCAAGGTCTTCTGCAAGCAGCAGCGGGCCATCCACATCTGCGTAATCGACAAGC
>JBBIOQ010000151.1:0-6939 GCA_037443285.1 Sphingobacteriales bacterium | reverse complement strand
GGGCAAATAACGGAAGCCACGCCAATGCCCAATCCACCAACCAACCTGAACATGATGAGCCAGAACACATCGGGCGCAAAGGCGCAACCCATTGCACTCAATGCAAATAAGAATGCCGAAATCAGCATCACTTTTTTTCTACCGAGTGCATTACCCAATTTGCCCGACATGGCAACACCGGCAATGCATCCCAGCAAAGCTGAACTAACATACCATCCTTCCATCAGTGCATTCATTGAATATTGCACCTTCACATAGCTGATGGTACCGGAAATTACGGCCGTATCGAAACCAAATAAGAAGCCACCCAGTGTAGCTGTTAATGTGATAAGTGTAAGATACCTGAGATTGATTTTTCCTTTGGGCTGCATAATCGTTTATAAGTCGTTTAAAAATGTCTGTTAGTCTGGTTGCCCATCAGCAACACTCCTCTTTCACATAGGCCACTACCAGCAGTGCTTCAGATGAATACTTGTTAAGCAGACAACAAGTTTCAACTCCTGCCGGAATTACAAATGTTTCGGCGAAATTGAATAGCTGTGCATTCCCGTTAACCGCTACTTCTATTGCAGTTCCTTCCACCAACATGCACACCAAACAACGGCCTTGTGGATGAATACTTATTTCATTACTGAAAGAGTACCGCTCCACTGCATAAAAATGTTCTGGATGTGTGGGAAGTTGGTAGCGTTTGAAATTATCCTTCTCCTCAAGCAGCACTGGTTTTGAAACAAGGTTTTCTTCCACCCATTTTCCCTTTCGGTCGAAATAAAGATTGTTGAAAGCGTGTTCAATATTGATAGGTCTTGGCTTTCCCGTAAGGTCAAGGCGCTGCCAGTCGTACATTTTGAAAGTGAAGATGTAAGGCGTGCTGCTTATCTCCAGCACCAGGTTGTTTTTACCCGAAGCATGAATAGTACCATTCGGAATCAAAAACAAATTGTGCTTGTGTGCAGGAAATGATTGCACGTATTTTTTTGCATCCATCTTCTCTCCTGTTTGCTGCGAATGCATTAATGCATCCCGGAAAACCTGTGGCTCAATATTGTCCTGGAAACCAAGGTACACTTCAGCATCGGGCTCACAATCGAGGATGTAATAAGTTTCATCCTGCGTAAAATTCTCGCCAAACTGTTCCTGAATATATTTTGTGCGGGGATGACATTGAATGGAAAGATTGCCCCCATCGAATGTGTCGAGAAAATCAAATCGAATAGGAAAATCAGTGCCAAAGCGTTTGGCAGCTTTTCCCAACAACTTTTCATTGTCGCGGTAAAGCAGAAAATCGAAAGACACTTCCAGCAAATGGTTGTCGCTTTCGAAGGCGATGCCATTTTCCGGCGTGATCAATTCAAACGACCATGCATAGTTTAGCTCCTCTTTATTCAGCCCTTTCAAATACTTCTTCATCCATTGCCCACCCCAAACACCTGCTTCAAACCAGGGCCTTGCCCTAAATGGTTGTTGCAGCATTGCATCCAATGCATTCCTGAAATCATTACCATCCAACCATGCAATTTCGTCAACACGCTGCTCGTCAATTACTATGTCAATTGCAGAAAGTAGTTGCGCTTTGTGTTTGTTCAAAACCGGCCAGTCAACAAAATAAAAGCGCTTGTACATCTGCGTGTTTTCAAACACCACGTTGGTTCCCAGGTTGCAAATGCTTTTGGCACGCATCCTGTATTGAATTTCATTCTTCGGAGTGTCGAGGTAAACCAACAAACCTTCCCATTTGCAAAGCGCTGCACCGGTTCCGTATGCAATACACATTTCAGTATCGGCACCTGGTTTCATTAATGAAAGCTTCTCCGCATCAAAAAAATCGGCCAGTTCACCATCAAATCTCTTTCCGAAAACAGGATCATCACCATTGAGATTTGACACAATCATAGCATCGATGTCTGCTTCTTCTTTCAGGCAGGCACTAACATCGTACCAAAGTGCTTTGACGCCGATGGCGAGCAAAGCATCATTTAACTGTTCCCTGAATGCATCCCATAGCACCCCACCAAAACCATCAATAGTGACTAATTTATTTTTCGCCATTGCCTTTGCCACTGAATCAAAACCGGTTTGAATTTTTCCTGAATCCAAACCAAAGGATGGAAAAATATCATAGCCTTCAGCCGGGTTGGTTGTTTTGTGCAATGGCATCAAAGGCTGGGTGGTTTTTCGCCAATTAGTCGTTGACCGTTTATCGGTATTCCTTGTTTCCTTTTCCATATTTTCTTTCATCTTTTGCTCCGCAAGCAATGCTGCTCCGGCTATAATACATGCTTCAGTGTCAGTAACTAAAACCAATTCAGGGATTAACACATCAGGGTGTTTAAGTGCCTCCATGAATTCTTCGCCAAACAGGCTCCATGCCTTCACAATATTTCCACCAATTATCAATCCATCACATTCAAACTTCTTTATCCAGGGCTGAAGGAATTGGGCCAGGTTTCTGCCAAATTGTTTGAAGACTAACTGTGCACACGCATCTTCAGCAGCATGTGCGGCCAAGGCCTTTACAGATTCAATTTGAGTACCACAGGTTCTGTAATATTCCTGCAAAAACCAGCGGGTAGAAAAATAGTCATCGGCTATAGATTCGAAGTAGGGCTGGTTGTACAAATAGCCGGAATCAGTGATCCATTTGCTCTTCGGAAGCAGGATGCCATTTTCTAGAAATGCAGAACCAAATCCAGTACCAAGTGTCAGGCAAATATTTCTTTTGCTTTTGGGATTCATAGTTGCATTGGCACCAACGCCAAAGCAATGCGCATCGTTTGCAAATACCAACCCGCTTCCTTTTGGCAATGCTGCAAATGTTTTTAGTGCTTCGCCAACATGCAAACCAAAAGTGCTCGCAAACTTTCCGCCTACTCCGGCAATTTCGCTAATGCCTGCTTCATAATTAAACGGGCCCGGCATGGCAATTCCTACTGCAGCCGGCTTGTGTTCATTGCCCAATGCACCTTGAATAACGGTAGAAATTTGCTGCACAATTGCTACTGCACTTGCATTGGCATCCAATGGCTGATGATGCACAATAAACTCGTTTGAGCCGGTCCTATTCGTTGTAAAAACCGCGGAGGCCACATGGCTTCCTCCAATATCAAGGCCAATCCTTTTCAAGCGAATATCATTTTAAAAAAAAAGCGGAACCACACGAAGTGATCCCGCCAAACCTAACAAACATCTATGAGAAAAAAACTAATGCCTGAATGATTACCAACCAGTAGTTTGTTTCAACTTGGGGTTGATCACTATTTCTGATGTTGGAATGGGTTCCAGGTAGTACTTATCATTCCATCCTGAAACTGGATTAAAGAACCTGATGTTTTTGTAAGTAGCGCCACTCGAAGCTTCGAAGGTTACACCCGACGGATAGTCGGCAACACGCACTCTTGCGCCAAGGGGATACTTGTTCAGGTAAATACCTTTTGACCAACGCTTGATGTCGTTGAAGCGGAAGCCATCACCCATTAATTCAACGCGACGTTCACGCCTGATTTCCCAAAGTACGGGGTCAACATCTGCATCACGTTTGGTGTCGAATGAAGCGTTGATGTTAGCTACAACCATGTTGGCAATATTCGCCCTTGCACGCAACTTGTTGATGGTGAGGTCGGCAACTGACTGATTGAACTGCCCCAACTCAAACATGGCTTCTGCGTAATTCAGCATCACTTCTTCTATCCTGAAAATAGGACAGTCATTGCTTCCGCCATTTGAAACGTCAAGTGTAATCCTGTTGTACAATTTCCAATCCTTATAACCGAGCACATTGGCTGCCTGGCCCGAAGCGCCATTGGCGCCGCTGTTATATATGCGGTTGTTAAGGCTTTGCGCAAATCCTTTCAGGTGTGGAATATTGGGGATGTAGTTTCCTACGCCATTTGTCTTTGGAGCCCAACTATCAATTGGTAAGGTTTTGTCCCGGCGGCCAGTCTGTGTGGCCAGTCCATTCATAACACGAATAAACTCATTATAATCAAGCGTTGGAGTTCTCAATGTATCGTAATACGACCAAGGCTGTGTGTATGTAGCAGTTGTGCCGGGGTTCGGCAGCATAGTTACGCGGTAAGGAGGACATACTGTGTAGTACAACCTGCGATCACGTTTGCGGAATGCGCTCCAGATGGAATCACCGTGGTAGTTTGGACTTGTTGAAATCGGAAGTCCGTCTTCACAAAGATAACTTTCTACCATGTCGTTGGTAGGGTCGATAATGCTGGCAGAATGGCCGGTAGTAATAAACCTCGCTGTGTGATGAGTAGTGGCGTTTGAGCCATTGATCATCAAACCTGAGATGTATTCTTTGTAAAGGATAATACCGGCCTTGCCTTTCAGGCTTTCGCTGTTCTACACATCATCATAGCAACTCATGATAGTTGGAAAACTAGTCATCAGTTTTTGCGAAGCATCGGTGCATGCCTGCAGGTATGTATTGGCATCATTGAGGCCATGGTATTTTCTCCAGGTACCTTCAAATAAGCCAAAGCGTGAAATTAAGGCACGAACAACATGCACGTTGATAGTGTTCACGCCATCACCATCTGTTTTAATATGCGCTTCTGCCCACTTCAAATCGTCAAGAACATGGTTGGCTACTACATCGCGTGGGGTGCGTTCGCTATACAATTCGGTAGTGTCGTTGATGTTCAACGCATGGTCCACCCAGGTAACATCGCCAAAAGCAGCAATCATGTCATAATAACGCAGGGCACGAAAGAAGTAACCAACACTGCGCCAATGATCTTTTTCGACCTGGGTCATATTCGATGCATCAATGTGATCAAGCATCACATTCACCCGGCGTATGTAGCTGAAGTTCCATTGCGCAATTTGCAGAGCTGTGGTAGCACCACCTGCACCCACCGGAACAACTTTCAAACCAGTAGTGTAACTGGACTGATTACCTGTAATTGAAATTTGGTAATTATCAGAGTTTGTTTCCTGGCCTATGTAGGTAGGCAATGCACTACCTGTGACTCCATAACTCTGGAAATAATCGTACAACCCCCAGCTGTAACTTTTGAAGTTATCGTAAGAAACAAAAGCCGTTGATTCAGTCAGCTGGTCTATCGGCTGCCTGTTTAGAAAATCTTTTTGGCAGCCCGCAATAATTGCAAGCATAACCAAGAAGAGTGAACTGTATTTCTTCATAAATATTTTTTTAGTCTGTTTATTCCCTGGCTCTGATTAGAATGTGAGGTTGATTCCAATTGATTGCTTTTTCATGAAAGGATAACCCATTCCTGAACCCAAATCCGATTCATCGGGGAACAAACCCTTTGGTATGTGGTGGAATGTATAAGGATTTTCAACGTTATAGCTGAGCGCCAGGTTCTGAATCTTTGCCTTCTTCATCCAATCCATATTGAAATTGTAGCGCAATGCCAGGCTCCTGATGCGGAGATAGGCACCATTCAACATGAATCGTGTTTGCGTCATTTCATTGGTAGCCTGCGAGGTTCCGTCGGTATAAATACGACCGTAGTAAGAATTCCTATTGGTTGGTGTCCAGTAGTTGGTTTCATTTGAATACAAGGAACCATATACCTGCCAGTTGTTGGGGAATATTAACTGGTTGTTTCTAAACTGATCCTGTTTGCCAACACCTGCAATTACAAACGAGAAATCAAATCCTTTGTATGAAAGACCGCCTCTGAAACCAAACTGGTACCTGAGTGAGCTGTTTCCAATTACCCTGCGGTCGCCGGAACTGTCAAATGTTCCTGCGCCTGCATTCACGACACTGTCGCCGTTCAGGTCCTTGTACATAATGTCGCCCACGTTGGGTGCCTGTGTTCCATACCGAGGTACTCCAGGTTTCAGTGTGCCACCTTTCAGGCTTGCATTTAAAGTGCCTTCCACAAAATCATTTTCTGTATAGAAACGGACTGTGGTATATCCCCATATTTCGCCCATTTTCTGGCCAACATAAAGCGAGGAAAGGAGTTTGCTTGGGTTGTTGTCCACCTTGGTAACAGTAGAAGTGAAATCCCACAGGTTGGCCGAAACATAATATCCCACTTTGCCTATGCGGTCGCGCCATGTCATTTCCACTTCCCAGCCCTTGCTGCGGATAGAAGCTGAATTGGTGAGCGGTGCAGTAGTACCCAACACTGCAGGAACCGGGTTATTTGTTTTACTGAGGATACCTTTGGTATCACGGGTATACCAGTCAAATTCACCAGTCAGGCGGTTTTTAAACATAGCATAGCTGGCGCCGAAATCAATTGTTTGCACTTCTTCCCAGGTAAAGTCGGGGCTAATGAGGCTGGGAGCATTTTCTGTAACCACCACGGAACCATTGTTTACCCATGCAGGATTGTAAGGAGACATGGTAGCGATATACTGGTATTCACCTATATTCTGATTGCCAACGGTACCAAGCGAGCCCCTGAGTTTGAACTCATTAAATACAGGTTTTACCCATTGCATGAAATTTTCTTCCGTCAGACGCCATCCGGCTGAAACCGATGGAAAGAAACCCCAGCGACGGCCTTCAGGAAAACGGGAAGAACCATCATAACGACCGTTGGCTTCCAATAAATATTTACCATTATAGTCGTAGTTGATGCGTCCGAAATAACCACGGGTAGCAAACTGCGAATAGTTGTCCGACCCATCAATTGTACCGCTAGCGGTGGAGATAGATGGCACATCCACGTTAATCAGGTTAGCCTTAGAAACCCAATTGCTTTCGAAGTTTTTAAATTCCTGGTTTACACCGGCCATCAGGTTGACGTTGTGCTTTTTCAGAGAACGATGATAGTTTGCAAACAAATTCACCACGTTGTAATCAGTGAGCGAATTATCCTTCCTGAATACACCTGCACCAAAGGGCTGCAATGCCCATCAATAAGGGTCTCGCAGGTAAGTGAGTTTTGTAATACTCCCCATTTTTGAGACCAAAAGGTCAGGGAGTTAAGTTAAGAATTG
>JBBIOQ010000150.1:0-7120 GCA_037443285.1 Sphingobacteriales bacterium | reverse complement strand
CCAGTGATACTACCAATGCAATGCAGAGCAAAACAGCCAGCCATTCTGTGGGCTTGATGCCAAAATAGAGTCCTGCAATAACTACAAGGATTGCAACCACCATTTGAATTTGCCCGTTCCTTTCTTTGCTGAAAAAGAAAGCCCAGCCCTGCAGGGCATATTTTACACGAATCAGAAATCGATGCATCTGTGAATTTCTTCTTTCAATAAATGTACCATCAAACAGCAAACATCAGGCTATGGCCGGAAATGGTTGTGGTCTTTCCATAGCTTCCGGCTTTACCTTACTAAGAATTGATTCAAGCAATGGCAGCATATTATTCAGCCCCCTTGTTTTAATGATGAAGTTCCAGAGTGGCTCAAATTTTTTCCATCCACCTGCGTAAGCAAAATGTTTCAGTGCATGTTTCAGGTTGTCGTGTTGCATACTCGCTTTTGCAATATTCGACCAGCTATAGAAATTGCGGTAGGCACTGTTGTATCCTTCGGTCAATTGTTTTGCAGAGAGTCCATTTGTCTTATAAACCACTGTTCGTGTATCGTACTTATTCCATTCAAAGTGGAGTATCCTGTTTTCTTCCAGCATTTTTTCAAACAGTTTAGTGCCGGGGTAAGGAGTTAGTATGTGAAAGGTGGAAGTGGTAATGCCCCGGCTTACGGCCCATTCAACTGTTCGCTCAAATACATCCGTGCCGTCATCGTCGAGGCCAAAAACAAAACTTGCATTTATCATGATGCCGAGGTCGTGCAATCGCCTGATGGCCTCATCATAATCCCTGTCGAGGTTTTGTCTTTTGTTTGCCTGAATAAGGTTGTTCTGATTCAGGGTTTCAAATCCAACAAATACACTTCGCAGCCCTGCTGCTGCAGCCTCTTCAACGAGGCTCCCCCTGAGAATGGCGTCTACAGTTGAGGCACCCTGGAACACACGGTTCATTCCTTGCATTCCATTGAACAATGAACTTGCAAATTGCTTGTTGCCTAGCAGGTGATCGTCAAGAAAATACAGGTGTCTTCCTGGCAACCGGTCAATTTCCTGCAATGCATCATCAACGGCTTGCGTGTAGAACGATTTGCCTCCTTTGAAGAAAGCATCTTTATAGCAAAACTCGCAATGGTGCGGGCATCCGCGACTTACCACAATTGAATTGGGCACAAGGTATAACTGGCGCTTTATCAGGTCTCGTCTCACAGGTGGTATGTTGTCAAGGTTTCTATTGCCTGACTGGTACACTTTTTTGGGCGAGCCATTGCGCCAATCCTCCAGGAAACCAGGAAATGAGTATTCTCCCGGCCCAATGAAAATGCTGTCGGCATGCAATGCTGCTTCCATGGGAAGTGAGGTAACATGCAGACCACCGAGGCAAACATAACATCCTGCTTTCCTGTAATGGTCGGCTATTCCATAAGCCCTGAAAGCGTTGGTGATGTAAACCTGGATGATGACAAGGTCGGGGTTGTCGTCAAGTATGAGTTCTTCCACATGCTCATCCACCAATGCGATTTCATCATTGGGGTTGCAGTATGCCGCAAGGGTTGCAAGCCCAAGTGGCGGGAAAAGTGAGTATTTGATGGGGCGCCAGAAAGGACTCTTTGCTTCCATCAATGCAGGCAGAATCATTTTGATTTTCATGTGCATTAAAATTCATGGTTCATTAATGGTGTTTGGTCCAATAAATTATGCAGAACTTGCGGAGGAGAGTTCTTTCGATGGACCATACCAGCTGATTTTTCTGCTGAAATACATAGCCAGTGCAACCAGGAAAAACAGTCCAATGCTGCCGGCAAGCAATGCCGTATCCTCCAGTTGAATGAGTACATAAATAAACACGTACAGGCCTGAAATAAAGCTGCCAATCATCAACCCATTTTTCCAGGTAGCAAAAAGATGGCGGGAATACAGTGTAATGAGGGATGCTGTAGACAACATGGCAATAAGGTAGGCCGCATTGAATGTGAGCATTTCGCCAATCGATAACAACAAAGTGTAGAATACCATCAGTGCAATGCCGACCAGCACGTACTGCACCGGGTGAACTTTGTAGCCCAGCATTATTTCGAGGAGGAAAAAAAAGCCAAACGTAAGGCCAATGAACAGGATGGCATATTTCACGCTGCGCATGGTTTTGGCATAATTGTCTGCAGGTTGCAACAGGCTTACCCCGAAGGCATAATCAGCCGCTTTAAACCGTTGGTTCTTCCACACTTGCGGAAAATCACGGTTGAAGTGCAACACTTGCCAGTTGGCCGAAAAACCTTTTTCACCCGGAGTGTACTGGGGCAAAAATTTCCCGATAAAACTGGGTGAATGCCAGGGCGATTGAACACTGAATGTTGTGGTTTTTCCCAATGGCAATAGCTGCAATGCTTCGGACCCCTTTAGTTGCACAGGAATGGAGAAATCAATAATCCCGGTTTGAAGGGGTGCTGACAAATCCACAGGCACACTCATGCCATTGCCGGCAATGGGGTTTTCTGGCAGGCCTGCGTCAAATGCAAATGTTCCTTTTTGCCATGAACCTTGTACCTGTGTCAAGATTCCCCGTGTATCTGTAATGCCCATGCATAGTCTTGCATCTTTCCAATGCACTTCTTCACCTGTTTCCGCCTGCACATTGGCGAGGTTGAATTGGCCGCTCAACTGCAGTGATGATTGGTACAGGGCCACTTTGTAAATACTCCTTTTCTTAACCTGGGGGGTCACGGTTCCTTTTACGTTGAGCGTTTCGGGCAATACGATGAATTGCTTGTAAATGGTTTCCGTTTGCTTTTCATTCACCAGTTGCTGGTATGAATATGGAATTACAAGAAATGGACCTGCCACCACCTGGCTACCCGCCCATTTGCTGCTTACCTCAATGGTCACCTCTGTTTGGCGTTGTTTCCTTTCTTCCACCAGGCTCTGAACATAGGCTGCAGGAATAAGCATAGCCAGAATGAGTATGGCAGTGATGATTCCTTTAAGCAGAAAACCTGTGCCTGTGTTGTTTGTGTTTGACATATTGAATGGTTTTTATTGATTTAAACTTCTCGATGATTGCTGTTATGTTATTTGGTGAAGTATGATTCCGGGATGACCGGCATACCATTGATTTCGGCTGAAATTGGTACTTGTGGTTACGTTATTATAAAAGTGCTTTGTATTTCAAAGTGAATAGAGAAAAAAAATAGGTTTAGGATTGCTGGGTACCCCGAATCATTTGTTCCAGGGCATCCAGGTGTTGTTTGAAGGCCCGCTCACCGGCCTTGGTCACGCTGTAAGTGGTATTGGTTTTGCGCCCCACAAAGCCCTTCTGCACTTTGATGAAGCCGTTTTCTTCCAGGCCCTTCAAATGACTGGCCAGGTTGCCATCGGTCACCTGCAGGAGGTCTTTCAGGTCGTTGTAGCTCACCGTATCATTCACCAGCAGGGCACTCATGATGCCCAGGCGGATGCGGCTGTCAAATACCTTGTTTAGGTTTGATATGTTGAGGGGTATTGCCAATTTGATTATGCGTTTTCAGGAATGCGTTCGTGCTTCCACCACATGATGAAGCCGTACACAATGTGAAGAATGCCAAATCCAAAAGCCCAAAAATAAAGGCCGTACCCGGTGAAAAATAAATTGGCCAGCCCCGTGAGTACCTGTCCATAGCCCAGCCATTTAATTTCGCCGAGGGTATATCGAGATGCGCTGATAAGTCCCAGGCCATAAAACAGCAGACAACCCGGCGCAATGAGTCCAAAGGCGCCAGCCTGCATGAGCCTGAGCATATAAATGCCGCCTACAGCCATGGGCACACCGAGTGCGAATGCCAGCCTGCGGGAAGTTGGACCCCAAAGCGGAATCCCTTTTTTCCGGCTTCTTATCCAGGTAAAAATGAATGCCAGCAACAACGCAGCGGCAAGTGTAAGCAGGGCTGTGAGCAGGAGTTGGGAGTAACCTGCAAACATATCCAGTGTGCTATTCCCGGAATCCGGAACAGATTCGTACGTGTTGCGCAGGCTGGTTGGCACGTTTGTTCCCTGGTAAATGATGGCATGAGCAAACCATGCACCAACCAAGGCACAGCCTCCGGCCGCTACGCCGCTCCAGCCACTCAAACTGATGAACCGGCTGCTCCGATCCATCATGCTGCGTATGTCCTTGAGGGCCTCAAGTGTCTGTTGTTCATTCATAAAAGCACTTTGAAAAACAAAGTAAAACCATATTTGCCCAAGCTCCAAAACTTTTTTGTTACAAAAAAACCTGTTTGGTTTTGTTGCCTCACAGGTTTGAATTCTTGCTAAGTAAACGATTTGCGCATATCTCAGATTTGTGTGCCTTCAAATCACCGCTATGAAACCAGTGAGGCACAAAGGCCGCAAAGCCCTGTATTCCTTATTGCTCCTTGTGCCTACTTTGCGATTTTGTAGTTAGAAATGACTTGGGAGACAAGTTTTAGTCGATAAACGGCGATCCGAAATAGCTGTGCAACACTTTTGGCAAGTGTATGCCTTGCCCGGCCTGGTTGTTTTCCAGTAAAGCCGCCACAATGCGGGGAAGCGCAAGGCTCGAACCATTGAGGGTATGCACTACCTGCGTTTTGCCACCTTCGCTTTTAAAACGGCACTTCATGCGGTTGGCCTGGAAGCTTTCGAAATTGCTAACAGAACTCACCTCAAGCCAACGTTGCTGTGCAGCACTCCACACTTCAAAGTCGTAGGTGATGGCGCTGGCAAAACCCATGTCGCCGCCACAAAGGCGCAGGATGCGATAAGGCAACTCCAGGCTTTGAACCAGCCTTTCAACGTGAGCCACCATTTCATCAAGCAACTGGTGGCTTTTATCGGGGTGTGCAATCTGGATGATTTCCACTTTTTCAAATTGGTGCACTCTATTGAGGCCACGAACATTGGCCCCAAAGCTGCCCGCCTCGCGACGGAAGCACTGGCTGAAAGCGGTCATTTTTATGGGGAGGTCGCTTTCCTTCAACACCACATCGCGGTATATGTTGGTCACCGGTACTTCGGCCGTGGGTATCATGTACAGTTCATCGGCAGGCATGAAGTACATCTGCCCTTCCTTGTCGGGTATCTGGCCCGTGCCATAGGCACTGTCGGCGTTTACCATATAAGGTGGTATGTATTCGGTATAGCCTGCGGCCGTATTGAAATCGAGGAAATAACTTGAAAGGGCACGCTGCAGTTTGGCACCTTTCCCTTTGTACAGTGGAAAGCCACTGCCGGTAATTTTGGCACCCGTTTCAAAATCAATGAGGTCAAATTTTTTGATGAGGTCCCAGTGCGGCACTGCATCGGCAGGTAGCGTGGGCTTTATTCCGCCTTCGCGTACCACTTCATTCTGCTCCGGGCTGTTGCCTGCCGGCACAGCAGCTGCAGGCAGGTTGGGCAGTTGAATGGCAATATCACTCTGTTGCTGCTCAACAGCGGTCAGCTTTTCCTTCAGTTCTTTTTCTTTTTCCTTCATCACGCCCACTTCGGCTTTCTTAGCTTCGGCTTCTTCTTTTTTGCCTTCTTTCATGAGGCCGCCAATGGCTTTGGCAGCCAGGTTGCTTTGGTTTAGCACAGTGTCGAGCTCTTGTTGCAGGCGGCGGCGTTCGGTATCGAGGACAGAAATTTCATCTACGAATTCAATTTGCTTGAATTGTTTGTGCGCCAGGCGCTCCTTGACAAAGGCAGGATTTTCGCGGATGAGTTTTATATCGAGCATAAAAATTCGATTTTTTTTGGGGTGGCAAAGATAGCCGAAGGTGAGGGAAGTGCGAACGGCAATCGGGCACTGAGGTTTTTACATATATGCTATGGTCTGGCGCCATCCTGAAATGAATTTTTGTTTGCCTTTAAAAGGAAAATGCATGCAGCACTTTTGCTATGTACTGCATGCATTCTAATTCTTCATTTCACTCAAAGGCCTATTCCTTCACCCACATTTTGCTTTGGGTTGTTTTGCCATCAAAATAGTTGAGAAAATAATTCCCGGGTGGCAGCATGCCTACATTTATGGTGGCACTGTTGCCCACAGCCTGTGTTTTCAGCACTACGCGACTGTCGATGGTTGTAATCGTAATTTGGTTGACTGCTGACGACAGGCCTGTTACACTGATGACACTCTTCGCTGGATTTGGATACACAGCAAAAGCAAGTTTTGTACCTGTTGACAATGCAACCACATTAGAATAACGGAAACTACCATCAAGGTCCGTCATCCGGAGGCGGTAATAGTGTGTGCCAGCCAACAGGTTTGTATGCATAAACTGGTAGTTGATTTTTTGGGAGGAATTGCCTGCGGCTGCCACCTTGCCGATAGGCAGGAAGGCAGCGCCATCAGCGCTGTGTTCAATCACAAATCCGGCACTATTGCTTTCGCTCATGGTATACCATTTCAGCACTGCATTATTTCCTTGCAGGGTGCCCGAAAACTGTGCAAGGTTTACAGGCAAGGCAATGCTGCAGATGTCCTTCCAAACACTGTCGACACCATTGGCCGAAAGCGGCGTGTTGCTCACAGAAATGTATTTTACTGCCCCAGCTTTTACTTCACAAGGCACAGCATTATCATCCCTGAAAAAATTAACCGGCAATGTAGATGATGAAGGAACGTAAGTGGAACTGGCATCGTTGTAACTACTGTAAGGAACACCATCGACAAACACACTTATCACTTTGGAAACTGAATCACGAACAAAACTCATGAGGTAGTATTTGCCGGCAACAAAAGGGCAGGAAGGACCCACTTGTCCGTTTGGGTAAAAGCTGAGACAATTGCCATACAGGTAAATGCCGGCATCCGACGTGCTGTTTGAAAAATCAATAATCCTTGACCAGCCGCCTAGTGTGCTGAACTTAAACAGCACATGGATGGTGTAGCTTTTTCCAACCACGCTGCTGCTATTTGGATATTGCACGCCACCACCGGCATTGAAGGCAAAAACGTTTTTACTGGCACCATTGGCGCAGGAACCGCCTGATGTTACGATGGGCTCTGTGGTAAAGGCCCCGGCCGCTGCACTGCAGGAAATCATTTCTGTAACTGCAGGCCCTCCAGTGTACTCGGCAAACGAGTTGTTGAAGAAATATTGATGTATCACTTTCTGCGCAGCAAGTGGTAGACTGCAAACCAGAACAATGATGACAGCA